>JAFSID010000004.1 GCA_017439965.1 Clostridia bacterium | reverse complement strand
GGCTACGATTTCGCTATTGCTTCTTCTCTCCCACACCTCACGGTGTGAAACTTGCAAGGTGCTTTTGAGTTCGTCGGTAACTACGCCTCGGTGGACTTTCACCACAGAGCATTGATATGCCCGTCATACGCAAAAAGCAGTTCGGTCGAGCCGAACTGCTTTTTTGTTCTTAAATATCGAGATTACAAGCGTTTGAAACGCCCTTGACTCTGCCGAGTGTCGTGTCGTCACTCGTTCTGACCTGAAGTGCGGGAATGGGATTGAGAGAGGTTTCAAAGCGGTAATCCATACCGTTCATTCTGATATAATCCTCAATAATCGTATGACTGTTAACTGTATTAAGGTCGTGATTCACAAGCCTCTGATACATAAAGAAATCCGCATTTTCGGGAAGGTTATTCACACATTCGTACTCCTCACGGCAGCCTGTCATCTGTACGGATTGAGACAAGACGTTTCTGACGTAAGGAATGTTAGACTCAAGTCGAAGTGCATCGGGGAAGCATCCGTCACCGCCAACGACTGATATGGGATTCTTGTTTTCGTACTTTTCCAACATTTGTGAGGCTAAATCAAGGTGTGACAGCTCCATTTCAAATAGCATTTCCCAGATACCCTTAATACGCTCGTCGGTCTCGGTCTCATATGCAGACCAATAAAGATACGCTTCGGTATATTGATGCATAACGAGATTCTCAAGCCAGGTAGCGCACGGGTCCATAAGTGAGCCGTAGTGGGTAACGTGGTCCTCCTCTACCATTCCGATTTCCTGATACAAGAAGCGTCCGCGGTCGTTCGGATAACCGGCACACACGTTCATATAATAATTCATCGTCTGCTGCTCTGCGGCGGTGATTATACCAACACAAAGTCGGGTAATCGGTGACGCGGTCTTGTTATTTATTGAATATCTCACCGTATCGAAGGGATACCTGTAATGAGATACGGTAGGTCTTGCAGGCATTATCTCGGTGTATCTGCCAACAAGGTCCTCAGCGTGTACGCCCGTCTCCATATCGAGAAAATCGGCGTATCTGTAAAGGTGGTCAAAGTCCTCGAGCAGAGCAAAATCGAGTGCCTTCTTGACGTAGCAATCAGGCTCTTTTTTAGCAAGATGAGCCGTCAGGTCTACGGCTAACTGCTCGTAGCCTATCGTGTGCTCAAGAAGTGTTTCGTCAGCAGGCTTTAAAATGGATAAAAGCTTTTGCTGATCCTGCTCGCTTCGTCTGATAAGTGCGAGATTTCGTCTTACGTCGTTGTTAGGACAGTTACGGCTGAATTGATGTGAAAACCAGCAAGCCTCAAACTCGGTACCGTTCATAAGGATGGTACGGCAACGGGTATAAGGGTCTCCCCACTTATCGTAGGGCAAGGGTCTTATCTGTGTCCAATCAAGCAGGGTTGAATTAATCGGCTTGGCTTTAAGTTCAAATGGGTTCATTGGCGTTTCTTCCTTTCTGTATATCGTCATGATTATTATATGCAATAAACCGAATTTGTTACTGTTCACTATTAAAATTCAATTAATTTATTGACACGGATTTCTTTAAGTGTTATACTACAAAAAAATCTTTGAGGTGAATTATGGCAAATATAGTATTTTACGGAGATTCCATTACCGATGCAGGAAGAGACAGGACGGCAAGCGCTCATCTTGGCTTTGGCTATCCCACAATCGTCAGCGGAAGACTTTCGGTTGAAGCTCCCGAAAAGGACTTTTTCGTCAATCTTGGAATCAGTGGAAACAGAATCGTTGACCTATATGCACAAATTAACGGAGTTTTGAATGCAAAGCCCGACGTTGTAAGTATTCTCATCGGCGTCAACGACGTATGGCACAAATTCGCGTGTCAGAACGGTGTTGCTACCGATAAATTTGAGAAGGTTTATTCACTGCTTCTTGACGAAATTTACGAAGCCTATCCAAACGTAAAAATTATGCTTTTTGAGCCATTCGTGTTAAAAGGCCCTGCAACCGAGGTAATGTACGACGACTTCAGAGCGGATGTTGAGGACAAAGCAAAGGCGGTTAAAAGAGTGGCGGAAAAATACAATATTCCCTTTATTCCTCTTCAGGAAAAGCTCGACTCACTCTATAATCCTGAAAATCCTACCTACTGGCTCAGAGACGGTGTTCATCCCACGCATGCGGGACACACCCTTATTGCAGACGCTTGGATTGAAACTTACAATAAATTCTTCAAAGACTGAAGGCTTAAAGCCTTCGGTTCTTTTTTTGTAAAAGATAAGAGAAAAAGCAAATTGTAATCTGCTTCTTCTTTAACGCTAAAACGAATTATGCATAGGATAATATTGCGTCGGCATTGTGGCAGAGCTGTTGCCGTCTTGACGGCGCGTGCTGTTTTCTTCAATGCCGTGCAAATTATCGAAAGGAGAAAACAGAAATGGCAATATTTACAAACCAGGCGTCACTTACATACGGTAACGTGACGAGAAACTCAAACGTTGCAACGGGACAGCTTCTTGAAACTGTTTCAGCCTCAAAGTCTGCCGTCTCAACGGAATATGCCGTAGGCGATGACATAACCTACGTCATCAGCATTGTCAATGCGGGGACGACCGCTCAGACGGGAGTGCTTCTGACGGATGACCTTGGAGCTTATACTGTCGGCGGTACTACGGTATACCCTCTCACCTACGTTGACGGCTCGGCAAAGCTCTACGTCAACGGAGTGCTTCAGACAACGCCGACGGTGACGGCAGGTCCTCCCTTAAGCTTCAGCAACGTATCCATTCCTGCTGAAAGCAACGTTATGATCATATACGAGGCAACGGTAAACGACTTTGCACCGAGCCTCGAGGGCTCAATAATCGTAAACTCGGCAACGGTTTCGGGCGGAGGTATTGCGATACCTATCTCGGTAAGCGAAACGGTAAGCGCAAGAAGTGTTTCCGACCTTACAATTTCAAAGAGCATATCCCCTGCAATAGTTACGGATAACGGTGAGGTCACCTATACCTTCGTTATACAGAATACGGGTAACGCACCCGTTGACACTGATGCCAATGCAGTTGTAAACGACCTCTTTGACCCGATTCTGACAAACGTATCGGTAACTTATAATTCTGTTCCTTGGACCGAAGGCGTGAATTACACCTACAATCAGGCTACGGGACAGTTTTCAACCGTACCCGGTCAGATTACCGTACCCGCATCAAGCTACACGCAGGACGCGAGCGGAGAAATTACGGTAACCCCAGGTGTATCGGTGCTTACTGTAACGGGTAACATCAGCATAAACGGTCAGTAAAAGCATATATAACGGTAGCTTCGGCTACCGTTCTTTTTTTGTTAACGATAATTTTTTAATACTTTTTGTCAGAACATAGTTAAAAATATACTATATTTAGTCAAAATTTATATAGTTTTTTATTAATAATTAACTTATAATGTAATCAGGAAAGCTTATTTAAAGTAATAAGGAGAAAAAGATGAGAAAAATTCTTTCGGTTTTGATTTTGGCGATTGTTTTATCTACGGCGTTGGTCGTGGGTTATGCAGCTAACGATTTCGTTAAGGATAACGAGCTCACGGTTGCATCCTTCAACGAAATATATTCATTGAGGACCGACAAGGGACTCAAGGACATTGAGGATGCTTGCTGGTGGCTTATAAGCACTCAGCCCGAATACAACCTCAAGTACGTTTCCTTTATCGGAAGAATAGGAAATCAGAACACTGTAACCAGAGGCAGTCTTACAAAAGAGGAGTATATCCGACTCTGTCTCGCGGAGGAGGAATGGGGCTTACAGTACAAAAAGCTTGCAAATGCAATTTCCCCTTTGGCTGACGAGGGTATTCCCTGCGGTGTCAGTGCATCCAAGTTCGACTACGCGGGCTCAGGCGCAAGCAGACAGACGATAATGCCCGAGTATCTTTCTGTTGACGCAATAATGACGGATGAGGCAAAATTCGACTTTTTCGACGAAATGAACTTCTATACAGTTGTGGAGAACAACTCAACGGAATATCTTATATTCCAGCTTGAGCTTTGGCCTACCGAGCCTGTGCTCGCATGGTTTAATGAAACCATGATGGCAAATCCCGACAAGTATGCCGTTATTTTCACCTCATCCTTTATTGACGATTCCGGTGAAATGTACACAATGTGGGACTGGGATAACGGCTTCAAGGCAGAGGGCACAACGGCAATGAAGTCTTACGCTATCTGCTGGGACAGTCACGCGCACGACGGTATCGGCATATGGAACAAGGCTATATCAAAGCATGACAACGTGCTTGCCGTAATCTCCTCCAACGTTACCACCTCGGACATCGTTATGAACACTTTTAAGAATGAAAGAGGTATTGAGGTTGCGGCAATTGCGGCAAACGCAGATATCGGACTCAACAAGAGTAACGGTCCCACCGTGCTTATGACAAAGCTTTCGGCAGACAATACCGAAATCACTTGTGCCTGGGCGGTACCTTACGAAGGAATTATTGAAAGCAGCGTTAAATCAGTCAAGCTTTCAAAAATCGGTACACTTACGGAGCTTGAGGAGAAAGAGGAAGCTCCACAGGTTTCTGTTCAGTATAACGGCGCAAACACAGCTTACATATACGGATACGAGGGTAACACCTTCCGTCCAGATGCAAATATGACAAGGGCTGAAGCATGTACTATTTTTTCAAGACTTATTCTCGGCGTTCAAACGGTTCCGGATGGATACGTAACACGTTTTAAGGACGTTAAGACGGGTGATTGGTTTCATAACGCTGTGGCTTTCCTTGATACAAGCGGATTTTTTGACAGAAACACAAGCGATTCGTACAAGCCGAACGAACCGATAACACGCGCTGAATTTGTTGAGCTTGCAAATCTTGCATCCACCCTCAAGGGTACAAAAAATGTTTCCTTTAAGGATGTTCCCGAGGACCATTTTTACTATGAATCCATAATAGCTGCTGCTTCCGCAGGTCTTGTAAACGGCTACGAGGATTCAACCTTCCGTCCGGACAATACCATTACGAGAGCGGAGGTCGTAACCGTCATCAACAGACTTTTGGGACTTGACGTTTCCGAAAGAACCGTCAGCCTTTCGCACCTTGAAAACGAGTTTGTTGACATTGGCTCACACTGGGCAAGACTTAACGTGCTTATGGCATCAAACTCCAACGTTCACGGAGATTATTATTACGAGGCATCGCTTGAAGGGGTCAATGAAACCTCAACGTCATACACCTTTGCAAACGATCACGTCGCAATCACAGTGACGAAAAAGACGGGTAAGGTTAAAGAAATTATCAACCTCGCAAACGGCGAGAATATTATGCGTTCGGCGACAACCTTTATTTACGTTTTAAATGAGAGCGGTGAAACTGTAACTCCCAAGAATATGGAAACCGAGGGCAACAGAATTAAGGTGACCTTCAAGGATGACACGGTCGCTTACCTTATCGTCGATATTGAAGATGATTATATGACCTTTGAAATCGACTCGGAAATTGCTCCTTCCCTTTCAAGAATTACGTTTGCCGTACTGTCAACAACTCTTAAAGCAGCAACGTCTGACACTGATTATATGCTCAACTCCATAGGTATGACCGCTTGGACAAATCCGGTCGTAAAGGGATACAGAGAGACGGCTGACACCACTACCGCACACGCATATACGCAGTATGCAATGGGAACGATGGGCGCAAAGCTTGGCTTTGTTTTCTCCACAAAGGCTGAAGCTCTTCCCTTGCTTCAAAAGCTCACAGATACCATTGACCTGCGCTACGGCATCAAGTCAAAGGCAGGCGGCGCTTATGCAAAGGAGTGGGAAAGTAACTTCGGCGATTACGCTATAATTGACGATACCAATCCCGAAACTCTTGATGAGTACATCGCAATGATGAAGGAGATCGACGCTGACCAGGTAGACCTTCACGAAAGAAGCGCTACCACCTTCCGCTCGGGCGACTTCTGGTTTGCTTATACCGAATCGGGTACGGCAAAGGAATACTACGAAAAGATAGGCAAAAAATTCGAGGAGGCGGGAATTGAAACCGCGCTTCATACCTACGCATACTACATAACCTACGATTCGGAAATGATTCTTAAGGAGCCCAAGTGGCAAAAGCAGCTTGAGACCCTCGAGACCTATACTCTCCGTACCGATATGTCGGCAACCCGTACGACAATCCCCACCGAAGAGGACGCGGATAATTTTGATTTGAAATCGGCATTCTTCTATAAAAACTCACGTTACGTTCTCATTGACAGCGAGATAATTTATATCGGTGATGCAATAGGCTCGGGCTTTACGAAGGTGCTCAGAGGTCAGTGCGGTACAACACCTGCCACTCACAAAAAGGGTACGACTATATATCACCTTTCGGGCTTCTTCGGAAGATTCGTTCCCGTTCTCGGCTCAGACCTTTACTATCACGTTGCAGACCTCACCGCAAAGGCGTACAACGAGGGCGGCTTCTCGATGATCTATCTTGACGCTATCGACGGTATCGCTCAGCATCTTCCCGAGGGTCACGAAACGTGGTACTACCATCAGACCTTCCTTCAAAGAATTATTTCTCAATGTGAGAAGCCTCCTGTAATCGAGACCTCATCGGGCTCTCCGCAAGAGTGGCTTGCACGAGGAAGAACGGGCGCATGGGATACGGGCACAAGCTCCGTCAAGAAATACATCAACATTCACATTGAAGCAAACAAGGGCTCAATGAAGAATAATATGGTGACCACTCTCGGTTGGTTTGACTTCCAGCCCGATATGTCTACGATTTCAGGACTTAAAAACACGATTGAAAAATCGCTGTTCCACGATGACCTCGACGCTCTCGGAATGGGTGCACTGCTTTACGATATGACTATCGTATATCACAGCTTTGACATTGACGCTGTAAAGAACAATCCCTTCAACAGAGCAAACATTAACTATTACACCAGCATTTATGCAAAGCTTCGTAAGTCACACTACTTCAATGATGAGGCTATCGAAAAGGTCAAGTCAATCGGCGGTGAATGGAAGGTTGTTGAAAAGGGTGCGGGCGAATACGCATTCCTACAAATGTACTACAATATGTACAACGCAGGCAACGCTAAGAACGAGCCTCTCAACACCTTCAAGGCAACGAATCCATTTGAAAAGCAGACACCGTTTATACGCATTGAATCACGCTACTCTACCCTCTTCAACAATCCGATTACGGTATTTGAGTTTGACGAAAACACAACCGTCGGAGCAGGCGTTATTACCAAGAACTTTGCAAAGACCGACCTTTCAAAGAATATGGCTTTCGTTGCAAGAGTCAAGGGTACGGGCGCCGACGGTGACGCAATGCTCATATCCGTACAGAGCAAGAACTCTGCGGGAGGATGGGACGGAAGAACAGACTACTTTATTGACCTTAATTTTGAGGGCTGGCGTGAGGTCGTGCTTATCGACAGTGACTGTGCGGATTACGATACCTCGAAGTATTCCTTCACGGGAATCGTTGACAAGCAGATAAACTACGACACCTTCAGAAACGTCGTTTACTACAACAGAATCACACAGCTTGCAATACGCACCTGCGGTGAGACGGGAAAGAATGCGCAGATAGGCACGGTTTACGCTTACGAGCACACCGATGCTCCCGTTAAGAATCCTACCGTAACGGTTGGTGACGAGAGCATAACCTTCAACTGCACAATGGCGTCAAGTGATTATCTTGAATACGATCCTGCAACAAGCAAGGCTGTTCTCTATCACAACACTACGCAGACCACCGAGGAGGTTGGTGTTAGCGGTAGCCTTTCAATAGCAAAGGGTGACTTTACGGCAACCTACACGGCAGAGGCACAGACCGAAGCACCCGTTAGAGCAAGAGTTGTGCTCGGCTTCGCGGGACAGGAAATAACAAACTAAAACATCTTGTACAAAAGCTGCTTTTAATTAAGTAGCTTTTGTACAGCATAAATCAGGTGAATTATATGAAACACTTCAAATTGTTTATTTTAACGCTGTGTCTTATTTTTGCGCTCTCACTTGTATCATTTGCAGAATTTATTGAAATAGGAGACGGATACGCCGACGACGGTGAGTTTACCGTTGCAAGCTACAACGGATTAAAGTATTATAACACCGTTATAAAAAAGCACCAGGAGCTTGAAGATGCAAGCTGGTGGCTTTTAAATCAAAAGGACTCCTTAAATCTTAAAAGCTTTTCAATTTTAGGACAGATCACCTCGGGTAGCCGTAACACCTACACAAATGCTGTAACCCAAAAGGGTATGACGGTAGGAGATTTTCAGAAGCTGTTCGGAAGCGAGCCTGAATGGGAAAAGGAATTTGAAGACGTGAAAAAAGCCTTCTCTCCTTTTACAGATGAAAATATTCCGATTGGTGCTTCCCTTCTCCGCCGTGACTATTACAGCAGCGGCTTTAACAGAGACTCTTATCTTGCAAAGTATTTCCCTGTTACCTCGATTATCCCGAATGATTACGAGTACGATTATTTCAACGATTACAACTACTATACCGTTGTAACAGACAAGGACGCATCGTATATTATTTATCATCTTGAGCTTTATCCGACGCTTCCCGCAATTAACTGGTTCAATACGACACTTGCGGAGCACAAGGATAAATACGCAATCGTTTATACTGCTTCAATGATTGACAACGACGGTAAGCTTTACACGATTTGGGACAGAGAGCTTGGCGCAACTCCCTCGGGAATGGCAGTAAAAACCACCTCCGAATGTGACGGAATAAACATTTACTCCTTTGACAAGCCGACCGACGGTGAGCTTACCTGGCAAAAGGCTTTCGACAAGCACGACAACATACTTGCAATAATTTCTTCTAACGTGACAAAAAGCGAAATCATTGCAAAGAAGTTTACCAATTCAAGAGGAATAGACGTTGCGGTGATAGGCGCTAACGTATCCGAGGGCTACGATAAGCTTCACGGTCCGACCTTTCTTTTGACTAAGTTCTCCGCAGACAAAAGGACTGTTACCTGCGCATTTGCAACCTCCTTCAAGGGTATAAACACGGACAGTGTAAAAACCGTCACCTTAGACAAGATAGGTACTCTTGAGATACCCGAGGAAAGTGCCGTTCTCCCTCATATTCCTACACAGTACAACGGTGCTAATAAGGCTTATATCTTCGGTTATGAGGGCAACACCTTCCGCCCGAATGCAAATATGACGAGGGCTGAGGCTTGTACCATCTTTGCCCGACTCCTTCTCGGAACGCAGACTATTCCCGACGGATATACGACTCGTTTTGTGGACGTAAAGAAGGGCGACTGGTTCTACAACGCAATTGCATATCTTGACGAAACGGGATACTTCCTCCGTAACAAGAACACGACCTATAAGCCCAACGAGCCTATCACGCGTGCAGAGTTCGTTGACCTCGCAAACGCTACAAGCTCACTTGCTTCAAAAAAATCGGTCGTTGAATTCAAGGATGTTCCGAAGGAGCATTTCTATTACGAATCAATCGTTGCGGCGGCAGGCTCAGGTCTTGTTAACGGCTACGAGGATTCAACCTTCCGTCCCGATAACACCATAACGAGAGCTGAGGTCGTAACGGTTATTAACAGACTGTTAGGTCTTGACGTTTCTGAAAGAACTGTAAGCCTCTCACATCTCGAAAACGAGTTTGTTGACATAGGCTCACACTGGGCAAGACTCAACGTTTTAATGGCTTCAAACTCAAGCGTTCACGGTGATTACTATTACAGTGCAAGTCTTAACGGCGTTGAGGAAAACAGCACCTCATTTATTTTCAAAAACAAGCATTTCTCACTTACCTTAAACAAAAAAACAGGCAAGGTTACAGAGATTTTAAATCTCTATAACGGAGAGAACGTCAATTCTAACTCTACAAGCCCACAATTCTTATATCTCACCGATTTTGAGGGTAAAAAGAGCTCTCCTACAAATGTTGCAAGTGACGGAAACAGACTTAAATTTACCTTCAAGGACGGTACTGAGGTATATCTTTTGGTCGACGTTCGCGATAATTTTATGTCATTTGAAATCGACTCCGAGATACCATCTACCTATAAGACGGTGACCTTTGCAAACATCCGCACCAATAACACGGCATCCGAGTCCCCCGACGGCTACCGTCTCAGCTTTATGGGAATGACGGCATGGGTCAACCCCGTTGAAAAGGGCTACAACGTCGGAGGTAAAGCCTGCTACGCACACGCGGAATCAATCTACGCCGAGGGCACGATGGGTGCAAAGCTTGGTGTCGTTTTCTCCAAGCAATCGGACAACGTCAAATTTTTGCAGGAGGTTGCTGATAGCATTGACAGGAAATACGGTCTCACCTCTAAGGCAGGCGGTCCTTATGCACTTGAAAACGAGGACAACTTCGGTGACTACGTAATAGTTACAAAAATTGACCCTGACAATTTTGACGAAACGATTGCTCTTGCCAAGGAAATGGATATTGATCAGTTCGATATACATCAGAGTGATTTTACCTTCCGTCAGGGCGACTTCTGGTTCTATAACACAAAATCGGGCAGTGCCAAGGAATACTACGAAACGTTTGGCTACAAGCTGAAGGAAGCAGGTATACAGTCAGGTCTTCATACCTACGCTTATTACATCAATCCGAAGTCTCATTCAATCCTTTCTCAACCGAAATGGCAAAAGGACCTTGAAAGAATGGATGACACCTACACGCTGAGAGGTGTGCTTTCAAAGTTCAAGGCAAGCATAAAAACCTATGAGGATGCATCCTCGTTTGACTTGACGGTTGCCTCCTTCCACAAGAACTCACGCTACGTTCTCATTGACAACGAAATAATATACGTTGGCGCTACAACGCCCGAAGGCTTCATAAAGTGTCAGAGAGGACAGTGCGGTACAACTGCGGCACAGCACGAGGACGGCGCAAAAATATATCATCTATCGGGATATTTTACGCTTCTCGTACCCGAAATGGGCTCAGACCTTTTCTATCACATCGCAGACCTTACCGCAAAGGCATACAACGACGGTGGCTTTGAAATGCTATACCTTGACGCTATCGACGGTATTGCGAAGCATCTTGAACAGGGTGAAGAAAAATGGTATTACTACCAGACCTTCGTTCAGAGAATACTCTCCCAGCTTAACAATGACCCCGTGCTTGAATTTTCCGACGGTGCTCCGCTTGAATGGAACGTCAGAGGCAGAAGAGGTGCGTGGGATACTACCGCTCACGGCATTAAGCGTTCAATAGATGCACACGTCAATTCAAACAAATCAAGTCTTGCGACGAAGATGACCGCAACGCTTGGATGGTTCTCCTTCTTCCCCGACCAGAATCCAACGTCCGATATGAAGAATACGATTGAAAAGACCATCTTCCGCGACGATATAGATTATCTTGGTGTCCAGGCGCTCATATATGATATGTCTATGGTATACAATCCCTTCTCGGTTGCCGATATCAAGAATAACCCCTTCCACTACGATAACGTATGCTACTACGTTAATCTGTACACAAAGCTGAGAAAGTCGCACTATTTCACCGCAGAAGCACTTGAAAAAGTAAAAAGTATTGGCGGTGAATGGAAGGTAATCGAAAAGAATAACGGTGAGTATACATTCCTTCAAATGCATTACAACGCCGCAAATCTTGGAAATCTAAAGGACGAAAGGCTTGTATTCAACGCAGAAAACAAATTCGAAAAGCAAACTCCCTTCATAAGAATCGAGTCACGCTACTCAACGATGTTTGAGGATCCGAAGACGCTCACTAAATTTGACGAGGAAAAGCCTCTTGATGCAAGCGTGTTGACCAAGCCCTGCGTACTCAATATGACCGATAATATGATAATGTCGGTGAGAATAAAGGGTACAGGTATTGAGGGAGATGCTATTCTCATATCACTTCAAACCAATCTTGCATCAAGCTCAATGGGACGCACCGACCATTTCGTTGACGTAAGCTTTGACGGATGGCGAGAGGTCATTCTTCTTGACGCAGATAACGCAGAATATGATACTGACAAGTACGTATTTGAAGGAATCGACACCGAATCGGCGGCATATGCTACCTATCGCTTCATTCCGGGGTACAGCAATATAAACAAGGTTACCGTTCGCGCAAATACGGATACTGCGAGCAAGGTATGTCTTGGTGAAATGATTGCGTACAAGCAGACTGACGCACCAATAAAGAACCCTTCTATTAAGGTTGGAAGCCAGACGATTACCTTTAACTGTGAGCTTCGAGGCGGTGAGTATTTAGAGTACTCTCCCGATACCCAAAAGGCTATTCTCTACCACAACGCAACACAGACGAAGGAGGAGGTCTCCTTCAACGGAACGCTTGAGCTTGACAGCGGTGCTTTTGAGGTTGAATATTCAGCCGAGGCACAGACCGAAGCGCCCGTTCGAGCAAGAGTTGTGCTCGGCTTCGCGGGTCAGGAAATAACTAATTAAATATCTAAATAAGGTGAAGGCTTTTCGGCCTTCACCTTGTTTTATGATTAATTTCGATGGCATCGGATAGCCTGACAATCCAAAAAAATTATATAAATGCACCAAAGAAATGATATCATTTTGATATTGACTTTATTCAAATTTTATATATAATATAATTAATAAATATACCCTAAAGGAGAAAAGGTATGAAAAAATTTTTATCACTGGTTATGCTGGTAGCAATATTGATTACGGCATTAACCGTTTTTGCTTTTGCAAAGACATTGCCCGTTGACAGCTTTGTCGGTGAAAACGAATTTTCACTTGCAAGCTATCACGGAACTACAAATTACATAGCTAAGCTTAAAAACCTCAACGACCTTGAGGACGCTTGCTTCTGGATGGCAGACAATAAGACTGCGTTAAACTTAAAGTTCGTGACCTTCCTCGGAAAGCTCACGGGCGGAAGTCAGCATACTTATTACAATACGGTAAATCAGGGAATGGAGCTTAACGCTTTTCTTGAGCTGTTCAACTCCGATGAGGAAGCGTGGGCAAACGAGTTCAAGGTGCTTGGCGACACCACCTCCATACTCAAGGAGGAAGGCATTCCTATGGCGTTCGTTCCCGCTATGGCAGACTTTTACGGTGGCGGATATAACAGAAACAGCTATTTCTCCGAATATCTTGCAACCGAAGCTGTAACGGTTGAAGGCGTAACCGTCAGCTCCTTCGATGAATACAACAGCTATACCGTTATCGAAAATAACGGCGTCAAGTATATGATATTTCAGCTTGAGGTATATCCGAGAAGAGCCACTCTCGAATGGTTCAACAAGGTTATGGAAGAAAATGCCGACAAGTACGCTATCGTATACACAGGCTCAATGATTGACCAAAGCGGTACTATGTACACTCTTTGGGACTGGGACAAGGGCACGGCAGGTCTTACCACAAACGGTACTTCAAACTGTGACAACATAAACTTCTTCTGGAACGGCGAGCCTACCGACGGTGAGACCACCTGGGGCAAGGCGTTTGACAAGCATTCAAACATACTTGCTGTAATCACCTCCTACGTTGAGGGCACCGATATCGTAACCACCACCAAGAAGAACTCCAAGGGAGTTGACATTGCAATCGTTGCCGCAAACGTATCAAACGGCTACGATGCAGAAAACGGTCCTACCTTCCTTATGACCAAGCTTTCTCCCGACAACAAGACTCTCACCTTTGCTTATGCGGTTGCATTCGGCGGAATTGTCGAGGAAAGCATTACCGAGGTTAAGCTTAATACTATCGGCACACTCGCAGAGTCAACGACCGATAATACTCTACCCAAAATTCCAACGCAGTACAACGGTGCAAACAAGGCGTATATATTCGGATACGAGGGCAATACCTTCCGTCCCAACGCAAATATGACGAGAGCTGAGGCTTGTACCATCTTTGCACGCCTTCTGCTTCAAACCCAAACTATCCCCGACGGTTATACAACACGCTTCGAGGACGTTAAGAAGGGCGATTGGTTCTACAATGCAATTGCATATCTTGACGAAACGGGCTACTTCTTCCGTAACAAGAACACGACCTATAAGCCCAACGAGCCTATCACTCGTGCCGAGTTCGTAGACCTTGCAAATGCGACGAGCTCACTCATTTCCAAAAACCCCGACGTTTCCTTCGTTGACGTACCCGAGGATCATTTTTACTACGTATCCGTTATGGCTGCGGCAAGCTCGGGGCTTGTTAACGGCTACGAGGATAACACCTTCCGTCCCGACAATACTATCACGCGCGCGGAGGTCGTTACCGTCATCAACAGACTTTTAGGTCTCAAGTCAACCGAAAAGACAATAAGCACCTCTCACCTTGAAAACGAGTTCGTTGATATTGCGACCCATTGGGCAAGACTCAACGTTTTAATGGCATCCAACTCAAACGTACACGGAGACTATTATTACAAGGCAACGCTTAACGGTGTTACCGAGGACTCTAAATCAATTGTTTTTGAGAACGCTCACGCAAAGATAAGCGTTAACAAGAAGAACGGTAAGGTTACGGAGTTTATCAACAAGCACGACGGTACGGATATTAACTCCAATTCCGCTAACCCATATTTCATATACGTTAATAACAGCTTTGGAACAAAGGTGCTTCCTACCGCATTGACTCTTGAGGATAACAGAATCAAGGTTACCTTCAAGAACGGTACGGCGGTTTATATGCTCGCTCAAATCACAGACAATTATATGGCGTTTGAGATTGACTCCGAGCTTGCATCGGGTGTTTCATCCGTTACCTTTGCAAACCTTTCGACGAGCATTAACGCAACAAGCTACCCCTATAAGCTTAACGGTATTGCAATGACTGCGTGGACTAATCCCGTTAATAAGGGCTATTCCGCAACAGCCTCCAAGTCCACTATCGCTCACGCTTATTCCGTATACGCATCGGGTACAATGGGCGCAAAAATGGGTATAGTTTTCTCGGACGACGAGAATCACATCAAGTACCTTCAGGAGCTCACCGATGCAATTGACCCATCGGTAGGACTTGTTTCCAAGTCAGGCGGTGCATACGCTCAGGAGTGGGAGGGTAACTTCGGTGACTACATCATCTCCTCGAACGTAAATCCCGAAACACTCGACCAAAACCTCAAGCTCGCTCAGGAATTTGACGTTGACCAGTACGACATACATCAGGGCGGTAACACCTTCCGTCAAGGTGACTTCTGGTTCTATCACACCGAGACGGGTACGGCAAAGGAATACTATGAAAAGATAGGCTCAAAGATTGCAGCCGCAGGTATGAAGACGGGTCTTCACACCTACGCTCAGTACGTTTCCTACTCTGCTACTGATATCACCACAAACCCCAAGTGGCTGCATCAGCTTGAGACTCTTGAGGAATACACGCTTCGAAGCAAGCTCACGAAGTTCTCAAGAAACGTCAAGACCGAAGAGGATGCGACAAACTTCGATACCCGTTACGCATTCTTCTACCGTAACAGCCCGTTTATCAAGATTGACAACGAAATTATCCGTGTAGGTCAGGGTACTACCGCAGGCTTTATCAACGTAGAGCGAGGACAGTGCGGAACGGAAGCCGTAGAGCATAAAAAGGGTGCTACCATATACCACCTCGGCGGATACTTCAATATGTTCGCTCCCGTGCTTGGCTCTGAGCTTTTCTATCACGTTGCAGACCTTACCGCAAAGGCGTACAACGAGGGTCAGTTTGATATGATTTACCTCGACGCTATCGACGGTATACCGAAGCACGTCAAGGAGGGTGAGGAGGCGTGGTACTACTTCCATATGTTCGTACAGAGAATCACGTCTCAGCTCAACCGTGACGCTATCATCGAGACCTCCTCTACCGCTCCGTCCGAGTGGAACATCAGAGGCCGTATAGGTGCATGGGACTATGCAACGCACTCCTACAAGCAGCACATAAAAAATCACGTTGACACGAACAAGGGAACGATGAATAACAATATGACCACCACTCTCGGTTGGTTCTCCTTCTTCCCTGACAAAGCTCCTCAGAGCGATATGAAGAATACCATTCAGAAGACTCTCTTCCGTGACGATATCGATTTCCTCGGAATGAACGCACTTCTTTACGATATGTCGATAGTTATCGAGGGCTTCTCATACGACAGCGTCAAGGGAAATCCCTTCCACTACGACAACGTTAAGTACTACACCGAAACCTACACAAAGCTCCGTAAATCCCACTACTTCACAGAAGAGGCAATAAATAAGGTTAAGGATATCGGCGGCGAGTGGAAGGTCATTGAAAAGTCTGCGGGAGAATACGCATTCCTCCAGATGTACTACGACAAGAAGAATCTCGTATACGCAAGAGATTACACGGAAAACACACTTAACGGCAACAATCCCTTCTCGAAGCAGACACCGTTTATCCGAATTGAGTCGCGCTACTCTACCCTCTTTGAAAACCCGACGGTAATTGCAGACTTTGACGAGAACACAATGAGCGCAAGCGCTATTGCAAGAATCTGTCAGTTCGATATGACCGAGCATATGGCGCTCACGGTTAAGGTCAAGGGCACGGGCGTTGACGGTGACGGACTCGTTATCTCTCTCAACGGCTCCTCATCATCGGGAGTTGACGGCGGACGTACCGACCACTTCATCGACCTCAATTTTGAGGGTTGGCGTGAATTTATTCTCATTGATGCTGACAACGCAGAGTACGATATTGTAAAATACGTATTCCCGGGAATTGAAACGAGATGGGCAACCTATCCCACCTACCGTGAAATACCTCCCTATAAGAACATAACGAAGGTTACCGCAACGGTTAACACCACGTCAGCAAAGAACGTTCAGATTGGTGAGGTTACCGCATACACGCATACCAACGCCCCCGTTAAGAATCCTACCGTTACCGTAGGCTCTGAAAAGATAACCTTCAACTGTGAGATAAGCGGCGGTGAGTACATCGAGTACTATCCCGAAACCAACACCGCAACCCTCTTCCACAATGCAGAGCAAACCAAGGAGGAGATAACCTTCACAGGCTCGGTCACCGTACCTTCAGGCAAATATTCCGCAGTTTACTCCGCAGAAGCTTTGACAGATGCACCCGTTCGTGCAAGGCTTGTACTCGGATTCAGCGGTCAGGAAATAACCAATTAATCCCAAGACTTCCGATTACTAACGTAGTCGGAAGTCTTTTTATGTCAATTGTGTGCTAATTTTAGATAATAGAATGCTATATTTTTTTAAATATTTATGATATAATAATTATAATTATAATCGCAAGAATATTAGTTTTTTTTGCGAAATTAACAAAAAGGGGCAAAATTATGAAAAGAACACTTTCATTAATCGCATTGCTTACGGCACTTATACTCTCAATCTGTATAAGCGTTTCTGCGGCAACCGTACCGTTTGACGACGGTTTCGTTTCGGACGACGAAATAACCGTAGTAAGCTACAACCAATCCAAAAGCATTGTCAAGGGCGGTAATTCAGCAAACCTTGAGGATATGTGCTGGTGGCTTGTAAACAACAAGGATAACCTAAACATACATTTCGTATCCTTTCTCGGAGAGCTTACAAGCTGTAACGGATATACGGATGATAATCCTGAATCTAAGAATGTAATCGAAAACGAATTCAAGACGTATGCGAGCGGAACAAAGCCCTTGAAGGATGAGTCCATTCCTTACGGCTTCTCGCTTAACGCAAAGGATTATTACGGAGGCGGTACATATGACAGAACCTCCTTCCAGTCCACTCACCTCGCAGTAGACGACATAATGCCCGAGGACGTTAAGTACGAATATCTCGACGATTCAAACTATTACGCAGTAATGAAGGCTGACGACGGCACAAGCTACATATACTTCCAGTTAGAAGTACATCCGCGCCGTACTGTTTTAAACTGGTTAAACTCGGTGCTTGATGCAAACCCTGACAAGTACGCTATCATTTGCACCACCTCGTTTATTAACGAAGCGGGTGAATTGTACACCGTGTGGGATTGGGATAAGGGCAGTCCTTCAAGTGCTGACATTTACGCAGGTACGTCTCTTATCAAGCACTACAACCTCTTTTGGAAGGAAAATCCGACCGACGGTCAGATTATCTGGGATAAGGTTATCAACCTTCACACAAACGTTCTTGCGGTAATCTCGTCCAACATCAAAACAAGCGGAATCGTTATGACAAAGAAGACCAACGCACTCGGAACTGACGTAGCGCTGATTGCGGCAAACGTTGGATACGGTGATGAGCCTTCAGGCAAAAGCACACTTCTTTTTACAAAAATATCTACGAAGGACAAGACCGTTACGTGTGCCTACGGTATTCCCTTCGAGGGATATATGAAGGAAACCGAAAAAACCATAAAGCTGGATAATATCGGTACCCTCTCCGAGCCGTTAACAAACGACTCTCTTCCCCAGATTGCTACACAGTATAACGGCGCTAACACCGCATACATTTTCGGATACGAGGGCAACACCTTCCGTCCCAATGCAAATATGACGAGAGCAGAGGCGTGTACGATTTTTGCCCGTCTTATCCTCGGAAAGCAGACTATCCCCGACGGATATACGACTCGCTTTGAGGACGTAAAAAAGAACGATTGGTTCTATAACGCAATTGCATACCTTGACGAGACGGGCTACTTCTTCCGCAATAAGAACACCACCTACAAGCCCAACGAGCCTATTACCCGTGCCGAGTTCGTTGACCTTGCAAACTCTGCCTCCTCGCTCGTTGCAACCCTTGAAGGTATCTCCTTCAAGGACGTACCCTCCGACCATTTCTATCATCACTCTATTATGGCTGCGGCAAGCTCAGGGCTTGTTAACGGCTACGAGGACGGTACCTTCCGCCCCGACAACACCATTACAAGAGCAGAGGTTGTTACTGTTATTAACAGACTTTTAGGTCTCAAGGCAACCGACAGAACGATAAGCACCGAACGTCTTGAAAACGTGTTCGTTGATATCGGCTCACATTGGGCAAAGCTTAACATTCTTATGGCTTCCAACTCCAACGTACACGGTGAGTATTATTACTCTGCAAGTCTCGACGGAATAACAGAGACCTCAAAGGAGATATCACTCAAGAATAAACACTTCGAAATCGTTCTCAACAAGAAGAACGGTAACGTTTCAAGTATCACCAACCTCTATAACGGAGAAAACATAAGCGCCCTCGCATATCAGTTCATTTACTTAACGAACAGCTTCGGAACTAAGCTTTTGCCAACGAATATGGCAATTGACGGCAACAGAATCAAGGTTGAATTCAAGGGCGGATACGGTTTATATTTAATCGCCGACGTTGAGGACAACTATATGTCCTTTGAAATCGACTCCGAGCTTCCAAAGGATATAACTTCCGTAACATTCGCAAATCTCAACACGAATCTCAAGGCATCGGACGACCCCGAGTCCTTCAAGCTTAACGGAATCGCTATGTCCGCATGGACCAATCCCGTTAACAAGGGCTATTCTACCACAGCTTCAAAATCGACGATTGCACACGCATACACCATTTACGCCTCGGGCGTAATGGGTGCTAAGATGGGCGTTGTATTCTCAAAGCACTCAGACCATCTCAAGTACCTTCAGGAGCTTACCGATGCAATAGACACGACTGTCGGTCTTGCATCCAAGGCAGGCGGTGCATACGCGCACGAATGGGAGGGCAACTTCGGTGACTATGTAATCGGTCGTCTCGTTCCCGAAACACTTGACGAAAACATTCAGCTTGCACTCGATTTCGGTGCAGACCAGTACGACATACATCAGGGCACGACCTCCTTCCGTCAGGGTGACTTCTACTTCCACTACACCGAAAACGGAACGGCAAAGGAATACTACGAAACAGCAGGCAAGAAATTTGAGGAGGCAGGACTCAAGACAGGTCTTCACACCTACGCATATTACATCAACTACGATGCAACCACCCTTACTGCCGACCCTTACTGGCAAAAGCAGCTTGAAACACTTGAAACCTACACTCTCCGCGGAAAGCTTACGAAGTTCAAGGTAAGCATCAAGACCGAGGAGGATGCAACAGGCTTTGACAGAAATTACACCTTCTTCCACAGAAACAGCCCCTACGTAAGAATTGACAACGAGATAATCCGCATAGGTCAGGGTACGACGGAAGGCTTTATCAAGTGTATCAGAGGTCAGTGCGGAACCGTTCCCGCAGACCACGAGGCAGGCTCAACCATTTATCATCTCGGCGGATATTTCAATATGTTCGCTCCCGTACTCGGCTCAGAGCTTTTCTATCACGTTGCAGACCTTACCGCAAAGGCTTATAATGACGGTGGTTTTGATATGATATATCTTGACGCTATCGACGGTCTCGGAAATCATCTCAAATCAGGTGAGGAAACCTGGTACTACTTCCAGATGTTCGTTCAGAGAATCGTTTCACAGTGCAAGCGTACACCTATCGTTGAGACCTCGTCCAGCGCTCCTCAGGAGTGGAATATCCGAGGCAGAATGGGTGCTTGGGACTTCCCTGCCCACGCAATCAAGCGCTTCATATCCAACCACGTTTCAACGAATATTACATACATCAGAAACAATATGTCCACAACACTTGGATGGTTTAACTTCATACCCGACCACAATCCCGCAGGTAATATGAAGAACACTATCGAAAAGACGCTCTTCCACGACGATCTCGATTTCCTTGGAATGAACGCAGTTCTTTACGATATGTCGATCGTTATTGACCCGTTCTCAATCGAGTCCTACAACAATAACGCCTTCTTCCGAGACAACGTCAAGTACTACAACGAGCTTTACAGTAATCTCCGTAAATCTCATTACTTCTCAGCAGACACTAAGAACAAGGTTAAGGAAATCGGCGGAGAATGGAAGATAATCAAGAAGAGCGAGGGTGAATACGCATTCCTTCAGATGTACTACGACAAGAAGAATCTCGTATACGCACGCGATTATACCGATAACACCATGAACGGAAACAACCCGTTTGGTGCACAGACGCCCTTTATCCGAATTGAATCGCGCTACTCTACCATCTTTGAAAATCCGACGTTGCTTGCAGACTTCGACGAGAATGCAACGATGACCGCAAAGAGCGTTTCAAAGAGCTGTCAGCTTGATATGAGAGAATCTATGGCACTCGTTGTCAAGGTCAAGGGTACGGGCAAGGACGGTGACGGACTTGTATTCACCGTTAAGGGCTCAGTATCCTCGGGCGTAAGCAGCGGACAGACTCATCACTTCATTGACCTCAACTTCGACGGCTGGCGTGAATTTATTCTCATTGATGCCGACAACGCAGAATACGACGTTGAAAAGTACAAATTCACAGGAGTTGACACCGCCTACGCTTCCTACAACACTTACAGAAACATTCCTCCCTATTCTAACATAACAAGCATTACCGCAACGGTCAACACCGATTCCGCAATGAACGTACAAATCGGTGACGTTGTAGCGTATACTCACACCGATGCACCCGTTAAGAATCCTACGGTTACGGTAGGCTCTGAAAAGATAACCTTTAACTGTACCGTCAAGGGCGGTGAGTACATTGAGTACTATCCCGAAACGAATACCGCAACTCTGTTCCACAACGCTGAACAAACAACAGAAAGCGTAACAGTTTCAGGCTCTGTAAAGGTACCCTCGGGAGCCTTTACCGCAACCTATTCCGCAGAGGCAGAAACAAATGCGCCCGTTCGCGCAAGACTTGTATTCGGCTTCAGCGGTCAGGAAATCGGAAATAACTAACACTTTTTATATCAGCACCCGAAAAAAACGGGTGCTGATATTTTGTTAAAATGACAAAAAAGTTTCAAAAAAATTATCACAATTAGTTGATTTATCATAAATTGTATGTTAAAATCAAGATAGAAAATTTTATTCAAAAGGAGTAAAACGATGAAAAAATTTCTATCAGCAATTATTCTCACCGTTTTAATCGTTTCCGCACTTTGCATTTCAGCATTTGCCACAAACGATTTTGTCGGAGAGAACGAATTTGTAATTGCAAGCTTTAACGGAATTAACACATACGTTAAAGATAATAACAAATTCGAAAACTTTGAGGTTTCGGCATACTGGCTCGCAGACAGTAAGGACGCATATAACCTCAAGTACGTTTCCTTCCTCGGACAGATAGCAAACAACTGTCAGCACACCTACGCAACTGTTATTACGGCTCAAAAGCAATCTGCCGCTACGCTCATTCAGTTAAGTCTTGACGACCCTGAATGGCAGAAGCAGTATAATAAGGTTGCATCCGTTGTTTCCGAGTTCAAGAACGTAGGTCTTCCGATAGGCTTCTCAATTGACCGTGAGGACTATGTTTCAGGCGGATACAGCAGAGACAATCTTGCAGCATCCATTCTCGGCTTGGAAACGATTATGCCCGAGGATGCAAACTACGATTATCTTGACGACAACAACTATTGCACCTACGTTTCATCAAACAACGGTGTAAAGTATATGATTTTCCAGCTTGAAATGTATCCCAAGACCGCAACTCTTGAATGGTTCAAGCAGACCGTTGAAGCAAACCCCGACAAGTACGCAATAGTTTGCACCACCTCTTTTATTGACGGAAGCGGTGCAATGTACACTATGTGGGACTGGAACGACGGCTTCACGTTCACAGGTACTACCAGTCTTAAGAGTATGAACATTACCTGGACCGATCAACCCCGTGACGGTGAAGCGCTTTGGGATTATGCTCTCAAGGATTGCGACAGACTTCTCGCCATAATCTGCGGTAATGCAGGCAACGGCGAAATCGTATCCACCAAGCTTAAGGGTACGAACGGCAACGAGGTTGCAGTATTCGGAGCAAACGCAGATGCAGGGTTAAACGCTTCGGGCTCTCCCGTGCTTATGACCAAGATTTCCGCCGACAATACGGAAATCACTTGTGCCTGGGCTGAGGCTATGGAGGGTGTTGATAAGCACACCGCAAAGACGATAAAGCTCGGCAAAATCGGCGCTCTTTCCGAGGCGCTCGTTGATACTACCCTTCCCAAGATTCCTCCACAGTCAAACGGTTCTAACACGGCGTACATCTTCGGATACGAGGGCAACACCTTCCGTCCCAACGCGAATATGACAAGAGCTGAGGCTTGTACCATTTTTGCGCGACTCATCCTCGGCGTACAGACCGTTCCCGACGGATACGTAACGCGCTTTACCGACGTAAAGGAAGGCGATTGGTTCCACAATGCAGTTGCATTCCTCGACCAGACGGGCTACTTCTTCCGTAATAAGAACACCGAATACAAGCCCAACGAGCCTATTACCCGTGCAGAGTTCGTAGACCTTGCGAACAGCGCAAGCAAGCTTACAGGCGTTAGCTCCGTAAGCTTTACGGACGTTCCAAATGACCATTTCTATTATATGTCTATTAATGCGGCAGCCGCTTCTGGTCTTGTAAACGGCTACGAGGACGGCACCTTCCGTCCCGATAATACCATAACCAGAGCAGAGGTCGTAACCGTTATCAACAGACTTCTCGGACTCAGAGCTACCGAAAAATCTATCAGTATGGATCACCTCGACAACGTATTCGTTGACATTGGTTCTCACTGGGCAAAGCTCAACATTCTGATGGCATCCAACTCCAACGTTCACACTGCCAATTACTACAAGGCATCTCTTGAAGGAGTTGAAGAAAAGCCCACCGAGTTCGTATTTGCCAATAAGCACTTCTCCTTCTCTGTCAACAAGAAGAATGGTAAGGTTACTGAGTTTATTAACCTTGCAACAGGTGAGGATATTCTCGCTTCTTCAACAGCACCGCAGTTCATTTACCTTTCCGCTGCTTCGGGAGCAAAGCTTGTTCCTACCTTAATGGAAGCAGAGGGCGGAACAATTAAGATTACCTTCAAGAACGGCTACGTCGTTTACCTTTTAGTTGAAATCCGCGACAACTATATGACCTTTGAGATTGATTCCGACCTCCCTGCAAGCATTTCCTCCGTAACCTTTGCAAATCTTTCAACCAATCTTCAAAAAGCAGTTGACGACGACGATTATCTTCTCAACGCAATCGGTATGACCTACTGGACCAACCCCGTTAACAAGGGCTTCCGTCTCAACGCGGCATCCGTTACCGCTCAGGCTCACACCATCTACGAGGAGGGTACCGCAGGAGCAAAGCTTGGCGTTGTATTTGCAAGCAAGGCAGATTCTATCAAGTATCTTCAGGAGGTTACCGATGCTATTGACCCCTCCGTCGGTCTTACCTCTAAGGCAGGCGGTGCTTACGCTAAGGAATGGGAGGGCAACTACGGTGACTACGCACTCGTTACCAGCCTCAACCCCGAGCAGATTGAAGAAAACATCAAGCTCGCAGTAGACCTCGACATTGACCAGTACGATATTCATCAGGGCGGTAGTACCTTCCGTCAGGGCGACTTCGTATTTGCATATACCGAAACGGGCACTGCTAAGGAATACTACGAGAAAATAGGCTCAAAGATTGCAGAAGCAGGTCTTAAGACGGGTCTTCACACCTATGCTTATTACATTGCTTACAGTGCCGAAAACATTCTTAAGGAGCCCAAGTGGCAGGAGGACCTTGAGAAGCTTGACGACGTATACACGCTTCGTAAGAAGATGACCAAGTTCTCAAGAAACGCCGCAACCGAAGAGGATGCAAGCGACTTCGATATGACCTATACCTTCTTCTATAAGAACTCTCTGTACATTATGATTGATAACGAGATTATGAAGGTTGGTCAAGGTACGTCCTCTGGCTTTATTAACGTAGAGCGTGGACAGTGCGGTACAGACGCTACACCTCACGCGGCAGGTGCGAAAATCTATCACCTTTCGGGATATTTCCAGATGTTCGTTCCCAAATTCGGCTCTGACCTCTTCTATCACGTAGCCGACCTCACCGCTCAGGCATACAACGACGGTGGCTTCGATATGATTTACCTTGACGCTATCGACGGTATCGGACGTCATCTTCCCGAGGGTCATCAGCAGTGGTACTGGTTCCACAAGTTCGTACACAGAATCGTTTCTCAGTGCGACAGATATCCCATACTTGAGACCTCCTCAAGCGCTCCACAGGAATGGAACGTACGCGGACGTACGGGTGCTTGGGATACCGCAAACAGATCCATCAAGAAGATGATCAACGAGCATATGACCGTAAACAAGGGAACTATGGAAAACAATATGAACACCACTCTCGGTTGGTTCTCCTTCTTCCCCGATCAAAGTCCCACGGCAGGTATGAAGAATACTATCCAGAAGTCCATCTTCCACGACGACTTTGATGCACTCGGTATGGGCGCACTTCTCTACGATATGTCAATCGTATTTAACCCCTTCAACGCTAAGTCAATTACTGAAAACCCCTTCCACTACGAAAACATCAAGTATTATACCGAGACCTATACCAAGCTTCGTAAGTCTCATTACTTCAACGAGGACGTAATAAACAAGGTTAAGGAAATCGGCGGTGAGTGGAGAGTAATCGAAAAGAAGCAGGGCGAGTACGTATTCCAGCAAATGTACTACAACTACGCAAATCTCACCTATGCAACCGATTACACGATTGACAGAGTAAAGGGCAATAACCCCTTCGACGCACAGATGCCCTTTATCAGAATTGAGTCACGCTACTCTACCCTCTTTGAGAACCCCATCACAATGTACGACTTCGGCTCTAACGCAATTTCCACAAGCGGTGGCGCCGTAATCATCGAAAAGAAGCTTTCCGCTCCCATTGATATGACTCCCAATATGGCTATGACCCTTCGTGTTAAGGGTACGGGCAAGGACGGAGACGCTCTTCTCCTTTCTATGATTGGCGGTACGGTATCGGGTGAGTCGGGCGGACGAGCAGATTACTTCGTAGACCTCAATTTCGAGGGCTGGAGAGACGTTGTGCTTCTCGACCTTGACAGTGCAGACTACGACTTCGACAAGTATTCCTTCTCGGGAATCGGCGTAAAAGGAATGCAGTACGCAACATACAGAACAAATGCAAATTACAACTCTATTATGAACCTTTACATCCGACTCAGCGGTTCAACCGCGTATACCGCTCAGGTTGGTGAGCTTAAGGCGTATGCTCAGACCGAGGCTCCCATCAAGAATCCCACGATTACAGTTGGCTCCTCCAAGGTAACCTTCAACTGTGAGATGAAGGGTGGCGAGTATCTTGAGTACGATCCCGAAACGGGCAAGGCAATCCTTTACCACAACGCAGAGCAGACCAAGGAGGAGATAACCTTCACGGGCACTCTTAACGTTGGCAAGGGTAACTTTGAGGCAGTATATACCGCTGAGAAGCAGACTGATGCACCTCTTCGTGCAAGAGTGACACTCGGCTTCTTGGGTCAGGAAATCGGCAATAACTAAACACTATTTTGGAGACGGCTTTTGCCGTCTCCTTTTTTGTGCTGCAATTACAAATTCATAATGTACAAACTTTTTTCATCTGTTTTAATCGTGGCAAAAGGTAAATAAAAGCGAAACAACATCCAAGGCTAAAATTTTTTCACATATTTCTCTTATAACGATAATCGAAAGTCGAAATTCAAGAATTTCGACAGCAAAGCTTTGTTTTGCTAACAGTTTTCTTTGAGAAAACTGTCGATTTTCGTTCAAATGAATGTAGTCCAAAAAGCAATTTGCTTTTTGGGGAGGCTGAT
>JAFSID010000046.1 GCA_017439965.1 Clostridia bacterium | reverse complement strand
TTTCATAATCGCCGATATCGGAACCGGTTACCGATTCGTTTCGATTATGCTTTTCATTCGCCCATACCGAATAACGGTTTCGCGCGATCTGCCATACCCACGCCGAAAAGCTTGTTGGTATAGTACCTTTGTTCAAAGCCGTAATAATTTGAAGAGCTATATCTTGCGTCAGATCTTCAGCTTCAGTATGGCTTCCTGCCTTTTTCAAACAGAAGTAAAACAGCTTCTCCATATAGTTTTCGGCAAATTCGTTGACAAGCCGATCACGCATTTTGTTCGTTTCCTGCATTTTCTCGCCTCCTTTCACTCATATAGTGTGATACTTTTCGATTTGCTGACAAGACTATTGAAAATATTATATCATAAAATTGTGAATTAGTCTACATAGAAGCATTTGTGTCTACAAATGTAGTGCTTGTCAAGAAAAGAAGACAGAGAACGTAAAACATTCTCTGTCTTCTTCCTGTCAGTAGACAACGCATTCTTAAAACTGTCCTTAAGAACACGCACCATAATTGCCGTTTCTTCTTTTTGTTAAAACTTATACGGTGCATCGGATATATCCGTGTCGGTTGACGACTTTTGCTCGTTGATAAGCATATAAGGATTCACAAAAACTCCATCCTGCATTACACCGAAGAATATCTGAGCATCCTTCATAACGATACCGCTATCGGAGGAATTACCAATCAAGTCACCTTTTTTCAAATAATCACCAACAGATACGGCAAGCTCTTCGATGTGACCGTAAACCGTCATAAGACCCATTCCGTGATCAAGTACAAGCGTGTTTCCGAAAGCAGACGTCGTACCCGCAAAGGCAACAATACCGTCAGTGACCGCGCGTGCTTGTATGAACGGGAAATCGACGGATTTAATATAGTGAGTTCCGAAATTCTTAACAGAAATCTTCATACCGTCAACTATTTGCACAGCACCGTATGAAGGTGCGGAAATCCAATACCGTTCTTTTTCGCCGTCGAATTTTATAACGGGAGTAATAAATCCGTCCCTCCACTTCGGCTCATTTAATTCCGAAGCATAAGTCTCAAGTGATATTTCGGAGAAAAACGATTCGAGCGCAGTTTGATACTCATATGCCGTAGCGTTAGACAAGCTTACGTCGACATCCTCAATAAGACGCTCAGATACCGTAAACCCAAGCTTTATGTTAGAATTATCGGAAACAAGAGAAATAGAATATTCACCCGTTTTGTTTTCGTACGATATCGGCAAAGCAAGTAATGACTTACCGTTATATTCTCTTACCTCAAGCTTCTTTGAGGTATCAACGTTTGTCTGAATGAAAAAATTATCGTTCAAAGCATTTTCAAGAGTAACGTACGCAATCTCTCCCGGGATGAAGGAGTCTTTGTTAAGACTTGCAGTGGCACGGACGTCATAATTAAACAAAAATTCACTTACGGTATTACCGTAATAAAGCTTTGAGTCATCCTGATACCATTCGGCAGAAACCAAAGCTCTCAAAACTGCATCGTTCTTATAGGAAAACTGTCCGAGGGCGTTAATATCACCCGAAAAAACAAGCTCTTCTCCGTTGAATATTTTAATGTCACACCAATCGGGTGTAACCGAATAGCTTACAGTCAATCCAACGGATGCAGAAACGACAAGATCCGTTTCGGTCACCTTATGTCCGTCGTTGGTCATCCCCGAAAACGAGCCGTCAGCAAGCAAATAATTCCACTTGTACGATTGAGGCTCAATTGTATACTCATTTCCCGAAAGGACGAGAGAAAGCGACGGATACGTGCTGTTCGTATAAACACCTTCAAGCTCCTCTCTTACAAGGAACTGACGGGCATTTTCCGTATCTATTCTATACCAGTTACCGTCGTCGTCATATGCAAGACAGTTTTTTGCGTCTCTTGCAAGACAAAGGTTAAAAGTATCCGTATCAAAGGTCCGCTCAAGCTCAAGACGGTAAAGAGTCCACGTATCAGCACAGTAGGTCTGTTTTTCAATAGAAACAAGATTTTGCGCAAGTGTTGTAAAAAACTCTTTTTCCGATTCCTCGGTGTAAATCCAGCAGTCGCCGTCCGGACTTGTGAGCGTAATGCTTGAAACGTTCTTAGGCGTATAATCGGAGCCCGAAACGGAAAAAAACCAAACGGCTGCAAGAGCAGTTGGAACCAAGAGAATAACAAGTATTAAAAAAATAAGCTTTTTGTTCACGTGAGCCTCCGAATTAAAAAACAACCTTGCCGACGAATCTCAAATCATCAGATTCAAGAATCTCAATGGGGTGATACTTTTTGTTGACGGAAACGAGAGAATACGTACCGTTGGATGCGTCGTATTTTTTGCAAAGGCTCTCTCCGTTCAAAATGAATATTCCTATTTCACCGTCATTTAAATTATCCTGACGCTTGACCCAAGCAATAGACCCATCGGAAATTGTAGGCTCCATACTGTCACCGCTGATAATTATACCGAAATCCGCATCAAGAGGTGCTTCGTCGGTCTCCATTAAGGTATAATCGTCTGCTATCATAGGCAAAGCCGCACCGGCTGCGGCAGGTGCGTTATAAACGGGCAGAGAACGCTTTGAGGCGGTAAGCTTAAAAGCGCCCGTTCGACGTGCAAGTGAAACCTCGTAATTCAAGGTAGCGATAACTGTATCTCTTCCACGTTCATCAATTCGCCTGAAATCAAGAATAAGATTCTTTTCCTCGTCGGAAAAATCGTCATTCTTTGCAGAAAGCATAGGCTTATCGAATACTAATTCCTCGAATGATACCTCAAGAAATTCTGCAATTTTATATATCGTTGTAAGACGCGAGGTATCCGAGTCTCTCTTGAGCATACTGTCAAGCGTTGTATACGGAATACCTGCAGCCTTTGCAAGCTCTGCCTTAGTCTTCTTTTTTTCTTTTAATAATTTTAAGACCTTTTTGTTAAAGCTCATAGAAGCCTTTCCCCTTTTTTGTATAGTCAAGTAATATAATACCACAATCGAGCAAAATTGTAAATAGAAAATTATGAAATTCCGTAACCGAACATAAATTTCGGCTTTTTGTAAGAAAAAACGACGCAAATTTATACACATTCACATCGTTTTTTCGTAAATTCATTTAGAATCAAAATATTCTCTTATTCGCTCTGCATCAGCAAGGCTTATTCCTTTTACCGCAACAAGCTCATCAACTGAAGCAGTTTTAATTTTTGATATTGATTTAAAATGGTCCATCAGCTTACCAGCCTTTGACGGACCGATGCCCTGTATTTTTTCAAGAGACATATGCTTTACGCTCTTACGCCTCGATGTATCCATCGCCTTGAAGGTAAAGCGGTGAATCTCCTCTTGTATTCCGTATATAAAACGGAATACTGTTTGATTTGTAGAAATAGAAACCTCATTTTCGCCGTCAACAAGAGTTCTCGTTTTGTGGTGCTCGTCCTTAACCATACCGAACACACATACGTCAATGTTCATTTCGCGAAGAAGCTCTTTGATTACACTGACGTGTCCGTTTCCTCCGTCAAGCAAAATCAAGTCAGGCAAAGCCCACTTTTTATCAGCAACACCGTTTTCATTCTCTTGTAAATAGTGAGTCATTCGTCTGTATATTGCTTCACGCATTGCGGAATAGTCATCCATTTCGCTCTCACGAATGTTGAATAACCTATAATCCTTTTTGGAAAATTTTCCGTTTTTTACGCATATCATTCCCGCAACGGTATGCTCTTTACCGCTGTTTGAAATATCATACGCTTCAATATGCTCGGGTATAACCTCAAGTGACAGCAATTGAGAAAGCTCAAACAGCTTCTTATCCTGCTTATCACTCGCCATACGCTGATACGTCACGTATTCTCTTGCATTATCCGATGACAAAGAAAGGAGCTTTTTGAATTTTCCTCTCTCGGGACAGTGTATTGTAACTCCCCTATCTGATATCGAGGAAAGATATTTTCCACACTCCTCAAGCTCCTCGGAATAAAGCTGGTCGGGTACCATAATAACGTGAGGAATATATTCTCTTGATTTATAATAATCAGCAACAAACGTCGGAAATGTTTCCCTGTCTAATATCTCGTCTGCGCCTATAATTATTCTTTCGCTGTCAATAAGCTTTCCGTGTCTTAAAACGAGAATAGAAAGACACCCCGAAACCTCATCCGACCAAAAGCCGAAAATGTCTCTGTCAACACGCTCCTGCAACAAAATCTTCTGTTTGTTTCTCAACGCTTCAACCGAGCGGAAAATATCCCGATACATAGCGGCTCTTTCAAAGTCAAGGCTTTCGGAGGCTTCAAGCATAAGCTTTTCAAGTGATACGAGAACCTCCTCATAATCCTCTTTCAAAAAGGACTCTACTCTATCGGTAATCGACTTATAATCCTCCTCGCTGACCTTTCCCGTACACACTCCACAGCATTGCTTGATGTGATAATTAAGACAAGGACGTTCCTTGCCGATATCACGGGGGAATTTTCTTGTGCAGGTTGGCAAGAGAAACAGCTTGTTCGCAGTATCTATCACGCGTCTTACGGTAACAGCGGACGAATAAGGACCAAAAAGCTTATCACCTTTATGATTTGAGGCATTTTTAGAACGTATCATAAAAAGACGTGGATAAGTCTCCGAAGTAGAAAGACAAATATACGGATAACTCTTATCATCCTTGAGCTTTATATTATACTTCGGTGAATGTAGCTTTATAAGCTCGTTTTCCAAAACAAGAGCTTCTGTTTCGGTGGAGGTAAACACACATTCAAATCTGTCAACCTCGGAAACCATTCTACCCGTTTTTGCGTTATGCTGACCGATATTCTGAAAGTATTGACTTACCCTGTTTTTTAAAGCCTTAGATTTTCCGACGTAAATGATTTTTCCGTTTTTATCAAACATTTTATAAACGCCTGGAGATTGCGGTAACGTTGCCGCAATACCTGCAAGCTCGGAAAGCTTTTTGTTTATATCCATACTAACTCCAAAAAAATTACCGCACATCCGTTAGGAAGGCGGTATAATTTTTTATTATTCGTTAAAGCCCTTAAGTATAAGTGCTTCAAGAGCATCTACTGCCTCAACCTCATCTAAGCCATCGGCAATAATTTTAACGACGGAGTCCTTATCAATGCCAAGTGATAACACTCCAAGCAGGCTCTTTGCACTTGCGCGTCTGCTACCGCACTCAACCCAAACGGAACTCTTATAGTTGTTTGCTTTTTGTATAAAATATGTCGCGGGTCTTGCGTGAAGACCTATACTGTTGGTAATTGTAACCTCTTTTGAAATCATTACAAATTCACTCCTATTTGTGAGTATACTTCTTTTTCTTTATTAATTGTTAATTATTATAACAAAGTTTTCAAAAAAAATCAATAGAATTTTTTCTTTCAAAAAACTATTATTAATAATTATCAACTGTTTGTTCAGTTTGAGTCAAGAATTTGGAAAAAATGAACAAATTTTTTCGCGTTTTTTACACTTTTTTAAAGGCTTCAGTCACCTCAAAGTTGAAATAAAGCTTATCGATGTAGGAGGAAACGTTCTTACCGCAAGCAATAAAATAAGTTCCGTTAATTCTGCAACCCTCTTCGTCAACTGTTCCCTCAGCTTCAATTGTGAGAAATACGTCAATTCTTCCGGGCTGTGAGGTTTTGACTATTTCACCGTTTGACAAAACGGTATACATAGTCGCAGGCTGATAAGTCTTAGCCTTTATAACGCCAAGGCAAGAGTCGTCATCATTGCAGTATATTTTAGAATCAATTTCTATCAAATCAAAAGACTCAATCTGTATATCACTGATTTTTACAGTATACTGAATTGTATCCTTAGCTTCTGTAAACTTCTTAACCAAACCGCCTCTCAAAGCAACAACAAGTATAACGACGAGCACCGCAAGAACTATTACAAAATCAATTATATTGAATTTAAATTTTCTGTGTTTTACATTTGTATCCATTTCGCTCCTCCTCATTCAACGACGTCAAAGCCGATGCAGTATCCCGAACCAACATAAGTAGGTGTGCGGAAATAAACGGGATATCCCACAACTATTCCATATCCGCCAACCGTATACGAGCTGCCTGTATAATCCATCTCGGTCTCAATCGTTAAGCGAACGTTGTAATAATCATATTCAAGCTCAGGAAAATTCTGATTCTCGTCGGTAACCGTCTCCCCTATCGTTTCGAGGTCGTTTTCATCGAGAGTGCCATTTTCCTCTGAATCTTCAACCTCAACAGTACAATCCTCCGAGGTCTGAGGTGCGTTTATAGGCGGATAATAACTCTTTTTCATTTCGCCCGTTTCAGTATCGGTAGTAATGGTCCAGGACGGCTCAATATTAATATCAATGATTTTTCCGATATTTCCGCTTCTTATCGTTTCGGTCACGCTGTCACCGACAACGATATTTTTTAAATAATCCTTATCTACCGTCTTAAGCTCTACAACGTAATGAACTTTACTTTTAGAATCGTTCTTTGCTTTGGCAAAAATACCGTCATCACCCGTAACAAAATAGAGTATAGCCGCGGCAACCGCTATTATAAGCACGATTAATATTGCATCAATTAAATTAAATCTATATACTTGTTTCTGCTTTTTCATTTTGACCTCCAGTTACGTAGCTCTCAACGTCATCGGTTCTCTTATCCTCATAGCTTGAAATATCAATAGAAACCGACATAATAGAAAGAACTATCCAAAACATTAAAAATATTCTGTAATTATACCAAACGTGATCTGTAAGACCTTGGGCGAGAATCGCAATTAGTCCGACAAGTGCAGCAGAAGAAATAAGCTTTGTTTCACGCTGACTTCCGTGAGCAAGATACGAACAGCATTTTCTTGCTGCCACAATAATAACGGCAAAGAAAGCAATCAATCCAACAATACCGAGCTCAATAAATATCTGGAAAAACAAATTGTGAGAATGAGGAGCCGTTTCTATTCCTGCAAGAGAATAAGACGGATAAATCTCACGAAACGCACCAACTCCGACACCTATTCCCGTTGCCCACCAATCCTGAAGCATATTCCAGGTTGCCTCCCATATGTGAACACGGTAAGAGGTTGAAGAATCCGCCATATTTCCAATACTCTCAATTCTCGACCGAATGGACTCGGGGAAAAACGGATAGGCAAGCGGAAGAGCGGCAAGTCCGAGTAAATATACGGCAATTGAACGCTTGTTTACAACAATCAGATAAAGCACCATGGAAATTAAAAATCCAAGCCAAGCGCCTCTCGACCAGGTAAAGATAAGCGCCAAGCAACCAACTCCGAAGGCGAGTGTGAATACTCCCCTCTTTTCAATGCTTTTTTCAATCAAAAACAGCGCAAGCATCATAGGAAGCAGCATAATAAGGTACTCACCGAAAACGTTGGGATTTTCAAAGGTCGAAACAACTCTCGTTTCAATCTCGGAAAACATATCAACGTCAGTCCAGGTGGTATCGGCTATTCCAAAGAAGTTTTGCCATACACCGATAAACGCACACAAAAACAGCGAAACAGACATACCGAACAAAAGCTTTTTTAAAAGCTCTGCCGTTTTAACGAGATTTACAACGACAAAATAAGTAAGCATAAAGCATACGAATACACAAACGGCAGGTAAGCTCGTTGATACCGAGGAGGAAACAAGACCGCCGAAAAACAGAATAATTGCAAAGATTACAACGAAAATATCAAGATTCGTAAAGCGTACGGATCTTTTTCCTCTGATTGCTTTACAGAAATACGCCACAAAAACAAGCAATATTTGTGCGCATAAAAGCAAAGTTGGAAAAAACGGAACGAAGAACAGCGTAACAAATACACCAAACTCGGGAACTGTAAAAACAACAGACAGATAGATAAACGCAAAAAATCCTATAACCACATATAAAGGATCGACAAACATTGAGGAAATGCCCAGCAAAAATCCCACCAGCATAGGTATCAGCGTATTTTCGCTAACGGCAGGTCTTATCAGCTTATCCGTTTTATATCCTACGATTTTTTCAACGAAAAATCTGATTACCCGGCTTCCCGAAAGCATCGTACCCATATCGCTTTTTGAAATTGCAAATATTATGCCTACAAAAAGCAATACGATGCCTTGAGCAAAAAGGAAATAATCATCATCAACCGATACCGCAACAAAGGTTTTTATAAGACCTATACTCGCTGCACAAAAGCCGTACACAAAAAGCACCGTTCCGTATATCCTGACCTTTGCGGCAAGAAGATAATTGACAGACTTAATGTAAAGCTTATAAAAAAAGCTGTTTTCAACCGTAAACTGTATTTTGTTTTTTATTAGCAGGCGAGTTTTGGGCTTAAACCAAAAACGCGAAACAAATTGTCTTGTTAAGCTGTTATCATACAAGCTCCGCGATTCTGACTGAGATGATAAAAGCTGCGCAATTTTTGAATACTTGATTTTTTTGTAGAAGAAATCGGCAAGAAAGAGAAACAGCCTTACAAATAAGCTTTCCGCAAAAAGCTGTTTAAGACGTGTTCTTTTTTGCGAGACCTCGGATGTAGTTATTCTTTTGTTCAAAATCTCACCTCTTTTTCAAGACCTTTCTGAATATATCGAAAACGTAAGCTTCCTTCAATACGATAAGACAGATAAAATAAACCGCAATACCGACAACCGCACCTATACCTGCGTGCAAAACGTTGATGAAGAATCCCGATTCAAAGGGGTTGGAGCCAAGCAACGTTACCGTCAAATGCATAACAATCGAAGAAATTATTCCCGAAATGATTATTTTACCGAAGTTGATTATAAGCTTTAAATCAAAAAAGCCTTTAATTTTAACAAATGCAAGGATAAGCATCAGCAATCCCGCACCAAGAATAGCGGCTGAATATGACAGGCCAAGCGCTCCGAGTCCGAAGCCCGAAACGGTACAAAGAGTGTAGGAAAGTATAACGTTGACCGTTATTCCAAGAACAACTGATAAAACGGGATATTTAGGCTGCTTTTGTGCATAAAATATACGGCTTAATACCTCTGTCAGAGTAAAGCCAATCATTCCGGGCACGAGTGACCTTAAAATCAAGGTTACCTGCTTTGCCGCATAAACGTCAAAGCTTCCTCTCATATAGATAACACATACTGCATACGGAGCCAAAACAAGCACGCAAGCGGAAATGGGCACTGTCATAAGAATAGACGCGGATAATCCCGACCTACATGTATTATTGAAGCCGTCGTTATCATCGCTTGACGCAAGGCTTGAAAGCTCGGGAAAAATATAATTGCAGATACCGTAGGTTGTGATTCCCGTTATAACCGTAAACAAATTTACAGAATACTCAAATGACGGCACTGCGCCTTCAATCCCCGTTGAAAGAGCGGCACGCATACTTGCAAGCATACAAACAGGCGCAAGCCATGAGCCCATAATTATAAGAGGAGTGAGCTTAAGAGCCTTTATAAACGCCTTGTTTTTAAAGTCGAGCAAGAGCTTATACGAATACTCTTTTTTAGAAAGAGAAAAAACGAGCGTTAAAAGCTGTACTATCCATCCGAGCGTATAGGAGAAAGCAAGTCCCGTAACGCCGAAGCTCTTATCAAAAAACAGAAAATAAACTATTACAAGCAGATTTGATACAGCGCTGATGAAAGCGGGAGCAATAAACTTACCGTTGGATTGAAGCACGCCGACAAGCGTATAGGATGCCGCCGCAAAAACGATAAGAGGAAACATAATCCTCAGAAGCCTTGCAGACAGCAACGCTGTTTCGGGAAGCATATCGGGGGCTATAAGGTCAAGTAGCTGCGGTGCAAATACGATTCCGACAAGTGAAATAAGTCCCGTTAAAACGAGCATAAAGTTCAAATAGATTGACGTAAACTCATTTCTTCCCTTTTCATCATCCTTCGAAAAGGAGTTATAAACGGGAATGAAGCACCCGAGAATTGCGGAGGCAAAAACTATATCAAAGAAGGACAGAGGGATTCGGGATGCCGCCGAAAAAGCCGTAGCCTCCTCGGTAATTCCGTACGCAGATGCAAGAAGCACACCCCTGAGCATTCCCAAAAGCTTGGATATTATCATTGCGAGAATCATAAAAGCAACGACAACACCCGAGCGTTTCTTTTTATTCGTCATCAACGACACCTCCAAGACAAGCCTTTCTTATCCGTTCCTTGAGTTTTTTCTTTTCTTCCTCAAGGTCAAGTCTTTCATAAAGGTCGGGACGCTTTTCGCGTGTAAGCTCAAGCGATTTTTCAAATCTCCAGGTTTCAATTTTTTCGTGATTACCCGAAATTAACACCTCGGGCACCGACACTCCGTGAAATTCAAAGGGGCGTGTGTATTGAGGATACTCAAGCATTCCCGAGGCAACGCTCTCGTTTTCATAGCAATCCTCGTTTGGTAAAACGCCGTCAACCATTCTCGACACAGCATCGACGATAATTGCCGCAGGAAGCTCTCCGCCCGTCAAAACAAAATCGCCGACGGTTATTTCCTCGTCAACAAGCTCGTCAAGCACGCGCTGGTCAACGCCCTCGTAATGCCCGCAAAGAAGCACGATTCTCCCCTTTTCAAGTAATTCCTTTGCAACGTCCTGCGTGAACGGCTTACCCTTGGGGGAAAGATATACTGTATAAGGCTTTTCCTCGGCATCCTCAGTAATTGCGATATAGCAATTATAAATCGGAGGAGCCGCCATAAGCATACCCATACCGCCACCGTACGGTGTATCGTCAACCTTATTATGCTTATTACCCGACCAATCGCGGATGTTATAGGTACGGATGTCAAGAAGTCCTTTCTTTCTGGCTCTTCCGATAATACTCTCGTTAAATATGTTTTCAAGCATATCGGGAAAGAGCGTCATTACGTCAAAGCGCATCGCAAAGCCCCTCTATAACATTAATGTAAACGCCCTTTTCAACGTCAATTTTCTTAATAAAGAAATCAACCGCGGGAACAAGGCATCTGCCACCCGACAAAAGCTCTATTTCGTAGAGGTTTCCGCTTCCCTTATCGGTAATATCACACACCTTACCGAATACCTCACCGTTATTATCGTTGATTGCATCAAGACCGATAATATCAGCAAGAAAAACAGCTCCCTCTCGAAGCTTTAAATCGTTTCTGTCAACGTATACGGTTTTATTCTTATATCTGAGCGCAGAATCCATATCGTCAATTCCTTCAAGCTTTACAAGAAGAAATTTTCCAAACGGTCTTATCTTTTCGATTTTCAATACAGATTCAGCATCCTTTTTCAAATAAAATGCAGGCACCTTAAGATAATCGGAGAGAGAATCACACCAGGCGTCCATCTTTAATTCTCCTCTTACTCCGTGTGTATTTATAAATTTTCCTGCTTCAAGATATTTTTCCATAATCTATTCCCTATTTATTAATTTGCATATATATTTATTGTATCATATTATTACTGTTTTTTCAATACTTAAGCACAAAAAAATCCGACGGCTGTAAACCGTCGGTATTTTTTAATCAAATATCAGCTTAACAATCTCTCCCGCCCTCATATCAACAAGCATAATACCGTTATCAACGGTATACGGCTTATCTGCTTTAGCGGTAAGAGTTTTGTCATTCAGCTTTATGCGTAACAGGGTATTGCGTTTGGATTTAACGGTAGCCGAAATTGCTTTTGAGCAATCCCACTCAATTCCGACCTCAAAGCCTCCCCTTGCGCAAAGCCCCGAGACACTTCCCTTTTTCCACTCACCAGGAAGCGCGGGAAGAAGCTCGATTATTCTTTCATTCGGCTTACCGAGATGGCTCTGCAAAAGCATCTCCGCAATGCCCGAGGTTGCGCCGAAGTTTCCGTCTATCTGGAAAAGAGGTCTCGGAGGATGAAGATCAAACATATTGTAGTAGGTAAATTCCTTCACGATTTTATCAAGCTGCGCAAAGGCGTTATTTCCGTCCTGAAGGCGAGCGTAAAAGTTTATAAACCACGCGGTAGACCAACCCGTACCGCCGCCGTTATTTTCAAGCCTTCTTGCGATGGTCTTTTTTGCAGCCTCAAAAATCACGGGGTCGCCCTCGTTAATCATATCGTACGGGAACAAACCGAACAGGTGTGAAATATGTCTGTGACCCGGCTCGACCTCCTCATAATCCTTCATCCATTCTGCAACGGTGCCGTACTGAGACACGCGAAGAGGCGGAAGCTTTGAAAGTACCCTCTCCAGCATCGAAATAAACTCTTCGCTGTCGTTAAATTTATTTGCTACCCATAAGGTATGCGTAAACAACGAATGTATTATCTGAGTATCCATGGTAGAGCCCTCAGTAAGCATAGTGCGTTTCTTTTCATTCGTTGTCGGATGAATATAATAGTATTCATTCTCGGGGGAATTGGACGGAGATGTTATAAGATACCCGTCCCTCTCAATCAAGAAATCGTTAAAAAACTCGCAACTGCCCTTGAAAATGGGATATATCTCCTTAAGGTATTCTTCATCGCCCGTATATTCGTAATGCTCCCAAAGGTTAAGACAGTTCCACGCACCCGCAACGGGAAAGAATCCGCACTTCGCACTGTCGTGAGTACCTGTCTTTCCAAAAATATCCGTTGTATGCATATGCACCCAACCGTTAGCGCCAAACAGCTTTCTTGCCGTATCACGTCCCGATACCGAAAGCATCTTGATCATATGGCAAAACGGACGAAAGGTCTCGGTCATATTCGTATTTTCACAGTGCCAATAGTTCATTTGAAGGTTTATATTCAAATGATAATCCGAGCCCCAGGGAGAACGGAAGCCGTGACACCATATTCCCTGAAGATTTGCGGGAAGAGTTGCCCTGAAGCCCGATGCGGAAAGCAAAAGATATCTGCCGAAATTAAAATAGAGAGTATAAATATCGGGATCAACTGAGGAAAGAAATCTCAAGGCTTCAAGACGGTAATCGGTCGGAACTCCTTTAGGCGCCTCGGCGTCAAGCTCAAAGCGTACACGGTTGAACGCCTTTTGCCAATCCTCAATATGAGCCTTCTTAACGTCGCCATACGGCACGTCCTTGACTCCGTTTATAATTTCATCAAGTCGGACTCGGTAATTTATAGATTCGTCAATTGTGTATGTGTTAACGTTATAGTTTGTCGCAAATGCGCCGTAAACAGTGAGATAGGTTGCTCCTTCCACGTTTATTCGGTCATTCTGCGTAACAAGTTCTCCGTCCGTGTCGAGAAAGATGCGAGCGCCAAAGCTCATTCCCTCTCCGCCCTTACCGTATTTAGTCTCATCAAAATAATGTATCTGCCCCTTCAAAAGAAGAGTATCGGGAGACGTGACAGCGGTAAAGGCATCCTTCTCCCTTTTCATCGTAACCGAGCAGGAAAACGGATGGCTTGAATCAATTCTGTGAACGAATGCGTCATACCTTGCTGAAATAAAGGTCTCGGATGAAATATGAGTGTCGTTTCTGTCAAAGCTAACGTGAGCAACAGCCTCGGATAGCTCAAGGTCGCGGTAGTAATTCTTCACGGGGGATTTATCAAAATAGTCTATTTTTATCTCTCCGAAGCTTTCATAGGAGCGAACCGTTGCGGGATTTGCAAGAAGAGACCTTTTGCAAGCCTGCTCAGCCTCTTCGAATTTTCCCTCCGAAAGAAGCAGTCTTATATCAGGTAAATCCGCAGGCGTGATACCGTAGGTCTCCTCGAGCTGACTGCCGCCCCAGAGAGACTCCTCGTTCATTTCAATTATCTCGGTATCGGGATTACCGTAAACCATTGCAGCGACCCTGCCGTTGCCGAGAGGTAATGAACGCATCCACTGATTATCTACGTTATCATAACCGATATTATATTTATCATACCAAATTTTTGTAGACATAATCCACCTCTTGATATATAGTTTATATAATTATACCAATACATTTATACTATTGCTTGGACAAATAAGGCGTAAAATCAAAACGATATTCACTTTTTCTTTGCCAGAAGATAGCTGTCGGATATCGGCTTCTTCAAATAATCGAAATCAGTTATACCGTCAAGCAAAACGGATATCCAGTGTCTTTTGTTCATATGGAAGCCGTAGAATATATGCTTTCCGTCAACTATTTTATCTATCTCGTCCGCGCTGACGTGTAGGTTGAGTACTTCAAAAGGCGTCTCATCGTCGATTCCGAATTTTGATAGGGGCACTTTCATAATTACCCCGTACCATTTCCCCGTATCCTTGCGTCTGAATACCGCACAGTCGGGTGAGGTCTCCCATAAAAACTCAAGGCTGTCACCGTAGCATTCAAAAACGTGAGAAATAACGTCGAGAGTCGTAAACTGAACGAACACGCTTGAATCATAGCACCTTTCCGAAATATCAAAAAGAAGCTCGTCAAGAGTCCCTCTCACTCTACCTACAAACTCCCCTCTTGCATCAGGAATCTTGTGAAGCACATACTCCTCTTCAGTCAACAAATCGGTTACAGTCGTTTTTATATTCTCACCGTTTATTTCAACAGCTACCGACATATCGCCGTCAAAAATCCTTTTTTCAAGCAAATAGCCGTTGTCAATTTCAACAAAGCCGTAATCAATAAGCTTTTTATAATTCGGCTTTTTATCCTTAAAATATTTCAAAGTCATTTAAGCCTCTTTTACACGCTTTCCGCAAATATGCTCGGGCACAAGCTTTAAAAGCATAGTCTTGTCTGCGTGATTCTTTATTTCCTCTTTTATGTATTCCGAGTCATTCGTAAACTTATAGCACAGTCTCGCGGTAATATCAATTATCAAATCAAGAGAGTCTACGATTTCAACTCTGCCAAACACTATGACGCTTCTGACATCGTATGCCCATTCGCCTTCTTCCCTCGTTCCCTTTTCACAAACGCAAAAGGACACCTTATCCGAAGTCTTTAACGAGTCAACTCTGTGACCGTTTTTGCCGCAATGAAAATATATGCATCCGTCGTCGGCATTATAGTAATGATTCATAGGCATTCCGTAAGGATAACCGTCGTCACCGTTGACCGACAGTATTCCTCTCGTCTCGCTTGTTAAAAGCTCAATACATTCTTCTCTTGATATCTCTTTATTTTTTCTTAAAAGATTACGAAACATAATTACCTCACCAAACAAACGGTATAAGTCTGTATCTGACACGCTTTTTATATTCAGAGTAACCGTCAAGCTCTCGCTCTAATACTTCTTCCTCGTTTTTGATTCTTACAACAATAACAAAAGGATACGGCAAAAGAAAAACGAGGGACAAAAACGAGCCGAGAATCAGCGGTATTGACAGAAACATCAGCACGGTTGCAAAATACATAGGATGTCTTACGACACCATAAAGTCCCGTGTCTATAACTCTTTGATTTTTCTGCACCTCAACGGTGCGTGAAAGATATGCGTTTTCACGCATTACCTCTGCATAAATAAGATACGACGAGAGAAATACAACCGATGACAGAATAACGAGCCAAAAAGGTACTCTCGTTATTTCAAAACGGTAATCAAGACCTGCAACAATAAAGCTTGACAAAAACATCATTCCCGATATTGCCACAACTCTCTTTTGAGTGTTTTCCGTTTCCTTGTTATTAAGTCTTTTCTCAAGCAGACTCGGTGCTTTAAAGAAAAGAACACATCCCAATAACGTCATTGGTATAAACAAAAGTCCGATAAAAAGCCACGCATTAAAATAACGTATTGTTCCAGCAGGTATAAACAACAATAAGGCGATAAGTAAAAAACCGACGGCAAGCTTTACTAACGCCGATAATAACAGCTTCATATTTCCTTCCCCAATATCAATTCAAATTCATTTTCAAAGGGTGTAAATTTACCGAGGTCGCGGTAACCGAGCTTGCGGTAAAAATGCTGAGCCTCTTCGTTTTCAAGAGTTGAGGTCATAACCTTGTCATACCCCTTGTCTCTCATCAGCCCTTCCCACTCCTCAACCAAAAGCCTTCCTATTCCGTGTCCTCTGTAAGCCTCGACAACTCCCAGCATATTCATAAACGGTATCTCATCCCAGAAATATGAAAACCTGAGCCATCCTAAAAAGACGCCGTCAAGCTGTGCCACAAGTATTTCACCGTCGGAGAGCTTTTTTTCAAGCATCGGCTTAGATATGTGCTTATCGTTTTCCGCAATTGTAGAAAAGTCAAAGGTACCCGCAATTTTAATTTCAATCATAGTATTTCCTCTCATATATGCGTATAGGTACATTATAGTATAAATTATCATTTGTTGCAAGCTATTTTTTGTATTTACAAAATTCGACAAGTATGGTATTATTATCTTGCAAAAAAACATAGGAAGATATGAAAATGTACTTTATAAAAGAGCTCTTTTCAAAAATACGCGAGCGGCTTTACCGTCTGCGTCATCCTGTAATCTTCAGGCTTGAGGAGGAATACTCCGACGTTTTAGCGGCGGCAAGTGAAATTGAAAAGAGAAACGTTCTTGTCGGTACGGTGAGAAGGCGTGAGCAATTACCCGTAAATCTCTCAAAAAATTTTTATCACATACCGATGAATCAGCTAATCACGGCTGAAGGAATTGAATACGTTGCTCTTTATCAGTCAAAGCATCTGTTTAACCTTGAAACCGATACGAACGGAATTGCGTATTACGGTCTAATAACCGAAGCAAAGCAACTAAAGCGCTCCGAAATAACGGAAATACGCTCCTCATCAAGCGAGCCTTATATGAGATTTGAAATAGAAAAATGGCACCGCTTATCTCCGCAAATTATAATCCGAGAAAAAAGCCCGAAGGTGTTTTTGAGGACGAGCAAATATCTTTTACATAACGCAAAATACACAAGCGAGCTTTACTGCAAAACAGCCGACGAGTATCTTATACATTTAGGACTCAACGATATAATATCGGACATTTACGACGGCTTTGAATACAACGGAATAAAAGTCATAAAAAGAGGCTCAAAAATTAAGCTTACAATTAATCAGCATACAGTACTCTATTCTTTTAAGAATGTAAAACGCTATACCATGGATCACGTTGCAAAAATTACAGAATTTCAAAAAAAGCACTTGACAAATCAAAAATAATGTTATATAATTCCCACATCAATTAAAAACTGTGATGATATTAGGTCATTCGGTAAAGCTTTTTCAGAGAGCCGTCGTTGGTGTGAGACGGTAAAGCCCCGAGTAACCGTCTCGTATCGGAGTTGGATTTCTGAAAAGCATTGCTTTAGGAGGTCACGGGAGATCCCGTTACAGATCAAAGACTTGATAGAGTCTTACGAGTGGCTGTTTTTTATAGCAAAACGGGTGGTACCGTGGTTAATTAGTTAATCATCCCGCAGGAATTATATTCCTGCGGATTTTTTATTTACAAGGAGAAAAGAAATGAAGAAAATTTACGTTGCAGACTTTACGTTAAGAAAGCTCTCCGAGGAAAGAAAGAGCTCCTTCTTATTCCGCGAAAAAACCGCTATTGCGGCAGGTATCGAAAATTTCGGCGCGGATGCAATTGAGCTTGACGAAATAAAGAAGCCAAAGGAGGATTCAATCGTTTACAGAACGATAGCAACCTCTCTTAAAAATTCAAAAATCTGTCTTCCCACAGGTGTGACGGTTGAAGCGCTGAATATGGCTTGGGAATGCATAAAGGACGCCGTAAAGCCCTGCCTTCAGGTAATTCTCCCCGTATCAACCGTGCAGATGGAATACCTTTATCATATGAAGGAAGAAAAGATGCTCGCCTGCCTTACAATGCTTGTGACCGAGGCAAAGGCAAAATGCGAGGACGTAGAATTTATAGCGCTTGACTCGACGAGAGCAGACCTTGATTTTCTTATCAAGGCATGTAAGAGCGCTGAGGAATGCGGCGCAACCGCCGTAACCCTCTCGGATGATGCAGGCAGGTTTCTTCCCGATGAATTTGCGGCTCTTGTAAAAGCAATTAAGGACGCTTGCAAAATCAACGTTTACGTTAAAACCTCAAATGCGATAAATATGGCTACCGCTTGTGCCGTAGCGGCAATCGAAGCGGGTGCAGACGGTGTTAAATCCACTATTTGCTCGGACGAAGCTCTCAAGACGGATGCTTTTGCTCAGATTATCAGAATAAGAGGAGACAAGCTTGACGCATCGGTCAACCTCCAGAGCGAAAAGATTGCGACCGACATCAAGGAGCTTACCAAGAAGCTTACTCCCGTTTCAATCACTCACGCCGTTAAGGACGGAAACGGGAAGATTGCGCTTAATTCCAACTCAACACTCACCGACGTTTGCAAATGTGTCGAGGAGCTTGGATATGAGCTTTCGGAGGCTGACCTTGGTACTGTGCTTGCCGAAACTCAGAAGGTTTGTGCAAAAAAAGGCGTTATAGGCGCAAAGGAGCTTGAAGCAATCATTGCAAGCTTTGCAATGCAGACTCCGTCAACCTATCACCTCGAAAGCTATCTTGCAAACACCTCCGACGTTACGACCTCCATGGCAAGAGTTACTCTTACCAAGGATGGCGAGGAGCTCATCGGCGTTGGTGTCGGTAACGGTCCTATTGACTCGGCATTCCGTGCAATTGAACAATGCATAGGTCATCACTATGAGCTTGACTCCTTCCAGATCGAAGCGGTAACAGAAGGCAAGGAGGCACTCGGCTCAGCACTTGTAAAGCTTCGCTGCAACGGTAAGCTTTATTCGGGAAACGGTCTTTCCACAGACATTATCAGCGCGAGCATCCGTGCATTTATTAACGCAGTAAACAAAATTGTCTTTGAGGAGAAATAATAATGAAATTTGTTTTTTCTACGAAAAACGTTGCCCGAGAAAGCTTTCTCGATTTGTGCAAGCTTGCCTGGGACTACGGATTTTCGGGATTTGAAATATACGATGCATTAAAGGAAAGACAGGAGCATTTCGATTCTGTGCTCAATAAGTCAAACCTCGCCGATGCAAGACGAAAGCTTCGGAACAGAGGGCTTCAGGTATCCGCCCTCACCTATCCCGCGTCTCTCGATTCCGCTGAAGCCGATGCGGGAATTATAGCAAAATACGTAAGACTCGCATCTAACGCAGGTGTATCAAGCGTTATCGTTCACATTGATTCACAGCCTGAATTTGAAACACTTGAAAAGGTACTCGACCCTGCAATCAAAACCGCCGAAGAAAACGACGTAAGCATTCTTTTTGAAACGAGAGGCTTTCTTGCCAATACAAAAAATCTTTCGGATATTATTACCCACTTCGGCTCCGTGGTGCTCGGCGCTGCATGGAATGTGCGCGCAACCTACTTTGACGGGAAAGAAAGCGCAGAGGACACTATCGTTAATCTCGGTGCATATATTCAATACGTCAAGCTTGGTGATGCCAAAAACGGCGTAAAGGTTCTTATCGGAGAGGGTGACCTTCCGATAAAAAGCGTTATGGACGCGCTTCGCTCCCTCAACTTCGAGGGCTTTGTTGAAGCACTGTGGAATGACGAGATAGACGATGCCGACATCGTTCTGACCCACTTCACAAATTACCTTGCATCAACCTGCGGAGATAACAAGAAAACGGGTGAGCTTTACTATAACAGAGCAAAAACGGGCACTTTCCCCTGGAAAAAATTTGACACGGTTGATATGACCTTCTCTCAGGTGCTTGACTGCATGGCAGAGCGTTATCCCGACCAGTATGCATTCAAATATACAACGCTTGACTACACGAGAACCTACGCAGAATTCCGACGTGACGTAGACAGAACTGCGGCGGCGCTTATTTCTCTCGGAGTAAAGGCAGGCTCTCACGTAGCACTTTGGGCTACCAACATTCCCGAATGGTTTATAACCTTTTGGGCAACCGTAAAAATCGGCGCAGTTCTCGTAACAGTAAACACAGCGTATAAGATTCACGAAATTGAATATCTGTTAAAGCAATCCGACACCCATACCCTCGTTATGATAGAGGCGTCAAAGGATACGAACTACAAGGAGATTATGGAGGAGCTTTGTCCCGAGCTTGAAACAACCGTCCCGGGTAAGCCTCTCTACTCAAAGAATCTTCCCCTGCTTCGCAACATCGTAACGGTAGGCTTCTCTATGAAGGGCTGTCTTGAATGGAAGGAAATGATGGACAGAGCCGACAGCGTACCGCTTGAGGAAGTCCGTCGCAGAGCCTCACTCGTTCGTCCAGGTGACGTATGCAATATGCAGTATACCTCGGGTACTACGGGATTTCCCAAGGGTGTTATGCTTACCCATTCCAACATTGTTAACAACGGTAAGATAATAGGCGACAGAATGGACCTTTCAACCGCTGACCGAATGATGATACAGGTACCAATGTTTCATTGCTTCGGAATGGTGCTTTCAATGACCTCGTCTATGACCCACGGCGTTACCCTTTCACCCCTTCCCTATTTCTCGCCTAAATCTTCCCTTGCGTGCGTTACGCAAGAGAAGATAACCTGCTTCAACGGTGTTCCGACAATGTTTATTGCGATGTTCAATCACGCTGACTTTGCAAAGACGGATTTCTCACATATCCGTACGGGTATTATGGCAGGTGCAAACTGTCCCGCAGACCTTATGAGACGCGCGGCGGCAGAAATGAATATGACCGAAATTATCAGCGTTTACGGACAGACTGAGGCATCCCCGGGATGTACTATGGGCGAAGTAAACGAGGATATTGACCACAGAGTCGAAACCGTCGGAAGCGCCTTCCCAGGTGTTGAGTGTAAAATCATCGACCCCGAAACGGGACTTGAGCTTCCCGACGGCGAAAACGGTGAGTTTGTCGCGCGTGGATTTAACATAATGAAGGGCTACTATAAGATGCCCAAGGCAACGGCTCAGGCAATTGACGAGGACGGTTGGCTCCACTCGGGTGACATCTGCTGCAGAACGCCCGACGGCTACTATAAAGTTACGGGCAGACTTAAGGATATGATAATCAGAGGCGGAGAAAACCTCTATCCCAGAGAAATTGAAGAGTTTTACCTCACGCATCCCAAGGTACGTGACGTTCAGGTCGTCGGTGTACCCGACGAGCGTTACGGCGAGGAGGCGTGTGCCTGGATAATCTTCCACGACGGAGAAAGCGCTACCGAGGAGGAAATGAGAGAATTCGGCAACGCACATATTGCGCGTCACAAGGTTCCGAGATACTTCCGTTTCGTTGAAGCCTTCCCTATGAATGCGGCAGGAAAGATACTCAAATATAAGATGAGAGACGAATCCGTAAAAATTTTAGGTCTTGACAAAAAATCTTAAAAAAACTATTGACAAATCATTTTTGATGGTTTATAATACACGCATAAAAGCTATGACGAAGACGGAAATTCGGCAAACGCCTTACAGAGAGTCGGGGATGGTGTAATCCCGATAGAAACGAGCCTTATTTCTTATCACTTCCGAGCTGAAGTCCTGAAACATCAGTAGGGGTTTTCGTGATTGCTGCGTTAATGCATAAGGTTTATTAGAACCTGAGTGGCAGTATTACTGCAATTTGAGTGGTACCGCGGGCATGATAAGTTTATTCATACTCGTCTCAAGTATTTTTCTTGAGACGAGTATTTTGTTTTTATGAAAGGAGTACGCAAATGAGTACACAAACTATGACACAAGTCAACGAGATTGCTTCCCGTATCCGCGAAATGCGAGAGGTTCTTGGAATGACTCAGGAGGAAATGGCGGTTAACACCGAGGTTTCTCTTGAAAATTACAAGGCATACGAGCTTGCTGAAATCGATCTTCCCTTCTCCTTTATTCATAAGTGTGCGCTTTGCTTTGGCATTGAGCTCAACGAGCTTCTTGAGGGCCGAAGTGCAAAGCTTTCATCCTACACATTAACACGCAAGGGCGAGGGTCGAGATACCGCAAAGGAAGACGGTATTGAAATTGAAAACCTTGCTCCTATGTTCAGAAAGAAAATAGCTGAGCCTTATTACGTTCACTACGAATACAAGCCTGAGCTTCAGAATAAGCCCATTAATCTCGCAACCCACTCGGGTCAGGAATTTGACTATATAATGAGCGGTAGTCTTCGTATACAAATCGGTGATAACATCGAGGTGCTCAGAGAGGGTGACTCTATATACTACAACAGCTCAACTCCTCACGGTATGATTGCCGTTAACGGTGAGGACTGTCACTTTATCGCAGTCGTTCTTCCCGGTGAAGAGGAAAAGGATACCTCGGCAATCAAGACTCTTATGCCTATGAAGAACAACTCTAAGGATTGGGTCAGCAACAAATTTATCATCACCGAAGAGGATGAGAACGGTGCTCTTCAGAGGATTGATTTTCAGAACGAGGACAAGTTCAACTTCGGATTTGACGTTGTTGACGCTATTGCGGACAAGAATCCCGATAAGCTTGCAATGATTCATCTTGACAAGAATAAGACTGAAAGACGCTTGACCTTTAAGGATATGAAGAGGCATTCTAACCAATGTGCAAACTACTTCAAGTCACTTGGCATCAAGAAGGGTGACAGAGTAATGCTCGTTCTCAAGCGACACTATCAATTCTGGTACGCAATAGTTGCTCTTCACAAGCTTGGAGCAATCGCAATCCCCGCTACAAATCAGCTTCTTGCTCATGACTTTGAATACCGCTTCAATGCAGCAGGCGTTTCCGCAATCATCTGTACCTCTGACGGAAACGTAGCTGAACAGGTTGACCTCGCAGACAAGACCTGCGAAACGCCTCTCAGTGCTAAAATACTCGTTGGCGGAACTCGTGACGGATGGAAGTGCTACGATGAGGAATGCTCACTCTTCAGCACCCATTTTGACAGGACTGAGGATTCACCCTGCGGTGACGATACTATGCTTATGTTCTTCACCTCGGGTACAACGGGTTATCCCAAGATTGCGGCGCACAATTATAAATACGCGCTCGGTCATTATATCACCGCAAAATACTGGCACGGTGTGTGCGAGGACGGAGTACACTTAACCATTTCCGACACAGGATGGGGTAAGGCTCTCTGGGGCAAGCTCTACGGTCAGTGGCTCTGCGAAAGCGCAGTATTCACATATGACTTTGACCGCTTTGATGCGGCTGACCTTCTCCCGATGTTCGCAAAATACAATATCACCACCTTCTGTGCGCCTCCTACGATGCTCCGTATGATGATAAAAGAGGATATCTCAAAGTACGACCTCTCCTCTATCGTTCATATGACGACGGCCGGAGAAGCACTCAACCCCGAGGTTTACAAGCAATTTGAAGCAATCACGGGACTTCAGATAATGGAGGGCTTCGGACAGACAGAGCTTACTCTTACAATTGCCAATCTTATGGGTAATACTCATAAAATAGGCTCTATGGGTAAACCCGTTCCGCTTTATGACGTTGACCTTCTTGACCCTGACGGCAATCCCGTTCCCGACGGTGAGGTTGGTGAAATAGTCGTAAGAACCAGCGACAAGGTTCCCTGCGGTCTCTTCAAGGGATATTACAGAAACGAGGAAAAGACCAACGAGGTTATGCACGACGGCTACTATCACACGGGCGATACCGCTTGGCGTGACGAGGACGGCTTCTATTGGTTCGTCGGACGTGTTGACGACGTCATCAAGTCATCGGGCTACCGCATTGGTCCCTTCGAGATAGAAAGCGTTATCATGGAGCTCCCCTACGTTCTTGAATGCGGTGTATCCGCAGTTCCCGATGAAATAAGAGGACAGATCGTTAAGGCGAGCATCGTGCTTACAAAGGGCACACAGCCCTCCGAAGAGCTTAAAAAGGAAATACAGAACTACGTCAAGGAGCATACCGCACCTTACAAGTATCCGAGAGTCGTCGTATTCCGTGACGAGCTTCCTAAGACAATAAGCGGTAAAATCCAACGTAACAAGCTATAATTTTTCAAAAAACAATTGACAACACATCAAAGATGTGATATACTTACTCCATAAAGCCTCGACGAAGAGAATTTCGAAATATGCCTTACAGAGAGATGGCGGTCGGTGCAAGCCATTTGACACAGTTTCGTTTTTGTAGCTTCTGAGCTGAGAGGAAGAAAGCGTTTGCGAGTAGAACCTCTTCGTGATCACTGCGTTAACGTGTACGGTTTGATAGAACCTGAGTGGCAGTACAACTGCAATTTGAGTGGTACCGCGGGTGTTGATTTTCTCACTCGTCTCAAAGAACATCTTTGGGACGAGTGTTTTTTTCGTCCCCGAAAGGAGTAATTCTAATGGAACAAAAAATCACAGGTCTCGATTACACGATACGGAATATTGCATCAAGAATTGCACTTCTGCGAGAGGTTGAGGGTATCAGCGCCGAGGAGATGGCAAAGAAGACCGATTTGACCGTTGAAGAATACTTGAAGTGTGAAAACGGCGAAAGCGACTTGAACTTCGCTTTCATTTACAGATGCGCTCTTATATTCAACGTAAACGTAACCGATATCATTGAGGGCTACAGCCCTAAGCTTAATTCATATACCGTCACCCGTAAGGGCGCAGGACAGAAGATAGCTCAGGCTCACGGTATGGTTTACTACAACCTCGCCTATGCGTTTCAGAACAGAATCGCAGAGCCTCTTTACGTCAGAAGCGTTTACGATAAGGATGCAGAGCACCGCGACATTGAGCTTACCACTCACGCAGGTCAAGAGCTTGACCTTGTCGTTGAGGGACATCTGCTCGTTCAGGTAGGTAACCACCGAGAAATTCTCGGACCCGGTGACAGTATTTATTTCGACTCCTCCGCACCTCACGGTATGATAGCGGTTAAGGGCGCTGACTGTATCTTCTACGCTATCGTTCTTAATCCTACGGGTGAGCCTATTCCCGAACTTGAGCCTGCAAAGGAAATCTCAGGCTCTGCTCAGCCGTTTGAGGATAAGCAGGAAAAAGAGCGTATTTATAACAACTACGTTGAAGTCGAAGAAAACGAAAACGGTACTCCTACTTCAATAAAATTCAAGAATACCGAAAAATTCAACTTTGCATTCGACTTAGTTGACGCGCTTGCGGAAAAGAACCCCGACAAGCTTGCAATGCTCCACGTATCCCGCGACAAAACCGAAAAGCGCATTACCTTCAAGGATATGAAGCGTGCTTCGGCACAGTGTGCTAACTACTTTAAGTCACTCGGAATCAAGAAGGGCGACAGAGTAATGCTCGTACTCAAGCGTCATTATCAGTTCTGGTATGCGATGCTCGGTCTCAACAAGCTTGGTGCAATTGCAATCCCCGCGACCAATCAGCTTGTAGAACACGATTTTGAATACAGATTCCAAAAGGCAGGTATTACGACCCTTATCTGTACCGCTGACGGTGATTCCGCTCATCAGGCAGAGCTTGCCTGCAAGAATTACGACGGCTTAAAGAACAAGCTTATCGTAAACGGACAGCGTGACGGCTGGAGAAGCTTTGACGAGGAATATCCCCTCTTCTCCTCTCACTTTGACAGAACTGATGACTCTCCCTGCGGTGACGATCCCCTTCTTATGTTCTTTACCTCGGGAACGTCGGGCTATCCAAAGATTGCAACTCATACCCACAAGTACGTTCTCGGACATTTCCATACCGCAAAGTATTGGCATAACGTTGACCCGGACGGTCTGCACTTCACCATTTCGGACACGGGCTGGGCAAAAGCGATGTGGGGCAAGTTTTACGGTCAGTGGCTTTGCGAAGCGGCAACCTTCGTATACGATTTTGACCGCTTTGATGCCGCAGACATTATGCCTATGTTTGCAAAATATCACATTACGACCTTCTGCGCACCTCCTACGATGCTCAGAATGATGATAAAGCAGGATTTATCAAACTACGACTTTTCCTCCGTTCGTCATATGACAACTGCGGGTGAAGCGTTAAACCCCGAGGTTTACCGTCAATTCGAAAAGGCTACGGGACTTCAGATACTTGAAGGCTTCGGTCAATCGGAAAGCACTATGATAATCGGCAACCTTACGGGAGCATCTCACAAGATTGGCTCAATGGGTAAGCCTGCACCGATATACGACGTTACGTTGCTTGACGCAGACGGCAATCCCGTCCCCGACGGTGAGGCAGGTGAAATCTGTATCAACGTACAGAACGGATTCCCTTGCGGATTGTTCTGCGGTTACTACAACGACGAGGAAAAGACTAAGGAAGCAATCCACGACGGATACTATCACACGGGCGATACTGCTTGGCGTGATGAGAACGGCTTCTACTGGTTCGTCGGCCGTGTAGACGACGTTATTAAATCGTCGGGCTACCGCATAGGTCCGTTTGAGATCGAGAGTGTTATTATGGAGCTTCCCTACGTTCTTGAGTGCGGTGTATCCGCTGAGCCCGACGAGGTAAGAGGACAGGTCGTAAAGGCAAGCATCGTGCTAACCAAGGGCACCGAAGCAACAGACGAGCTTAAGAAGGAAATTCAGAACTACGTTAAGAAGCGTACCGCTCCTTACAAGTATCCCCGAATCGTCGTATTCCGCGACGAGCTTCCCAAGACTGCAACAGGAAAGATTCAGAGAAACAAGCTATGAAAAGAATAACGTTATTTTTCGGTCATTACGGAAGCGGAAAAACGAATATCGCTATCAATTACGCCTTGCATCTCAAGAAGCAATTTGACAAGGTTGCAATTGCTGATATTGATATAGTAAATCCCTATTTCCGAACGAAAGACAGCGAGGCAGAGCTTAAGAAGGCAGGTATAAAAGTTATCTCCCTCCCCTTCGCCAACACAAATGTTGACCTTCCCGCTCTTCCGCCCGAGGTATACGGACTTGTTCAGGACAAGACTACTGTTGCCGTTATGGACATCGGCGGTGACGACAGAGGTGCATATGCTCTCGGTCGTTACACTCCTTATCTTCTTGAGGAAAAGGATTACGAGGCTGTATTCGTTGCAAACTTTTACAGACCGTTGACCAAAACCGCCGAGGAAGCCTTCGAGGTGCTTCAGGAAATAGAGTGCGCTTGCGGAATTAAAATGACCGCTATTGTAAACAACTCCAACATTGGAGTAGAAACGACTGAGGCAGACGTCAAAAAGACGGATGCCGAAGCTCAAAAATTGTCACAAATTGCGGGTATTCCCGTTATATTTACAAGTGTCAATGAAAGCATCGCGCGTAATTCTACTCACGATTATTTTCCACTGACACTACAAAAGAAACCGTTTTAAAGGAGTACGTTATGGCTAAAGTAACATTTGCTACCGACATTTGCAAGGGATGTGGACTTTGCGTTAATGCTTGTCCTAAGAAAATCCTCGTTATTGCAAAGGAAAAAATCAACAAAAAGGGTTATTCACCCGCCGAAATGACTGACCAGTCACAGTGTATCGGATGTGGATTCTGCTACACAATGTGCCCCGACAGTGTCATTACGGTTGAAAAGTGAGGTGCTAAAACAATGGCTGAAAAGGTATTAATGAAGGGTAATGAGGCGATTGCCGAGGCTGCCATCCGTTCAGGATGCCGTCACTATCTCGGTTATCCCATCACACCCCAAACAGAAATTGCGGCATATATGGCAAAGCGTATGCCGAAAATCAACGGCGTATTCTTACAGGCAGAGAGCGAAATCTCCGCAATCAATATGGTTTACGGTGTTGCGGCTACGGGTAAGAGGGTTATGACCTCCTCTTCAAGCCCCGGAATATCTCTCAAGCAGGAGGGTATCTCCTACATTGCAGGCTCCGACGTGCCCGCACTTATCGTAAACGTGCAGAGAGGCGGTCCTGGTCTCGGCGGTATTCAGCCCTCGCAGTCCGACTATTTTCAGGCTACTAAGGGCGGTGGACACGGTGACTACCACTTAATCGTTCTTACCCCTGCATCCGTTCAGGAAATGGCTGACCTCACCTCTCACGCATTTGACCTTGCAGACAAGTACCGTATGCCCGTTATGCTTCTTGCGGACGGTACGATAGGTCAGATGATGGAACCCGTTGAGCTTCCCGAGGAAAAGACCTCAACCGTTGAAAAGCCTTGGGCTCTCACAGGTACCAAGATGCAAAGAGAGCACAACATCATCAATTCACTTTATCTCAACACCGAGCTTCTTGAAAAGACGAACTTTGAGAGATTTGAACGCTATAAGCAGATTGAGGAAAACGAGGTAATGTACGAAAGCTTTATGATGGAGGATGCAGAAATCTGCGTCGTTTCCTTTGGTATTACCGCGCGTGTTTCCAAAAACGCTATAATCGAAGCTCGCCGTCAGGGTATCAAGGTAGGTCTTATCCGTCCTATCACCGTATGGCCCTTCCCCAAGCAGCCTATTCTTGAAGCGGCTGACAAGGTCAAGGCGTTTATCAGCGTTGAAATGTCAATGGGTCAGATGCTTGAGGACATCAAGCTTGCTTGCGAATGCAAGAAGCCCGTACACCTTTGCAACAGAGTCGGAGGAATGATTCCTTCTCCCGAGCAGGTACTTGCAAAAATCGTTGAGGTTGAAGGAGGTAAAAACTAATGGCGGTTATTTATTCAAAGCCTAAGAGTCTGGCAGATTTACAGCTTCACTACTGTCCAGGCTGTACTCACGGTATTATCCACCGTCTCGTTGCCCAGGCAATTGACGACCTTGGAATCGAAGGCACAACAATAGGCGTTGCACCCGTCGGTTGTGCGGTTATGGCATACGATTACTTCAAGTGCGATATGATTGAAGCGGCACACGGAAGAGCTCCCGCTGTTGCAACGGGTCTCAAGCGCTCCGACCCCTCAAACGTTGTATTTACATATCAGGGTGACGGTGACCTTGCCTCCATCGGTATGGCAGAAACCGTACACGCTGCGGCACGTAACGAGAATATTACGATTATATTCGTTAACAATGCAATTTACGGTATGACGGGCGGACAGATGGCTCCCACCTCCCTTCCCGGTCAGGTTACACAGACCTCTCCTTACGGAAGAGATACCAACACCACGGGCTTCCCCATTCGTGTATCCGAAATGCTGGCAACACTTGACGGTCCCGAATACATCGAAAGAGTTGCAGTTAACAACGTAAAGAACGTTAAGAACGCTCAAAAAGCTATCAAAAAGGCGTTTGAGAATCAGATAAACGGAAAGGGCTTCTCTCTTATCGAGGTTATTTCCGCATGTCCTACTAACTGGGGTCTTACACCTCAAAAGGCGCTTGAGTGGATTGATGAGAAGATGATTCCCTACTATCCTCTCGGTGTATATAAGGACAGAAGCGCTGAAAAGGAGGTAAAGTAATATGAAAACAGAAATACTTCTTGCAGGCTTCGGCGGTCAGGGACTCCTTTTCGCAGGTAAGTTTATTGCTTACAAGGGTCTTGTAGAAGGTAAAAACCTTAGCTGGCTTCCCTCTTACGGTCCCGAAATGCGCGGAGGCACGGCAAATTGCAGTGTAATTCTAAGTGACGATCCCGTCGGCTCTCCCATCGTTGCTAACCCCGACGTACTCGTTGCAATGAACCTCCCATCACTTGACAAGTTTGAGAAGGACGTTGTACCGGGAGGTATGATTTTCGTTGACTCTTCTCTTATCGAAAGAAAGGTCGTTCGTGACGACGTTAAGGCGTTCTACATTCCCGCAACCCGTCTTGCAAACGAAATAGGTGCTCCTACTCTTGCTAATATGATTATCACGGGTAAGCTTATCAAGGAAGCGGGCGCTGTATCCTACGACAATCTTGACGATGCACTTCATAAGGTTGTATCCGCAAAGCATCAGAATCTTTTTGATCTGAACAAAAAGGCAATTGAATGCGGATATAATTACGCAGACTAAAAAAGCGGCTGGCAACCGTTGGTAATTCTCGCCTATCTTAATATACTACACTCAAACAAAGTAAAACGGCGAGGTTATTAAATGCAATTTCCTATGTTATAAAAAACCGAGCTTTCCAAGCTATTGGAAAGCTCCTTTTTTGTTGACTTTTATATAAGTAAATGTTATAATCTAAAAAACAAATTCATTTACACACTTGGAGGTCGTATGAATTTTTTCGAAAATAACAGCTTTAAAAAATGGTGCTGGATCGAGCTTATAGGCTTTGACAATACGTCAAAGGATTTTGGCGTTCAGGACTTTATAGACAGAGCAGGATTTACTCCCGACGGAGTATCACTTCTTATTTCTTGGCTCGGATTTGTTTTTGAGCACGAGGGACTTGAAGCTGAAAAGAAGCTCAATGACGGTGAATGTAGCTACGTCGGTCACCGCTTCTGTCCCGAAAGAGAGCGTCAGCCTTGGACTAATTATCAGTTAAAGGGCCTTGTAGACGCTTTACATTCTCACGGAGTAAAGGTGTATATAAGCTTCTTCAACTATTGCAGCTTCAAGGAGGATGACGGAACAGTTTTCGTTGACCCCTTCCACAAGGAGCATCCCGAGGTAAGAGAAAAAGGAAGCGCAGGCACTTACATTTCAACGCATATGCTCAAGCGCCTTTCTGACGGTACGTACTATGAGGACGTGCTTCAGGAAAGAACCGTCAAAACGCTTGTAGACTATAATTTTGACGGCATACAGATTGCTGACGGTATTTCCTCGCCGAGACTTACTATTCCTTCATCCTTTGAATATGACGACATATTGTTGCAGTTCGAGGAGGCAACGGGTATAAAAATTCCCGAAGGCATCGACGTTAAGGAATACGTTAAGGAAAACTGTTATCTTGAATACACCGACTTTTGTACAAAGCGTTGGAATGAATTCTTTACAAAATTCTACAAAAGACTTGAGGATGCGGGAAAGACCGCTCATTTCAACTCTGCGTGGACGACCTGTGCTATCGACTCCATTTACCGTTACGGTGTGGATTACAGAGGCGTGCGTGATGCAGGAGCGAAATCCTGCATAATCGAGGACGTATCGGGCGCCGTAACAGTTCTTGCAAAGGAATATAACGGCTTCCTTATGACCGACGAGGAGCGTCGCAGAATACATTACTGGTTTTTATCAAAGCTTATGGTTAACCGCGCAACGCTTAAGGGCGTTGATATCCTTCCGATTGCAAACGTTCACGACAATATGGAGCAATGGGGCGTATACGAGCATTTACGCACTTATATGATGATGTCAACGGCTTGTAATATGAACACTCTCATATATACAAAGGACGGCTGTAAGCCCTTGATTGACGGTCCGCTGTACTGTCTGTGTGATTCTCTTAAAGCGAGTGATTGGGACTACATTCGCAACGTGTGGAACACAGCGTATACCGAAAACGCTTACGGAAACGCAGGTGTAACGCTTGTATGGAGCGATAAAATAATTGATGCTGAGCTGAATGCCCTCTATTCTTCAAGAAGACCAACAACCACGCATATACTCACCGAGCTTATGTACGGAGCAACACCCGTAAACGCAGTTGTACGAGTTGAGGATATTGAGTATATGCCCAAGCCCTTCGGCGTTTACTCAGGAGCATTACTCATCATCAATCCCGATTTATACGACAAAGCGGAATTTGAAAGGATAAAGGCAACGGGACGTGACATATTCGCTATTACCCTTCCCGACTGTGTTCCCGAGGGCTTCAACGTCATTGTGGAAGAAAAGAACTCCTTTGGGGGTATAGTCCTTGCCTCCAACAAAAAGCAGGAACGTAAGACCGTTGAGAACAATGCAGAATACTCATTTGACTCAAAGAAGGATAACGAGCCTCTTGACGCACTCTGGACACACGCTCTTGCACACAAGCCCTATTCAAATGATTTTTGGATTGAGTGCGGTAATGCAATTCAAGTGCTTTCAGGTGCACCGTCCATTGACCGTGACCTTATAACCGAGCACGGTGTTCACCGTCGCGTGTGCAAATACATATGCACTCAGACGACCGACGAAAGCCGTTGCCGAGTTATTCTCTTAAACGATGATTACTGGTATAACCTGCCTAACGTTACGTTTGATAAGAAAATCAAGAATGCAACCTGCATCACAAAGTATAAGGGTTACGAGGTACACATGGGAGAAAAATCCGTTTCAACACTCGTTCCTATCAAGTCAGCAGAAATCATCGACGTTGAATTTAAATAAAATAGCATTTTTATATCAAAATAACCGCCACTTATTTGTGACGGTTATTTTATGCAAAAAAAGTGAAGCCTTTTGGCTTCACTTTGATTTTTTATTTATTGGGAATAAGCTTAACCTTTGCACCGTTACCGATTCCGCAAGCGTTAGCATCGTCGGTATCAAGATGCATTTCAAGAGCAAACTTATCGCTGACTCTTACCTGAACGTCGTAAAGAGCGGTACGCTTACCGTCGCCGTTAACCTCAACTGCAACGTATTCTCCGTCCTTAACGCCGAATCTCTCTCCGTCCTTATCACTCATATGTATGTGACGGTTAGCGAGAATACAGCCCTCCTTGAGCGTTACAAGACCCTTGGGTCCAACGATGGTAACGGGAGCCGAGCCTTCGATTGAGCCTGATTCACGAACGGGAGGCTTTACCTTGAGAGTAAAGGAATCGGTTCTGGAAATCTCAACCTGAGAAGCCTTACGAACGGGACCGAGAACTCTTACGCCCTCAATTGCACGAAGCGAGGGACCGATAAGAGTAAGCTGCTCCTTGCAAGCGTACTGACCGGGCTGAGAAAGATCCTTGAGCTTCTGAAGCTCATAGCCCTTGCCGAAGAGTATTTCAAGGTGCTCCTGAGAAAGATGTATATGTCTGTTAGAAACGCCTACGGGGATATCTCCCTCGTCTGCCTTTTCACAAGAGTCTACAATTCTTTTAACGATTTCTGAAATCGCTTTTACATCGTATTCCATATTTTTTGCTCCTATCAGATAATTCTGAAGCTATCCGCCATAACGCATCTGCGCTGACGTGTAAAGCTACGTGCGGAGGTAATACCCTCACCGGTAGGTCCTGCGATAGTAAAGGTGGTATGACCCTCACCGCCGAAGCCTATACCTGCATAAGAGGGAGCGTTCTTAACGAATATAGTGGTTTCAACTTCTCTTGCAAATCTTGAAAGGTTGTCGATATTCTTGGAGTGCATATGAGCGGTATGACGGTTGCCGTGCTCAGCCTTAACGGCAAGAGTGATAGCCTCGTCAATATCGTTAACGCGAACGATAGGAAGAATAGGCATCATAAGCTCGTGCTGAACGAAGTCGTGTTCAAAGCCCGTCTCACAAATTACGCAACGGATATCGTCGGATACCTCAATACCAATCTTAGCAAGAAGCACCTTTGCGTCACGTCCTACACAGTCACGGCTGACAGTCTTAACGGTCTTACCTGCCTTGTTGGTCTTTTCAACGAGAACGACCTTGGAAAGTGCATCAGCCTGCTCAGCGTTAATGAGATAAGCACCTGCCTTCTTCATACCTGCGATAAGCTCGTCAGCAATGTTGCGGAATGCAAATACTTCTTTTTCTGCGATACAAGGAAGGTTATTGTCAAAGGTACATCCGTCGATGATGTCCTTAGCAGCCTTTGCAATATCTGCGGTATCGTCAACGATTACGGGAGGATTACCTGCGCCTGCACCGATTGCCTTCTTACCCGAGGAAAGAACAGCCTTAACAACACCCGGACCACCCGTACAAACGAGAAGCTTAATAAGAGGATGAGACTGCATAATTGCAGCGGAATCCATAGTAGGCTTATCCATAGAGCAAACGATAATCTCAGGACCTCCTGCATTCTTGGAAGCACGGTTAACAAGGTCAACTGCATAATTAGAGGTAGCAATTGCATTAGGATGGGGGTTGAATACAACACCGTTACCCGCAGCAATCATACCGATAGAATTACAAATTACAGTTTCGGAAGGGTTGGTACTGGGAGTAATAGCACCAACTACGCCAAAGGGAGCAGCCTCAATGAGCGTAAGACCGCTGTCACCCGTCTTGGCACTTGCGGTGATATCCTCAGTTCCGGGAGTCTTGTCGGCAACGAGGATGTGCTTAAGTCTCTTATGCTCAACCTTGCCCATACCCGTTTCTGCAACGCCAATCTTAGCCATCGTGAGAGCTTCCTCACGGGTAAGACGGCGAATCTCGTCGATAATCTTCTGACGCTGTTCAACGCTCATTGCCCGAACAGCCTTATAAGCACGGTTAGCGGCATCAATAGCCTCATTCATATCAGAGAAGATACCAACGAGCTTTCTGCCGTTATACTGAGTAGAATCCCATGCGCCTGCTTCAGCTTCACCCGAAGCCATTACGCCGAGAACCTTCTCTACGATAGATTTAATTTCTTTTTCAGTCATAACTGCCATAGCTTTATTCCCTTTCATCTCATTAAACAAGGACAGTGTTAGTTTTAAAATATAAGCTCAATCTTATTCTTATCAAGCTCTGCAATCCACTTTTGCGAGGGCGCCGTATCTGTAACGACGACGTCAACGTCAGCAGTGTTGCAAATCTTAACGAAAGAAATCTTATCAAACTTTGTATAATCAACCGCTAAAATACGGCGGTTTGCCGCGCGGATGAAGGCTTTTTTCAGCTCAGCATTATCCTCACTCGTATCGGTGATACCGCTGTTAATATCAAAGCCCTTGCAAGACATTACCGCCAAATCCACGTGATAATTCTCAACGGAATTTATGGTTGAAATACTTCTGAAGGACATGGACTCCTGATGATAGGTACCGCCCGTTGAAATAACCTTCCAATCATTTCCCGCAGGGAGATCAAGAAGAATTTCAACAGAGTTTGTGATAATGGTCAAATTCTTTTTGTGAAAGATACTCTTAACCGTAAACAGTGCGGTAGTAGAAGCATCAAGAAGAATAGTGTCACCGTCCTGAATAAGTGCTCCAATCTTTTCAGCTATATACTTTTTACTGTCAACGTTTGTCAGCTTTCTTACGGTGTACGGAAGGTCAGCGGTCATACTGTCACTCTTAACCGCACCGCCGTAGGTCTTTTTTGCAAAGCCCTCAGCTTCAAGCTTCTCAAGGTCTCGTCTGATCGTTTCCTCGGTTACTCCGTAAAGGGTTGCAAGGTCACTTACAACAACTCGACCGTCAAGCATAAGCTTGGAGAGTATCTCGTTTTTTCTTTCAATAGGAAGCATTTACTCTCCCCTTTTAAAGTATTGTTTTCCAGAGCTTTTCATCAGGTCCTGCAATAACAGTGCTGTCGAGGAACATACCGTCCTCACCTGCTTCGGCCTTAGCCTTTTCAATTGCTGCAGAAACAGAGGAAACCTCGCCTGTAAGCATAAGATAGGACTTACCGCACATACCGCGCGCAAGACGAAGCTCAATCAAGTCAACGATTGCAGTCTTAGCAGCTATATCAGCTGCAACGATAGCGGAAGCTACCGAATAAGTTTCAAGAATTCCGAGTGCTTTGGGATTATGTATTTCGGTTGCACCGTAAATTGCAGGAAAGAGTGTTTCGTGAGGATTACCGAGAACGAAGGTGTCAATAAGATGCTCGGTATTGGTTGTCTTAGCGGCATCAACAGCGGCACGAACTGCACTGAGGTCTCCTTCAATCAAAACGAAATACTTACCGGGACATACGGTTTCAGCCTGAATTACATCTACTTCTGCGGTCTTTACCATTGTATCAGCCGCAAAAACACCGGATGATACCGTCTTAAATTCTACAAGTCCAATTGCTTTTCCCATAATAACGATACCTCCTTACGCCTTAATAATTATGTATCGGTCAGTAACGTCCGTTACCGTACCGTTGATGGATGCGTGAACGTGTGTGCCGAGCTTGTCATCAGGTACTCTTCCGACGACCTGACCGACGCAAACCTTATCTCCAACCTTTACAACGGGAGTAGCAGGTACGCCGACGTGCTGAGACATCATTATACGCACGCTATCGGGCTTAATCTTAACGTCGGAAATGGGAGCGGATACGTCGTAAGGCTCAAGCCCCATTCGTGAGGTGAGTCTTTCGATAGGTACTCTCTTCATTTCGCGGTTAGCCACAACGGGCTTTGCTTCAATTCCACGGGGTACACCGACACCGTTCTTTCTCATTGTAGCCTTGAAGTCTGCAATAAGGCTTTTGGGTGAAAGTCCCTGATGGCAGGAATACATTTCACAAAGTCCACAGCTTGAGCAGAACATAGCGTCCATATAAGGCTGAACGTCACGGGTATCGTGATTTGAAACGACTCTCATAAACATATGAGGCTGAATGGGATGTCCGAGCATATGTCTCGGGCAAAGGTCGGTACAGTAGTGACACTGGCTACAAGAAGCCATAGCACGCTTAATACCTATATTAGAGTTAGCCTTCTTCTTCATTACAACGTAATGGTCAGAGGGCAGAACGATTATTGCGTTACTTGTTTTGGTTACGTAGTCTTCAACCGAGCCGAGAGGACCCATCATAGGACCGCCCATTATATATTCGGCATCGTTAACGGTTTTACCGCCTGCCATTTCAACAAGCTTGGAAAGCTTTGTTCCGACGGGAACAATAAACGTCTGAGGATTCTTTACCTCACCCGTTACGGTTACGTACTTCTCGGTGACCGCCTCTCCGTTAAGCGCCTTGTAAACGTTGTAAATCGTTTCAACGTTAAATACGTTTACGCCAACGGACAAAGGAAGAGCACCGGGGTTAACCACCCTGCCCGTAACCTCGTAAATAAGAATTACTTCGTCACCCGCAGGATAAACCTCGTCAAGTGTGGCAAGCTTTATATTTTCAAAGGAGTCAAGCTCCGCTTCAACAGCACGAATGGCATCCTTGTATGCCTTTTTAAGTGCAATGTAAACGTTTTTGACACCAATTGTTTTCGCAATTACATCCAAAGCGCGCAATATTTCAAGTGCTTTAGTTTCGAGAAGCTGTCTGTGAAGACGGAGCAAGGGCTCGCATTCCGCACAGTTAAGGATTATTGTATCAACGCTTTGGTCAAGCTTTGCATAGGAAGGAAAGCCCGCACCGCCAGCGCCGACAATTCCGTTCTCTCGCATTACTTCTTTTAACTGTTCAAAGGTAGGCATATTATTCTCCAAATCCGCATCCCTCGTCTACGATACCAACGATTGCGGCATCAACGGGAGCGGTCTCCATATTACAACCGATTCGAGCGGCACTTCCGAGAGCAACGAGAACCGTCTCTCCAATTCCTGCGCCGATATTATCAATTGCAATAATTTTGTTTTCGGGATTACCCATCTCGGCTAAGGGCTCTACTATCATAAACTTATTTCCTACGAGATTTTCATTCTTGCGTGTAGAAACAACTCTGCCGATTACTTTTCCAATTAACATAGTGTATGACCTTTCAAAGAAATTTTCAGGCGGTCACGGTGGAAAATTCCACCGTGACTACCTTCAAGCTAAGATTCTTATTTGATAACGGGAAGAATCTTCTCAACGTCGGAGTGGGGTCTGGGGATTACGTGAACCGCAATAACCTCACCGAGCTTGGAAGCTGCTGCTCCACCTGCTTCGGTTGCAGACTTAACTGCTCCTACGTCGCCTCTTACCATAACGGATACGAGACCGCTACCGATCTTCTCAGTTCCGATAAGAGTTACGTTTGCTGCCTTTACCATTGCATCTGCTGCCTCAATTGCTGCAACAAGACCTCTGGTCTCAACCATTCCGAGTGCTTCAAGTGCCATTGTTATTACCT
>JAFSID010000045.1 GCA_017439965.1 Clostridia bacterium | reverse complement strand
ACCGAAGCCCGTCAGCGTACGAGTGTACGGTAGTGGCGAGGTTTGTTCAGAGCCAAAAACATATGATTTATTCGAGAAAACTCATTTTTGAGTTTTTACCTTATTGTTTTTGGCGGTCTGGACTTTTTTTACATCTCCTTTATTTGTGATGCGGTTATTTTTTAATCTTCAATACAACGGTCGTTTGAGGAGGAAGGGTTACCTTGCCGTCCTTTTTAGTACATTCAACCGATGCAAAGCCTATCTCGCCCTCAAGGTCAACCACGATATCTCCGTCTCCCGTGTTAAAGAGGAAGCGGAAGAGATACTCGTCGGATTCGCGTGCAGTAGTCCAGAGAGGAGAGGTATCGATTTTGATTTTTGCATCCTCAAGCACCTTGGCAAATATTGAGGGAATAGCCTCACTTGAATGGGAATTAGCCCAGATGGAGAAGTTACCGCCCGAAACGATAACCTTACCCTTGCCGACCTGTCTTTCGGCAATGGCAACGCCACCGTCCTCCCAGCGTGCGAGCACCTTAACGTCGTTGCAAACTGGCTCAAGAGTAACGTGCCAGCCACCTGTCTTTTCAACTCTGCCGTCCTCAAAATAGATATCGTCGGTCATACGCTTTGAGAAGTCCACACGGTGAGCCTCGCGGAGTCCCGTCAGCTTGTCAAAGTTGAGATTGGGACGGGTAGGAGATACCCAGGTCCTCTCGTCACGGCAAGCAAAGGGATATTCGATATAAAGCACACCGCCGTTTTCAACGTATTTTTGGAAGGTCTCACGCTCGACCTCATCCGTCATTTCAAGAGCGGATACCACAACCGCCTTGTAGCAGGAGAGATCGTCGCCGTTTACGACGAAATCCGCCGTGTGACCGAGACGGCGAAGAGTCGCGTGCAAGCCGTTTATAGAGGTTTTCGTTGCGTGGTCGTAGGAGGGCTGTATACGTCCAAGCTCCTCACCCGTCGGTGCGGCAATGGTCTGTATACGCATCTGAAGGTCGTTTTCGATGTCGAAGTAGACCGCAACCTCGGGCTTAACGTAGTCGGTTTTTGCAAGGTCGCGCTCATTTGCGAGAAGCCCTGCAAGACGGTCGAAGCGCTCACTTCTCGGCGTTGCCGAGCCGTCAATGTTTCTCATACCCCAACCGTTTGACTCCTCACCGAGTCTCTCGCCTCTGTACTGCCAGAAGGTGAGTCCCCGGCATCCGACCGATATTGCCATAAGAGCCGCTTGCTCGATATATTGAGGTGTTGCCTCGGGCCACCAGTTGCCCTGATTGGGATAAAATTCGTGACACATCCAGTTTTTGTCAACTCTGTGAAGCCAGGCTGACTGGAAAAAAGTGCTGTTGTATTCGTTGGGGTTTTCGGGATTCAAAGGAATCCACATTGACGTGCCGTACCAGTCAACCCTTGACTTGTTCTGAAAATCGTCACTCGTGTCGCAGGCAGGGTCCTGACGTGCCGAGGAGGCACCGACGTGGCACATAACCTTTGCATTCGGGTCGGCACGGCGTATTGCATCGGCACAGATGGCAATATGCTCGGAAACCGCCTCTGCCGCCCAGCGACGCCATAAGAAAAGCTCAACGTAATCCGAGCTTGAAAGGGGAGTGGTAACGGTCTCAAAGCTCTCCCAAGCCTTGCCGTAAATGGAGTTGAGGTTTTCGATAGTGCCGAAGCGACGTCTTAAATAATCCTGATACTTTTTGAGTGAATGCTTGCAGGTACACTGTCCGAGAGGACGGCTTCTCGGCTCGTTCCAGGCGTTGTAGAACCAGAGACACTTGCGGTCCTTATAGCGTGAAACCATTTCGAAAACGAAATCGCCCGCCGCCTTTGCCACCTCGGGATTGTCAAAGCAGGGTAGCCAACCGCCAACGTAAAACGCTGCGTGAGAAATAGGGCCGATAGGATGACCTCTGAAGCCGATTCTCGTTCCCTCAAGCTCGCGGAAAACGTAGTCGGGAGCGTTCTCAAGCATGGGCTTCAGCACGACCTTGAGGTTGTACTGCTCTGCAAGGTCAAAGAGTCGGTCGAGGTCGTCCCAGGTGTACTGACCTCTGATTCTCTCGTGCCATCTCCACTGAGGGCGGAACTGAACGTGAGTATAGCCGTTTTTGGAGATTTCCTTGAAATCTCCCTCCCACTCCTCAGGAAGAGGAGTGGGCGCTCTGTGATACTGTGTACCGTAAGGGTATATATCTGTGAATAAATTCTCCATTTTTGCACCTTGATTAAAGCTTGATTTTGTAAACTGCAGACGCTTGATGAGGAATCGTAACGCTCTTGCCGTCCACCTTACATTCAACAGCCGAGAAGATAAGCTCGCCGTCACATTCAACGGTTGCGTCCTCGTGACCCGTGTTGAAGAAGAAGCGGAATTCGTACTCGTCCGAGAAGCGTGAAAGAGTCCATACGGGTGACTCGTTTATCTCAACGCCTGCGTAAAGCATAAGCTTGTAGTAGATTGAGGGAATCATATCGGTTGAATTATGCTGTGCATAGGAGGAGAAGTTACCGCCCGAAACGATAACCTTGCCCTTGCCGACCTCACGCTCAACCATTGCAACACCGCCGTCGGACCACTGTGCAAGCACCTTAACGTCGTCGCAAACGGGCTCAAGAGTGATATGCCAGCCCTCTGCCGTCTCCTCGTGACCGTCGTTGAATACGACAGTGCTTGAAGCGTAGGGGGAGAAGTCTACACGGTGAGCCTCACGGCATCCCGTAAGCTTGTCAAAGTCGAGGTTGGGACGGGTAGGAGATACCCAGGTTTTTTCGTCACGGCAGGCAAAGGGATATTCTATGTAGAGCACACCGCCGTTTTCAACGTATTTCTGGAGTGCCTCGCGCTCACTCTCGTCGGTCATCTCAAGAGAGGTTACCACAACCAGCTTGTAGGGAGACAAATCGTCACCGTTGACGACGAAATCGGCTGTGTGACCCATACGGCGAAGAGTGGTGTGAGCGCCCTTGAAGGAGGACTTGTATTTCGACTCGGCACTCGTTGCTATATCGGGTGCACCGGCCTCGATGCCCATAACCTGAAGCTTCATAAGAAGGTCGTTTTCTATGTCGTAATATACCGCAACCTCGGGCTTCTTGTAGCTTGAGGGGGCAATTTCGGGATTGTTCTTGAGAAATTCTGCAAGACCGTCGCATCTCTCACTTCTCGGAGTGGGCGAGCCGTCTATGTTTCTCATACCCCAGCCGTTTGACTCCTTGCCGAAGCGCTCGGAACGGTACTGCCAGTAGGTGAGACCTCTCGCACCCGATGCGATGGTCATAAGCACCGCCTGCTCGACGAACTTGGGAGCGCCCTCTGTCCACCAGTTACCCTGATTCGAATAAAATTCGTGGCACTGCCAGTTCTCGTCAACTCGACGGAGCCAAGCCGCCTGATAGAAAAGCTCGTTATATGCGGCGGGAGTCTCGGGACGGAAGGGAATCCACATCGACGTGCCGTACCAGTCAACCTTTGAGAAGTTGAGGAAGTCGTCACTTGTGTCTGCCACGGGGTTCTGATGCACCGCAGATGCACCGACGTGGCACATAACCTTCGCATTCGGGTCTGCGCGTCTTATTGCGTCCGCAACGAGACCTACGTGCTCGGAAATAGCGTAGGCAGCCCATCTGCGCCATAAGAACATTTCAACGTAGCAGCCGTTGGAATGAGGAGGGATAATCGTCTTGAAGCTTTCCCATTCCTTGCCGAAGGTACGGTTGAGGTTTTCAATCGTGCCGTAGCGTGCCTTGAGCCAGTTCTGATAATTTTTTACCGAGTGCTTGCAGCAGCACTGTCCCATAGGACGGCTTCTCGGCTCGTTCCATGCGTTGTAGAACCAGAGAGACTTGCGGTCCTTGTATCTCTTGGTAAGCTCGGTGACGAACTTGTCTGCCGCGCGTCTTACCTTGGGGTTATCAAAGCAGGGAAGCCAGCCTCCGACGTAATACGCCGCAGGTGCGTGAGGATTGATGGGAAGCCCTCTGAAGCTGATTCGAGTGCCTCCGAGCTTTGTGTAAACGTAGTCGGGAGCATTTTCAAGCATAGGCTTCAAAACGACCTTCATATTGTACTTTTCGGCAAGGTCGAAAAGTCTGTCAAGGTCGTCCCATACGTACTTTCCGCGTACTCTCTCGTGGCATCTCCACTGAGGGCGGAACTGAATATGTGTATAACCCTTTTCGGCTATCGTTTTGATATCGCCCTCCCATTCCTCAGGCAGAGGTGTGGGTGCTCTGTGATACTGCGTGCCGTAGGGATAAAATTCTGTAAAAAGCTTCATGGCATCCTCCGTTTTTTGTGTTATGATACACCGAAAGTATACCATATATCCAAGTAATTGTCAACAAATAAGTAAAAAATTGACTCTATTTTCAGTAGAAAAGGAGGGTATCAGCGAAGGCCTTTAATCTATATTACGAAAAACACTTTCAGCTTTTCTTATTTTCTCCTCAGTCGGTAATTCTTCGGGCAAGGTGTTTTTCATTCCAAGTGCAGAGTATTTAGAGCCTGCAAAATTATGATACGGAAGAATTTTTACTGCTTTTACGTTTTTTAGCTCTTTTATAAGGTCGGCGATTTTTTCAAGCTGCGAATCGTTAAAGCCCGGAACGTATGGGATTCTTATTTCAATAGCCCCGTCGCAAGAATCAATATATTTTAAATTTTCCAGAATTACTTTGTTTGATGCTCCCGTACACTTTATATGGACGTCCTCGTCAAATGACTTGACGTCGTAAAGAAAGGTGTCCGTATACGGCAAAACCTTGTCAATATATGCTCTCGGAACAAATCCGCAGGTGTCAACGGCGGTATTTACCTTCTCAAGCTTTAATTCTTTCAAAAGCTCTGCACAGAATTCTGCCTGACAAAGACATTCGCCTCCTGACAGAGTAACACCTCCACCGCTTGTCTCGTAAAAGTCCTTGTCCTCCAGAAGAATCGGTAACAGCTCGTCAACGCTGATTTCACGTCCGTATAAGACACGGGCTCCGCCGAGGCAATCCTTCGGAGTAAAGCCTTCCTTTTTACACTCTCCGCACCCGATACATTTATTTTGATAGAATGCCGTTTGAGGCTTGAAGGAAATGCTTTCGGGGTTATGACACCACAGACATTTCAAGGGACAGCCTTTGAAAAACACCGTGGTTCTTATTCCGTCTCCGTCGTGTACTGCAAACCGTTTTATATCGCTTATAATAGCTTTAGTCATAGCGCTGACGTCTCTGAATACTTTTTAAAGTATCTCATTCCGAAAATTCTGTACGAGGCTGAATTAAAATATATGCCATCACCTCTGCCTGCCATATTTGACTGACCTATCAGTAAAAATGATTTCATATGTTTACCTCACTGTATATTTTTCGCGCGTAATATGTAAGCATCCTGTTCTTTTTTGTCAAGATTATTCCAAAGAGCGTTCCAACCGCATACGCGTACTTGAAGGTTTTTATATTTGTCGGGGTTGTTCTGCGCATCTTGTAAAAGGTCGGCGTTAAATATATTGAAATGAATTGAAGCACCGCCCTTATTCATATACGTTTGAAGCACGGCGTACAACGCTTCCATTCCGTCCTCTCCTTGCACGGCGGACGGGTGAAGCATAGCGTCAAGACAGAAGCCCACGTCTGTCAGCGTGGCGTCTATCGAGGTTGCCGAATTTATAAGAGCGGTAATTCCGTGTCTGTCTGCACCGGGTGTCGGAGAAGCATTTTTTGACATCTCCTCTCCCGCACGTCTTCCGTCGGGAGTTGCAAGAGTTCTTTCTCCGTGAAGAATGAACATACGTGCTGAATGCAGCTCCAATTGATATCTTCCGCCGTGAGAATTGCGTCTTCCGTGAACGAGGTCTGCAACTTGTCTTGTGATTGCACACGCATAGCTGTCAGAAAGCTTATCGCCGTTTCCGTACTTATGAGAGGCATTTAATGCCATATAGCGTAGCTTTTCATATCCCTCCCAGTTGTTTTCAAGAGCCTTTTTTAACTCGGAAAGTGTCGTTACCTTCTTTTCAAAAACAAGCTCGTAAACCGCCATAATAGCATCAACCGCAGTTCCAAGACCGCAAAGAAGTGTGGAGCTGTTGTTTTTTATACCTCCGTCAAGTGCATCCGTCAAACTGTTAACGCATAAGGGAAGTGTGGCAGAAAACATAAGCGACGGATTTATTTCCTGAACAAGTGTTTCAAAATCGTAGTGTGCACCGATATGTGCAAGTATGATATGCTCAAGCTGCTGTATGTACGCATCGTAGAATTCTTCAAAGGTTTTGAAGTCTTCTATTTTACCCGTTTTGACACCTATCTGTTTTCCCGAAAACGAATCAAAGCCGTTTTCAAAAACGAGTGAAACAGGCTTTAAAGCGTTGATATATAAAGAGGAAATTCCAACGCTCTTTGCTTTTATCTTATACTCATAACAACCGCTGATAACAGAGTCGCACGCCTCTTCATAGGTTGCGCCGTTTGCCATAAGGCATTTTGTTATAACGTCTTCGTTGCAGAATACTATACTGCTCACTCCGTGTCTTATCATTTCAAGTGCACGGCATATAAAATCCCGAGGAGTAGCACGGCTTACCTTAATTTGTATTTTAGGGTTGTATAAGCCAAGTTTGTCATACACCTCGAGTATAAGGTATGAGAGCTCGTTTACTTTTGTTGTGCCGTCGGCATTAGTACCTGCAAGATAGAAGGGCTGTCCCCAATAATTGCCTATTGCCGACCATTGCATAAGAAAATAGCCGATAAGCTCTGCGATATCCTCTTTTGTGTAAGCACCGCTTTCAATATCCTTTTTAAAATAAGGATAAAGGCTTCCGTCCAGACCGTATCCGAGAGAACGGACCTGATAGTTGTCAATGCTTTCGCTGAGCATAAAATACAGATATATTATCTGTAACGCGTCGTAAGTATCCTGAGCACCGCCGCAGCGTAGGTGCTCAAGACATTTGGCTACTTTTTCGGCTTTTTCGTGAGTTTGCTTCAGAGCAAAGGCGTGAAGTCTGTCAATGAATCGGAGAATAGCATTATATTCAATCTCGATTCCTCGGTAAAAATCTTCTTGCTTTTGGGTAAGAGCTCCTTTTTTCTTTAACTCGTTGTAGGAGTCCGTTGCCCTTTTGAGAATACCCGAAAAGCCGAGCTCCAGAAGGGAATCCCAATCGGGAACGGTGTGGTCGAAATCAAGCCACCCTTGAGTAGCGCCCGAGTCATAAAGGTCTATAACAGTACGCTCTGCCTCAGGGAATGCGGAATGTACGTCGTGTAGCCACTTGAACCAGGTATATTTACTAAGCGGTCTGTTCCAGGTGTACAAGCCCACAAAATAGTCGCTTTCGTTAACGTCTATTCGTGTATTATCAAGAACGAGCTCGAAAAGCTTCGCTTTGTGTATGGGATGTGGCTCTCCCTCAAGTGTTTTTGAAAGACTTGAAAGCTTTGCGTCTATCTCTTTATCATCAAGTCCCGTTGACTCGTCGTAAGCGTAGCCGTGATACGCCATTCGCTTAAAGCTGTCGAATTCTTCTTCGGGAATGTGATATTTTCTTTCGATAGTATCTCTGTCGTGATATAGGGTCTTAAACATACGCTTCATCCTTTCGATTTGACTGTTTCAAATATATTTTATATAATTTATTTCGAAAAATCAATGTTTGTTTCAAAACAACTTGACTATTTCAAAACTAATTTGTATAATTAAATCGGAGTGATGCGTATGAAGAATTTTATGAATTACGATTTTAATATAAACAAAATTGCAGTTGCCTGCTTTGTGCGTGCAGGTACGGGGCATGCCGTACACGAAAACAGACAGAGCCACGGTCTTGCCTTTCACACGGGAGGCGAAAAGGTATACTCCTTTTCGGACGGCAGAACAATTGCGGTAAATCCGAATAACGTTATTTACCTTCCTAAGCATTCCACGTACAACGTTGCTTCCAAGGTTGTCGGAGATTGCTATGCTATAAATTTCGATATTGATGAAGAAGCTGACTTTTCTCCCTTTGCCTTATCAATAAACAATCATACGTCTATGCTTGAATACTTCCGTGATGCCTGCAAGGTCTGGTACCTTAAAAAGCCTGCATTTGAGACAAAATGCAAGGCGGAGCTTTACAACGTTATCTATACTATGAAAAATGAATATTTCTCGGATTACGCACAAAAGGATAAAAGACACCTGATTGAGCCTGCCGTTGAATATATACACGAGCATTATACAAGCAACCGTATCTGTATTGATGAGCTTTCAGGACTGTGCGGTATTACACCTGAGTATTTCAGAAAAATATTCAACGCCGTTTATGGCGTGTCACCCGTAAGCTATATAAATTCCTTGAGGATAACCCGTGCACGCGAGCTTCTTGAAACCAAAATGTATTCGGCAAGAGAGGTTTGCTTTTTGTCGGGCTTTGGAGACGAAAGTCATTTCAGTCGTAAATTTAAAAAGGCAACGGGCTTGCCTCCGTCAAAATATAACTGATTTCATAAAAAAGGCCACAAAAAGCTTTATAATGCTTTTTGTAGCCTTTTTTCAGGAGATAGGAAAAAATGCTCCAGAATGGACAAACCGAAGCCCGTCAGCGTACGAGTGTACGGTAGTGGCGAGGTTTGTTCAGAGCCAAAAACATATGATTTATTCGAGAAAACTCATTTTTGAGTTTTT
>JAFSID010000044.1 GCA_017439965.1 Clostridia bacterium | reverse complement strand
TTTTCTCGAATAAATCATATGTTTTTGGCTCTGAACAAACCTCGCCACTACCGTACACTCGTACGCTGACGGGCTTCGGTTTGTCCATTCTGGAGCATTTTTTCCTATCTCCTGAAAAGAGGCTGTAAAAAAACTCTAACCAAGTTTTTTTACAGCCCATTTTTGTTGTTTTTGTAAAGTCTTGCTACAAGCGTTGACGGGCAGGTGCTTGAGACCGTTTTGATTATTGCGTTTTATAACTAAATCAAACGTTCTTTGCTTCATTCACATAGTCTATAAATCTCATAAACGCGTCCGTCTCATCGGGCTTGTAAACGCCTGCATCAAGTAAAACATTGGCAAAGGTCATACCCACCGCCTCGCGTATCTTTTCGGAAAGGTCGTCACACGGCACAAGAGCGTATTCCCTTATCCATTCGGCGTGATGTGCCGTCTTGGGATTGTCAAGCGGATTCTCACCGCTCATAATCACCCGTTCAACCTCCTCAAGCTCACTCTTGAGCCTTGCGGGAAGTATAGCCATACCCATAACCTCGATAAGACCGATGTTTTCCTTTTTTATGTTATGCTTGTCGGCGTGAGGATGATAAAGACCGAGAGGACACTCCTCGGTGGTAATGTTGTTACGAAGCACAAGGTCGAGCGCGTAATTGCCGTCTATCTTGTATGCGATGGGAGTTACCGTATTGTGAGGCGTGCCGTCGGTCTCGGCAAAAACGTATGCCTCCGCATCGGTGTAGCCACGCCAACGGTTGAGTATTTTTTCTGCAAGGTCGAGAATTTTTTCTCTGTCCTCGCCCTTTATTCTGATGCAGGGCATAGGCCACGCAATCTTACAGCAATCAAGCTCCTCAAAGCCCTTGAAGGTGAGAGGAAGCTGAGCCTCTGCCTTCATCATCGGGAAGGTATGCCTTCCGCACTGATAATGCTCGTGCGAAAGAATACTTCCGCCGACGATTGGAAGGTCGGCGTTAGAGCCTGCAAAGTAGCTTGGGAAAAGGTCAACGAAGTCAAGAAGATTGGCAAACGCGCGACGGTGGATTGCCATAGGTCTGTGCTCCTTGGAAAGCGCTATCGAATGCTCGTTGAAGTAGGCGTACGGGCTGTACTGAAAGCCCCATTCATCACCTTGAAGCGTGATGGGAATTACTCGCAGATTTGCCCTTGGCGGATGATTGACACGACCCTTGTATCCCTCGTTTTCGGGACAGAGAGCGCATTTCGGATAGTTTGACGAAGCAGCCTTTGCCGCCCTTGCGATATCCTTCGGGTCCTTTTCGGGCTTGGAAAGGTTTATCGTTATCTCAAGCTCACCGAAATCGGTTTCAGCCGTGTATTCGACGTTTTTGGCAATATCCTCGCACCTTATGTAATTGTTGCTTTTACAAAGGGAGAAAAACCAGTCTGTCGCCTTTTCGGGTGACTCGGCGTGAAGTTTATAAAATTTTGCGTTTATCTCGGACGGGCGCGCCGTCACGAGTCCTGCAAGCTCGGTCTCGAAAATATCACGCTCTCCTGCGGTATCCTCAATGATACCGACGCTTGAGGCGTACTCCGAAAGACCTCTTAACGCCTCGGTGAAGGAAAGGGTAGCCTCCTCTTCCTCGGGAGGTGAGTCAAGCCCAAGCCTTGCCATAAGCGTATTTGCAAAATAGCTTCTGTCTTCCTCGGAAATAAGCCCTGAGTTGACCGAGCGCTCGATAAAGGAATAAAAAGCCTTGTTCATATCAGTTTTCCTCTCCTAAAACGTATGCGCCTACGGGACGTATCTTCACCGCAACGGCACTGCCCTTGCCGAATACCTTGTCCATTTCCTCAATGTAGGAATCGGCTTCCCCGTTCTTGACAAGTGCCTGAATCGTACCTGCGAAGCCTCCTCCGTGTACACGGCTTACCGCACTGAGAAGCTTTGATACGCCGAGTGCGAGAGAGAGTGAGCGCTCGTTTATATCCACCGTGGGATAGATGTTCTGGAGATTGAGAAGGGAGGAGTCACCCGAGCCCTGCATATTTTCAAGGTAGGTGTCAATATCGCCCTTTTCAAGCGCCTCTGCCTGCTTTTCAACTCTGTCGATTTCCGTGTAATAATGAAGTGCGCGCGAGAGTGCTCTGTCGGATACTCTTCCTCGGAGAGTGGAGAATTTTCTGAAAAACTCGGTCGTGGGAATTTCAGAAAGTCTTGACTTGCCAAGCGCTCTTGCGACCTCGCGCATTTCCTCGGGCACGGATGCGTATTCGGGCGTGAGATGTGCGTGGCTTCCGCCCGCGTTGGTGATAACGAGAGTGTAGCCGAGAGCTTCAAAATCAACGCTTATTGCCTTTGAATAGGTGTCCTCGGTCTTGAAGTCGAGGAACACGACGCCTCCCGTTGCACAAGCGTACTGGTCCATTTTTCCGCAGGGCTTTCCGAAATATTTCACCTCTGCAATATGACCCGTTTCGGCAAGAAGCATAGGAGACGCCTCCTTGCCCGAAAGGAAGGTGAGTATTTTACCGATGAGCACCTCAAAGGCGGCGCTTGAGGAAAGTCCGCTTCCCTTGGGTACGTTGGAGGTGGTGTAGGCGTCAAAGCCCTTGACACAGCCTATAACAGCCGCCACGCCTCTGACTATCGCCTCGGAGTGTCCCTTTTCAGCCTCGATAGGCTCAAGAGTGTCAAGGGTGACGGTGAATGGCTCATAGCCCTCGGAGGCTACCGTCACCGCCTTATCCTCTCTCGGAGAAACGACGGCGAGCGTGTCGAGGTTTACGCTTCCTGCAAGCACGCATCCGCCCTGATGGTCGGTGTGATTGCCCGAAAGCTCGGTACGTCCGGGTGCCGAAATGATATATACGCACTCTCTGTCACCGAAGAGAGTCACAAATTTTTGAACGGCTTTAAGGAGACGCTCTCTTGCCTTGTCGATATCGGGATAGGCAAGGAGAGTCAGCTCACTGTCAAAGCCTCCGTTTTTGATTTTTTCAATAATTGCCTTAGTATTCATATCATACCTCTTTTATAAGCATAAAGGATTGACGGGGAAGGGTTATGGCAAGTTCTTCGGTGGTGTCGATGAGCTCACCGTCATGGTTATCATCTACAAGATACAGCTCAAAGCTTCCCGATTTTCCGAAATCGAGGCTCAGCTCTCTTGATGGGGAATCGTCATTGTCTGAGTAGTTTACGACGATGCAGAGCACCTTGCCATCCTTGTCGACACCGCATAGCGTGTAAATTCCCTCGGGCTGATTTTTACATCTTACCTCATACTCCATATCGTAGAATTTTCCGTACCACATAAGCGGATAGTAGCCCTTGAGCGTACGGTAGGTGTAGAAGTCAAATGCTCCGCAGAAGGCGCTCGGTCTTGTGTCGTAATACATCAGCATATCAATGTGGTCGCTCTTCTGCGCCTCACAGATGCAGGACATTACGAAGGCGGCACCCTTGAGCCCGTGTATTGACTCGATGGTGTATACGAATTCATCAGTCCAGCCCTTAACGTAGTTCCATTCGTTGAGTATGCTCTCGACGTCACCGTAGCCGTATTTTACAAGAAGCTCGTTAACCTTGTCGGCAAGGTTAAGCATTTTTTTAGGCTCGGTACAGTAGATGTGCCAAGAGAAGAAGTCAATGGGAACGCATCTTTTCTGCATCTCGCAGAGGAATGCTTCCGCCCATTCAAGCCAGCCTGCAAGCGCGGGACCGCCTATCTTCAGGTGAGGGAAGCAGGACTTTAAGTGCTTTGCGGCAATCTCGTAAAGGTCGAAGAATTCCGCTCTGACGCCTCCCCACGTTCTCTTATTTTTACTGTCGTCGGTGTCAAGGTCGGGCTCGTTCCATATCTCCCAGTATTCTATATTGAGGTGATATCCGTCTGCCCATCCCTCGTTGTAGTGGCGGATGATGTGCTCACAGATTCTCGCCCACTTGTGAAAATCCGCAGGGGGAAGAGTTCCGTGCTTTTTTATCTGATGCTCAATGGTCTGTCCGAGTCGGAAGAAGGTCTCGGTGCCTGCATCAAGGGCGGTAAGTATCGACTCGTCGGTGCAGGCAAAATCGTAGGATGCGGGGTCATTCTCGTCTGCCGAAAAGTCGGGGAATATTCTTGTTATATCGTGGCTGTATGGCCCTCCGTAAATTCCGATTGCCGCTGAATCGTGGTTTCTCGAATAGGGAATACGTGCCGCCTTGTATTCCTTGAAATTACTCCTGTACTGGTCGTTGGCGTGTCTCTTGTGCCAAGGACCTCCGTTCGTTGCGTTAAGTATCTTGAATTTTCCAAAGCTTTGGCTCAGGTCAAAAATTAAATTCTCCATAAAATACCTCTCAAGAAAAATTCTTACGTATATTACAGCTATATTATAGCATAAATTCAAGTCAATTCAATACCCTTATGTGAGAAAAAACAGTTGTTTTGTGAGTTTTTTAATCTTAAAGCAAAACAAAAAATGTCCAATCTCTTGACAATTACCATTCGCTTTTGATAGAATAAAGAAAAATGCCGTAAGGAGAAATATTATGATTTTAAAGCTTTGCCGTGTCGGTGATAACGAGACTGTTGCTTTTGCAGTCGAGGAGCTTCGCCGTTACCTTCATATGATTGACGAGACCGTTCGCATTGAGGTCTTTTACTACGACAAATATAACGAGTGCCGTAAGGGCGGCTTGTGGATAATGGAAAATCCCGAGCTTGCACCGACGGTACCCGACGTGACGCTTGACGATGCGTTCAAGATATCCGTCAAGGATAACGAGGGATATATTGCAGGTACTAACCCCATTTCCGTGCTTATCGGAGTGTACAGCCTTTTGAAGAAGCTTGGCTGTGCTTGGATAAGACCCGGAATCCAAGGTGAGCTGATTACGAAATCTATCCTCACCGAGCTTAATTTTGACTACGAGGAGGCATCCGAGTACCGCTTCAGAGGTATTGACTGCGGCTATAATGCAGAGACGGGCTACGATATTCTCGACTGGCTTCCCAAGGAGGGAATGAACAACTTCTTCAAGGAATACATAAATCCCGTGAGTCATATAAAGAAAAAACATCCCGATCTTACCGAGGAGGATTGGGCTGCGGGACATAAGCGCTTTATGAAGGAGATGAAGAAGCGCGGTATAAAATATCACACCGCAGGTCACGGCTGGCATATGCAGGCGATCAATTATACCAATATGGATAAGCTTTCGGGTATATCCATGGACGAGCTTACCGAGGAGCAGATATCCTGCCTTGCAATGAGAGACGGAAAGAGATGTCTCTACCGTGAGGACGGTATGATCTCGGGAACTCAGCTCTGCTATTCTCAAAAGCACTTGAGAGACAGAATGGTGGAGGATATAACCGATTACCTCAAGGAGCACAGAGAGGTTGATTACCTTCATTTCTGGCTTGCAGACGGCGTTAACAACCACTGCGAGTGTGAGGACTGTCAGAAGCACCGTCCGTCCGACTGGTACGTTATGATGCTCAACGACCTTGATAAGCGTCTTACCGAGGAGGGCATCACCGCAAGAGTAGTATTCCTTATCTACGTTGATCTTCTCTGGGAGCCCGTGGATTTCAAGCTTGAAAATCCCGACCGCTTTATTCTTATGTTTGCGCCCATCACCCGTACCTACGACACGAGCTATTCGGACTTTGACAAGCCTGCAAATAAGACTCCCTACGTCAGAAATAAGCTTGAATGGCCCCGTAACGCCGCCGATAACGTTGCCTATCTCCGCGATTGGCAGGAGCATCAGCTCAAGGGCGACTCCTTCCTCTTTGACTATCACCTTATGTGGAATCAGTACAAGGCTCCCGGCTACCGCAACCTTTCGAGAGTCATTTACGAGGATATGTATAACCTCAAGAATATAGGACTCGGCGGAAATATCTCCTGCGAGATCGTTGCTTGTCAGATACCTCACGACTTTCCTCACAGAATTATGGCACGTACCCTCTGGAACCGTAACGTTGACTATTACGCCGAGGAGGAGCAGTTATTCAAGGAGAGCTACGGAGAGGATTGGAGGACGGCGTTTGACTATCTTGACCGAATAACCAACGCCTTCAAGGTCGTTTACGATTATTATAACGATAAGAACGCTTGCGAGGCTGAGCAGAAGGCTCTCGCGTCGGCTACCGAAAAAGCCGTTGCGGAATTTCTGCCGAAAATTGAAAGAAATATCGCAGGTGATCTTCCGTTGGCACAGAGGCTGTCCTGGGAAATGCTTCTTGCACACACCGATTTCGTTATTCCTTACGCCCGTGCGTATACCGAAAAGTATCAGGGCAACGTTGAAAAGGCGGAGAAGCACCTTGAGGAATTTTACGCGGTATGCGATAAGATATTCAAGCAGTTCCCCACTTACTTCAACTATAACTACGCTACCTCCTCGGTAAAATTCTATTGCAATGAAATAACCGAGAACGGTGCGTACGTCGTGCTTATATAAAAAAGGAGAAAAAATATGAGAATTGAGCTTTGCCTCGTAGGAATGAACGAGACCGTCGGCTTTGCTCTTGACGAGCTTCGCCGTTACCTTTATAAAATTGATAAGACGATTGACGTTGAGCCCTTTTACTACGGCTCTTATACTCCCACTCACAAGAGCGGTATATGGCTTGTTGCCGACCCCTCTCTCGCACCTGCGGTTGCCGACCCCGATATCGACGACGCGTTTAAGATTTCCATCAAGAATAACGCAGGTATCATTGCAGGTACAAATCCCACCTCGGTGCTTATTGCGGTTTACAGCCTTCTCAAAAGGCTTGGATGCAAGTGGATAAGACCCGGTCGTGACGGCGAAATAATCGAGGAAAGGATACTTGAGCCGTTGAATTTTGAATACGAGGAAAAGGCTGATTACCGCTTCAGAGGTATCAACCTTGACTGTAAGGCATCCACTCAGACCGCAATTGATATGCTTGACTGGATGGCTAAGGAGGGAATGAATAACTACTTCGTTGAATCCCTTGCGCCCGAAAAGTATTTCAAGGGCTTCTGCTATTACAACGGACTTGAGGAGGACGACTACAAGGCAGCCTTCCGTATGGTTGCCCTTGAAGCCAAGAAGCGCGGACTCAAGCGTCACGCCGTCGGTCACGGCTGGCACATTGAGGCTCTCGGTCACACCGACCATACCCACGTTGCAGGACTCACCGATGACGATTTTACCGAGGAACAGCGCTCTAAGATGGCAATGCTTAACGGTAAGAGAGGACTCTATCTCGGACAGAATCTCTTCGGCACTCAGCTTTGCTATTCTCAGAAGGCTCTCCGTGATGCAATGAACGAGCGCATCGTTGAATACCTCAAGGAGAATCCCGATATCGACTATCTCCACTACTGGCTTGCAGACGGCTGTAACAACCACTGCGAGTGCGAGGGCTGTCAGAAGCACCGTCCGTCCGACTGGTACGTTATGATACTCAACGACCTTGACAGAAGACTCAAGGAGGCAGGTATTACCTCCCGAATCGTATGTCTCATCTACGTTGACTTACTCTGGGAGCCTATGGAATTTACGGTGGAGAATCCCGACCGCTTTATACTTATGTTTGCGCCCATCACCCGTACCTACGATACGAGCTACTCCGACTTCGACAAGCCTGCCGAAAAAACTCCCTACGTCAGAAATAAGCTTATCTGGCCCCGCTCGGCAGCCGAGAATGCGGTATACCTCCGCGATTGGCAGGAGAAACAGCTCAAGGGTGACTCCTTCCTCTTCGACTACCACCTTATGTGGAATCAGTACAAGGAGCCCGGCTACCGCAACCTCTCCCGTGTAATCTACGAGGATATGTATAACCTTAAGAATCTCGGTCTCGGCGGAAGCGTTTCCTGTGAGGTGTACAACTGTCAGATACCCAACGATTTTCCTCACAGAATTATGGCGCGTACTCTCTGGAACAGAGAGGTTGACTATTACGCCGAGGAGCTTGAGTGTATGAAGGAGACCTACGGCGAGGACTACGAAAAGGCGTTTAATTACCTTGACGCCGTAACCAAGACCTTCTCTATCGTCTACCGCTATTACGACGATGCCAAGGGCACCGTTGAGGACCAGAAGGCACTTGCTCCCCGTATCGAGAGACTCGTTTCGGAATTTACTCCCGTTATAAAGGAGAATCTTGCAAAGGCTCTCCCGAATGCTCAGCATATCTCCTGGGAGCTTCTCTTACTCCACACCGAGTATATCGTTGAGTACGCCCGTGCTTACTGTGTCAAGTATCAGGGAGACGCAGAGAAGGCGGAGAAGTACCTTGAAGCCTTCAACGCCGTATGCGACAGAATACACGAAAAATATCACAAGTACTTCAGCATATATTTCTCAAAGTTCTCCGTAAAATATTATTGCGACGAAATCACCGACCACGGAGCGAACGTCGTATTACAGTAAAATATTCCCTTGAAAATCCGTCCCTTTGGGGCGAATTTTTTCGTCAAATTTAACAATTGAATTTGTGTAAAGTAACGAAATTGCAAAAGTTTTTCAAATGACTTGACAAATAGCTTTGAAGTATGATAAGGTAGCCTTGTAATAAGTGAAACCACAACCTTGCAGGAGGCGTAATATGGCTTTTATCAAGAATGGAAAGAGTGCAGTCACTCTTGAAAACGACTACGTAAGAATTGAGCTTTCAACCAAGACTGCCGACGTTTTATCTATTACCGAAACGGTAAACGGCGAGAGCATAATGGGAGAGAGCGTGCCCTTCTTTCATTTAACGGATGAGGAGGGGAATATATTCAAAAATCTGTCCCTTGACTATGAGGACGGAGTATTTACGCTTGATACCGAAAAGGGTAGCGTAAAAATTTCCGCTGAGGCTTTTGAGCGTCACTTTATCTTTGAGGTACAGACCTCAGTACCCGAGGGGGCACACTCGCTCTATATTGCCAACGCCGAGTATGAGTACGATACCTCAGCCGAGGATACCTTCAGAGCGGGCGCGGTTGCAATGACCGTCAACGTTGACCCTAAGCATTTTCCCGACGGCTTTGCCAAAAAGACGACGGGACGTGTGCGTGAGCATCTCGGAGGCGGTAAGGGCGCAAGACTCGGTCTCGTTATAGTCCCCAACACCTGTCTGCGTGAGGCACTTCAGGAGCTTTGTCTTAAGATTGACTCACAGAAGGGTATTTTACTCCGTCATTCAGGTCCTTGGTCATGGGAAAATCAGGCGGCTCAGGGCGACTATATAATCGTGTACGAATCCTCCCGTGAGTACCTTGAAAGAATGCTTCCCGTCTATAAGGCAAGAGGCGTTGACCAGCTCGACTTCCATCAGGGAATATACAATCACCGTCAGGGCGACTTCAAGCCTATGAGATACGAATCTCACGAGGAGTTCAAGGAGAAGGTTTCCGACTTTCTCAAGGAGAACGGCATCGGGACGGCGCTTCATACCTACGCCTTTTACGTTCAGCCAACCTGCCACGAAATGCTTTCCGACCCTAAGCGTCAGGCAGACCTTGAATACTGCGAGACCTTCACGCTTTCCGAGAATATAGATGAGACCGCCGATTTTATCACGGTTAACGAGTCCCTTGCCGAGCTTCCTCACGAATACGGCTTCTTCCGTCGCGAGCTTCCCTATATTATGATAGGGGAGGAGATAATCAGGTTTGATTATAATTCAAAGGGCTTCAAAAATTGTGTAAGAGGCGCTTGCGGTACCAAGGCTGTGGCACATAAGAAGGGGGAAACCGTCAAGCGTATGACGGGTCTCTTCGACCGCTTCTGTCCGCGACTTGGCAGTGACCTCTTTATCGAGGTGGCAAAAAATACCGCCGAGGCGTATAACCGCGGTGGCTTTGATATGATTTACATCGACGCTATCGACGGCACGAACCGTCACTGTGCAAAGGGTGAGACAGCCTACTATATTGCGCTCTTCGTTCACGAAATCCTCAAGAGATGCGAGCGAGAGCCTATGATGGAGCTATCCGATATGCCTGCGTCGGTATGGGCAAGCCGTGCGAGAATGGGCGCGTGGGATACTCCCTTCCGTAACTATAAGGAGTTCAACCGCCGTCACCACGTGAGAAATCAGGACTTCGTCCGTCGCTTTTATAACTGTACGCTCGGCTGGTATAACTATTATCCCATGACCGACGAGTACCCCGGTAATCAGCACACCAAGTATCACCACTGGGACTCTATCGACCATATGGGAAGCCTTGCGGTAATGTATCGCTATTCCACCGTTCCCAATACTCCCGATATGAAACGCTTTGCGGGAAGCCGTCGCAATATGGAGCTTTACAATATGTATTCAAGACTCCGTAAGAGCCACTATTTCAGCGAGGAGACTCTTGAAAGGGCAAGAGCGTGCGACTGCGAAATGGCAATCCGAGAAAAGACCAAGGGCAAGTTCGTTTTCTATGAAAAGAATTATCAGATAAAGAGACTTTACGATATCGGAGACAGCGCGAGAAATACTGCGGAATACACAAATCCCTTCAAGCGTCAGACTCCCTTCGTAAGAATCGAGGCAGGTCTTTCCACCCTCGGTGACGAGCCTCTCGTAATCCTTCCTCTCGACGAAAACGCGCCTCTCACAAGCCAGCTTAAGGTACACGACTTCGGCGGTGAGATAGATATGAGAGAGAAGCTTGCAATGAAGGTGCGTGTCAAGGGTAACGGCAAAAAGGGCGTTATCGGCATAAGGCTTCGTGCAGGAAGCGTTTCCTCAAAGGGCTACGGGCTTTATACCATTGATACCGACTTTGAGGGCTGGCGTGACTTCGTGCTCCTTGAGGCTGATAACGGAGACCGTCCCGACCTCGTCTTTGAAAAGGATTCTCACGATTATCCCGTGTTCCGCGTAGGACTTAAGTGCGAGCGTATGTCCTCCTGCGGAGTTGAGGTTGACGGAGACGTCGAGGGCGTGCAGATGTCAAGCGTTACGGCTTGCCGTCAGGTATATAACGTAGTTAAGAATCCCACCGTCACCGTAGGAGACGAAACCCTTATGGTTGAGTGCGAGCTTAAATCCTCCGATTTCATCGAGTGGGACGGCAAGACCGCCAAGGTTATCGACCGCTACGGCAACGAAAAGACCGTTTATTTCACGGGAGGTATCACCGCTCCCAAGGGACGCTTCAAGGCAAGCGCAGGCTACGGCGTATCCCTCAACGGATGCCCCGTAAATATACATCTGACTTTTGGCTTTACAGGAAAAGAAATTAAATAACGGAGGGTTATATGAATACTGTAAAAGAGCTTAAAAACAGCATAGTTCTCGAAAACGAATATATCAGAATAGAGCTTTCCAAGAAGGATGCCGCCGTCCTTTCGGTAAAGACCACCGACGGCACAAGTGTCGCAGGTGAAAAGTCACTCTTTGCCTATCTTATGGACAAGGAGCACAATGCTTACGAAAACAAGGCTCTCACTCTTGACGGATCAACGCTTATTCTTGAAACCGAGCTTGGCAAGGTGAAGATTGCCGTCAAGACCTTTGACGCTTACTTTACTCTTGAGGTAAAGAACGCGCTCCCGAAGAATGCTTACTGTCTCGCCTTTGCCAATATAAATTACGATTACGACCTTGAGGACCGCACCTCCTACCGAGGTGTCGGCGTCGCAATGACTATTGCCACCGACCCTGCGTATTTCCCCAGCGGATGCTATAAGAAAACCGTTGCCAAGGTATACGAGCATCTCGGAGAGGGCGCAAAGGGGGCTAAGTATGCGCTTGCAGTAGTGCCCGAGCCCGTGCTTCAGGATACCCTCAAGGCTATTTGCTCTGAGATAGACCCCCAAAAAGGTATCGTTTTGAAAACCGCAGGTCCTTGGGCAAACGAAAATCCTGCCGCTAACGGAAATTACAGAATAGTTTCCGACGTTCGTCCCGAAGCACTTGACAAGCTTATGGAGGAGTCGGAATTTCTCGGAATCGACCAGCTCGATATACATCAGAACGATTTTTACGCTTACCGTCAGGGCGACTTTGAGGTTAAGGCGTATAAGGATATCCACGAATTCAAAAAATGCGTTTCCGACCGCTTTAATTCCATAGGCGTTGAAACCGCGCTCCATACCTACGCTCAGTATATCCACCCCAACTGTCACGGTATTCTTTCCGACCCGAAAAATCAGGATATGCTTGAGACCAACGAGGTGTTCACGCTTGCCGAGGATATCGGGCCAGATACCGCGTTTATTCCCACCGAGGAATCCACCGCCGAGCTTTCGGACTATTACGGCTTCTTTACGAAAAATATGCCCTACGTCCGCATCGGCAACGAGATTATCAAGTTTGTAAACGACCCTCACGGCTTTGCTAAGTGTGAGAGAGGCTTCAGCGGTACGACCGCCGTATCTCATAAGAAGGGCGAGAAGATATACCATCTTTGCGGTTACTTCAATCTTTTCGTACCGCTTCACAATACCGACCTCTTCAAGCAGATTGCCTGGAATACCGCCGACACCTTCAATAAGGGTGGCTTCGGTATGATATATCTCGACGCTATCGACGGTACCAACAAGCACGTTTCGGGCGACGAGCGTCCCTACTATATCGCGCTCTTCGTTCACGAAATCCTCAAGAGATGTGAGCGCGAGCCTCTTCTTGAGCTGTCGGATATGCCTGCAACCGTTTGGGCTGCCCGTGCAAGAATGGGCGCGTGGGATACTCCCTACCGTAACTTCAAGAAGTTCAATATGATCCACCACAGCGCAAACCTTGAGCATCACCGTCACTTCTATAATACCACGATGGGCTGGTACAATTTCTTCCCCGCAACCGATAAGTATCCCGGCAACCAGCACTCAAAGTATCACCACTGGGATTCCGTTGACCACCTCGGCGCTCTTGCGATAATGTACAATCATTCCACCGTTTATAACGGCTGTAATCTTGTCGTTGAGGGCTACCGCCGTAACATCTCCCGTTACAAGAAATACGACGATCTCCGCAAGGCTCATTACTTCAGCGAGGAAACGCTTGAAAAGGCAAGAGCAAATCCCCACGAGCTTGCAGTGGTTGAAAGAAACGGCAAGCACGTGTTCGTTGAAAAGAATTACGAGATAAAGAGACTTTACGACGTAGCGGACGAAAAGCGCAATACCGAGAAATTCACCAACCCCTTCAAGCGTCAGACCCCCTTTATCCGTATTGAAAACTGTATGTCCACTCTCGGCAAGAATCCTATGATTCTTCTTCCCTTGAACGAGAATGCTCCCGTTTCCGAGCAGAAGAGACTTCATCACCTCGGCGCAGAATTTAACCTCACTCAGAATCTTGCAATGAAGGTGCGTGTCAAGGGCAACAAGCGTCAGGGTGTCGTAGCGTTTCGTCTTAAGGCAGGCTCACAGAGTGAGCACGGCTACGGACTCTATCTCATCGACACGAATTTCGACGGCTGGCGTGAGTTCATTCTCCTTGAGGCAGACAACGGCGACCGTCCCGACCTTCCCTTTGAAAAGGGACTCCATATGTATCCCGTCTACCGCTCGGGACTTAATATGGACCGCGTGTCCTCGGTTGAGCTTCTTACCGACGGTGACGTTGAGGACGTTTACGTTTCCTCTCTCACCGCTTGCCAGCAGGTTTATAACGTGGTTAAGAACCCCACCGTCACGATTGGCAACGAGACCGTAATGTTCGAGTGCGAGCTTATGTCCACCGACTTTATCGAGTGGGACGGCGAGCGTGCCGTAGTGCTTGACCGTTACTTCAACGAAAAGCAGATATGGTTCCAGGGCACCGTCACCGTTCCCAAGGGCAAGTATCAGGCAAAGGTTGGCTTCCAGTCCTCTCTCAATAATTGTCCCGTCAACGTTTATCTTACCGTTGGAACGACGGGAAAGGATATTAAATAACCATTTTGTTTTAAAGAGGCTTATCGTAAGACAAGCCTCTTTAATAGATTTGTGATATTTTTAGAATAAAGAATTATATAAAAAGCCTGCAAATATGTGTATTATATTAATGGAATACGACCGAATCGGAGGAGCATATGGCTGTAAGGGACGATAAAAGCACCGTAACGCTTGAAAACAAGCAGGTGAAAATAATTCTATCCAAAAAGGATGCAAGCGTTATCTCGGTAAGGACTGCAAACGGCGTTGAGGTAATGCGTGAGAGCACGCTTTTTATAAATCTCACCGACAGCGAATGGAACGTTTTTGAAAACCTTTCGCTCAAGGCTGTGGGAGATACTCTTATCCTTACCACCGAGGTGGGCAGGGTAGAGGTGGAGGTCTTGACCCGTGACGGATATTTCATCCTTGAGTGTAAGACTCCATTGCCCGAAAAGGCGTACTGTATGAATTTCGGTTATATCAGGTACGATTACGACCTTGACGATGATACTGCGCCGAGAGGTGTGGGCGTTGCTATGACCGTTTCGGTTGACCCACGTTATTTTCCCGACGGTATAAGGCGTGAAACCTACGCCAAGCTTTACGAGCATCTCGGAGAGGGCGCTAAGGGCGGACGCTATGCACTTGCGGTGCTCCCCGAGAATATAAGAGTTGAGACCCTTCGGGAAATATGCTCGGAGATAGATTCCGAAAGGGGCATCGTTTTAAAGAGCGCAGGTCCTTGGTCTGATTCAAACGCTCTTGCTCGGGGAAGCTACGCCAAGGCAAACGATTGCCGCCGCTCAACCATCGAGAAAACGAGCGAGATATACCGTCGTATAGGCGTTGACCAGGTCTTTTTTCAACAAAATCAGCTTAACACCTTCCATCAGGGTAACTTCAAGTACGTCCGCTACGCAGACGACGCCGACTTCAAGGCTCAGGTCACCGACTACCTCAATTCAAAGGGCATCGAGGTGGGACTTCACACCTACGCTCAGTACATAAATAACGAATGTCACGATATCCTCTCTCAGCCGAAATATCAGGAGATGCTTGAGTATGGCGAGGAGTTTACTCTTGCCGAGGACATTTCGGCGGATGCGGATTTTATACCGACGGTTGAGTCAACCGCAGGCGTTTCCCGTGTATACGGCTTCTTTGAAAAGAATCTGCCCTTTGCTCTCATCGGCAACGAGTTTGTAAAATACACCAACCACGACCACGGCTTTGCCACCTGTCAGAGAGGCTTCTGCGGTACAAAGGCTGTTGCGCATAAAAAAGGCGAAAAGATTCGTCATGCACTCGGATGCTTCGGAAAGCTCGTGCCTCTTCATAATTCCGAGCTGTTTTTAATGATTGCAAGAAACACCGCAAACGCCTTTAACAAGGGCGGTTATTCAATGATATATCTCGACGCTATCGACGGCACTCAGAAGCACGTCAGAAAGGAGGAGCGCCCCTACTATATTGCGCGCTTCGTACACGAGATTATCAAAAACTGCGAGCGTGAGCCTCTTCTTGAGCTGTCGGATATGCCTGCGTCGGTATGGGCTTGCCGAGCCCGAATGGGTGCTTGGGATATGCCCTACCGCAACTATAAAATCTTTAATGAGCTTCACCATAAGGATAACCTCAACAACGCGCGCCGTTGCTATCATTCAACGCTCGGCTGGTATAACTATTTCCCGATTGACGAGGCGTATCCCGCAAATCAGCATACACGTTATCAGCACACCGACGATATCGACCATATGGGTATGCTCTCTCTCCTTTACGGCTATTCCACGGTTTTCAACGGAGGCTACGATATCGACCGCTATTACGGATGCTATCGCAATATAAATCACTATAATCTTTATATCCGTCTCCGCCGTGAGAAATATTTCTCCGATAAGACTCTTGAGCGTGCAAGAGAGTGCAATAGTGAGCTTGCAGTAGTTGAAAAGGACGGCAGATATAAAATCGTCGAAAGGGCGTATTCGAAAAACAGACTTTACGGCATTGACGGGGAAAACCGCCGTGAGACCCTTTTGGAAAACCCCTTCAAAAAGCAGACTCCGTTTGTGAGAATCGAGGCAGGTATGTCAAGCCTCGGTGACGACTCTCTTCTCCTTTTGCCCTTAAACGAGACGATTCCCGTGTCCTCTCAGGTAAAGAGGCTTGATTTTGCAGGAGCGTTAGACTTAAGAGATAAAATGGCAATCAAGGTGCGTGTCAAGGGCAACGGTAAAAAGGGACACGTCGGCATCAAGCTTCACGCCGGAATGAGTACGGGCAGCGGCTACGGTCTTTATATTATCGACACCGATTTTGAGGGCTGGAGGGACTTCACTCTCGTTGAGACCGACAACGGCTCACGCGTTGAGCTTGGGTTTGAAAAGGGCTGTCACGCATATCAGCTTCACCGTCATTTCTTTAATCTTGCGGGAGTAACCTCGGTTGAGCTTATGACCTCGGGAGACGTCGGGGAGGTTTATATGACGGGTGTTACAGCCTGCCGTCAGGTTTACGACGTTCTTAAGAATCCCACCGTCACCGTCGGTGACGAGAGCGTTACCTTTGAGTGTGAGCTGAAATCCACCGACCTTATCGAGTGGGACGGCAAGAGCGCTAAGGTTATCGACCGCTACGCAAACGAAAATAAAATTTACTTCTCGGGTAGCCTTACCGTGCCACACGGAAAATACAAGTCAAGCCTTTCGGCAGTCTCTCTCAACGGCTGTCCGATAAACGCAGTATTGACCGTCGGAACAACGGGAAAAGAGGTAAAATAATGCTGTGAATCAAGGAAAACCGCTTCGGCGGTTTTCTTTCTTTCACAAAAAACGCGTTTTAAAATGTGTAATCTGCCGAAAAAAACAAAAAAATAATAATTTGTTGACCTTGGCATTGTTTTATGATAGACTTATCTTAAACACTTTAAATTATGATAAATTATGATATGAATGAGGAAAAGACTATGGCTATTACAGCTACGAAAAAAGCAATAACGCTTGAAAACAAAACGGTGAGGCTTGAGCTTTCACGCAAGGATGCGACTCTTCTGTCTGTCGTGACGGCGGACGGCGTTGATATCACGGGCGAGCAGAAAAACTTTTTTGCCCTGACCGACGAGAGCTGGCAGGAGTTTAAAAACGAGGGACTCGATCTGGAGGGGGACACGCTTATCCTCAAGACCGAGCTCGGCGAGGTTAAAATTGCCGTTACGGTAAAGGACGCCTTCTTTATTTTCGAGGTGCTGACCTCTCTTCCCGAGGGAGCTTACTGTCTTTATATGGCAAACGCCTCCTACGAATACGACCTCGACAGTGAAAACGGACCGAGAGCGGTAGGTGTCGCAATGACGGTTGCCGTTGACCCCAAATACTTCCCCGACGGCTATGAAAAAAAGACGGTTGCCAAAATTTATGAGCATCTTGAGGGAGCTCTCGGTGCGCGCTACGGCTATGCGGTAATTCCCGAAAAGAGCAGAAAGACGGTGCTTCAGGATATATGCTTAGAGATAGACTCCGAAAAGGGCATCGTTATGAAAAGCGCAGGTCCTTGGTCGTGGGATAACGAGAAGGTGCAGGGAGGCTATATGATAGTGCATTACGCCGAGCCTGAGTTTCTGGACAAAAATCTTGAGACCTTCAAAGCCTTTGGAATCGACCACGTTGATTTCCATCAGAATAACGTTAACACCTTCCGTCAGGGCGACTTTGAGTATGCCTGCTACGACTCGGATGAGGATTTCAAGAAGAGGGTCTCCGACCGCCTTGCAGAGCACGGAATACAGACTGCACTTCATACCTATGCTGAGTATATACATCCTCAATGCTTCGGACTTCTTTCCGACCCCGAGTATCAGAAGCAGTTATCCACCCGTGAGGAGTTTACGCTTTCCGAGGATATTTCAGCGGACGGAGACTTTGTTCCCACTGCCGAGTCTACCGCCGAGCTTTCAAGCTTTTACGGCTTCTTCTCAACGAATATGCCGTATATTCTTGTGGGTAATGAAATTATTAAGTATACTAACGCTCCCAACGGCTTTAAGGTTGCCGAGCGTGGCGCTTGCGGTACGACTCCCGCTGAGCATAAGAGCGGAGAGAAAATTTACCACCTTGACGGCTTTTTCTATTATCTCGTACCCAAGCTGGGCAGTGAGCTGTTTTTAAGGGTGGCTCACAATACCGCCGAGGCATATAACAAGGGCGGTTATACTATGATATATATCGATGCGATAGACGGTACCCGTCAGCACTGTCGCCCCGAGGAGACATTCTACTATATTGCAAAGTTTACACACGAGATTATAAAGAACTGTCACGACGAGCCCATTTTAGAGTTTGCGGATATGCCTGCGTCAATCTGGGCAAGCCGTGCGCGAATGGGTGCTTGGGATTTACCGATGAGAGGCTATAAACGCTTCAATCAAATACACCACGAATATAACGCAAAGTATACGCGCCAGTTTTATAATTCCACGCTCGGATGGATGTCTCTCTATCCCAACGCCGACTATTATCCGGGCAATCAGTACGTTCAGTATTTTCACAGAGATTCGGTTGAGCATATGGGTATGCTTGCCATCCTCTATAACTATTCAATGGCGTATGTGAATTATGAAATGAGATATGCGGGAGTCCTTCGCAATCTCGCAATATATAAGCTTTACGATAAGCTCCGCCGAGAGCATTACTTCTCGGAGAAGCTTCTCGAATGGGCAAGAGCAAATCCTCACGAGCTTGCAGTTGCCGATAACGGAAACGGCAAATATTCGATTGTTGAAAAGAATTACGACAGAAAGAGGCTTTACGGCATTGAAGAGGATGCCCGTCACACCGTTCTTCTCGAAAACCCCTTTAAAAAGCAGACTCCCTTCGTGAGAATTGAAAACTGTATGTCAACCCTTCGCCGTGACCCTATGCTTCTTCTTCCGATGAACGAGGAGCAGGAGGTCTCCGAGCAGCTCAGAGTACATCAGCTCGGGGACACCTTAAGCCTGATGAATAACCTTGCTATGACCGTCAGGGTCAAGGGCAACGGAAAAAACGGAACGCTTGCGCTCCGTCTCGGATGCGATAAGGGTAATACCGAGAATTACGGCCTTTATACCATTGATACAGACTTTGAGGGCTGGCGCGACTTCGTGCTTCTTGAGGCTGATGACGGCGACCGTCCCGAGCTTTTCGAGAAAGGGCTTCATCCGTTCCTGATACACCGCTTTATGCCTGCAATGGACCGCATCAGCTCGATTGAGCTTCTTGCAGCGGGTGACGTTGAGGGAGTCCGTATGTCAAGCGTCAATGCCTGCCGTCAGGTATATAACGTCATAAAGAATCCTACCCTCACGGTAGGCGGTGAGTCGGTTATGTTTGAGTGCGAGCTTCAATCCACAGACCTTATAGAGTGGGACGGAAAGCGCGCCGTAGTCATTGACCGCTACGCTAACGAAAAGGAGATTTACTTCTCAGGCTCTCTCACCGTACCCAAGGGAAAATACAAGGCAAGCCTTTCGGCTGTCTCTCTCAACGGCTGTACCGTTAACGCAATTCTGACTGTCGGTACGGAGGGCAAGGAGATAAAGTGAGTTTTTGTACAATAGAGACTTCTTTTTGTACATTAGTGACTCACCGCCTTAAACTGATTGCTTTTTGAAATTTTGTGTGTTAGAATGACCGTGAGGTGCAAAGAGCCTAATATCACAAAAACGAGGAACACACTATGGGTATTACTGCTACGAATAAAGCTATATTACTGAAAAACGAAACGGTAACGCTTGAGCTTTCGCGCAAGGATGCGAGTCTTTTGTCGGTTGTGACGGCGGACGGCGTTGATATCACGGGCGAGAAGAAAAGCTTTTTTGCCCTGACCGACGAGAGCTGGCAGGAGTTTAAAAACGAGGGGCTTGATTCGGAGGGTGACACGCTTATTCTCAAGACCGAGCTTGGTGAGGTTAAAATTGCCGTTACCGTAAGAGACACCTACTTTATTTTCGAGGTGCTGACCTCTCTTCCCAAGGGCGCTTACTGTCTCTATATGGGTAACGCCTCCTACGAATACGATATTGAGGATATGAACGGACCGAGAGCGGTAGGCGTTGCAATGACGGTTACCGTTGACCCCGAGTATTTTCCCGACGGCTACGATAAGAAAACCATTTCCAGAACCTTTGAGCATCTTGAGGGAGCAAAGGGAGCACGCTACGGCTATGCGGTAATTCCCGAAAAGAGCAGACGTGCGGAGCTTCGTAAGCTTTGCTCGGAGATTGACTCCGAAAAGGGCATCGTTATGAAAACGGCAGGTCCCTGGTCGGATGAAAACGAGCGAGTTCAGGGAAGCTATATAGTTACCACCGATTGCTCGCAGGAGTATCTTGACAGAACGCTTGACGATATCGCCTACCTTAAGGTAGACCACCTTGACATAACCCAGAATAACAAAAAGTCCTTCCGTCAGGGTGACTTTGAATACGTCCATTACGACGGACACGAGGATTTCAAGGCGAGGGTCACCGACCGCCTTACAGAGCGCGGAATACAGGCGAGCCTTCATACCTACGGACAGTATATCGACCCCCTGTGCCACGGGCTTCTTTCGGACCCCAAATGGCAGAAGCAGCTTGCCGTTCGCGGAGAGTATGAGCTTTTGCAGGACGTTTCAGCCGAGTCCGACTTTATCCCGACCGTTGAATCCACCGCCGACCTTTCGGATTACTACGGCCTCTTTACAAAGAATATTCCTTACGTTTTGATTGACGGGGAAATAATTATGTATAAGAATGCTCCCGACGGCTTTAAGGTTGCCGAGCGCGGTGCCTGCGGTACGACTCCCGCCGAGCATAAGAAGGGCTCAACGGTTTATCTTCTCGACGGATATTTCTATTATTTAGTGCCAAGACACGGTAGTGAGCTTTTCCTTGAGGTTGCCCGCAAGACTGCCGAGAACTACAACAAGGGCGGATATACGATGATATATCTCGATGCGGTAGACGGCACGAAGCAACATTGCAGACTTGAGGAGCGTCCCTATTATATTGCAAAATTCACTCACGAGATAATAAAGCACTGTCACGACGAGCCTATTTTAGAGTTTGCGGATATGCCCGCATCCATCTGGGCAAGCCGTTCGAGAATGGGCGCTTGGGATATGCCGCTCAGAGCCTACAAGAGATTTATCAATATCCATCACGCTTCAAACAAGGGGGCACTCCGCCACCTTTACAATGCGACTCTCGGATGGATGGCTCTCTATCCCACCGCAGATTACTATCCAGGTAACCACTTCATTCACTATTTCCACCGTGACGCGATAGACCATCTCGGCGCACTCTCCATTCTTTACAATTATTCCATCGCCTACGGTCTTTTTAACTTTAAGGTCAGAGGCTGGAGACGTAATATTGACCGTTACCATTTTTATGAAAGACTTCGCCGTGAAAAATATTTCTCCGAGGAAATTATTGAAAAGGCAAGAGAGAATCCCCACGAGCTTGCAGTAGTTGATAAAGGCAAGGGCAAGTATGCCTTTGTTGAAAAGAATTACGACAGAAAGAGACTTTACGGTATTGAGGAGGAGGACCGTCGGGAGCAGTCCTTTGAAAACCCCTTCAAGAAGCAGACTCCCTTCGTAAGAATAGAGCATTGTCTCTCCACCCTCGGACACGACCCGCTTATCCTATTGCCTATGGACGAGAACCGTGACGTTTCCGAGCAGCTCCGCTCTCATTATCTCGGCGCAGATTTTGACATTACCAAAAGACTTACCGTTACCGTACGTATCAAGGGTAACGGCCGTAAGGGTGCCGTCGGAATTCGTCTTAAGTCGGGTAAGGGTAACGAGAGCGGATACGGGCTTTTGACCGTTGATACCGATTTTGAGGGCTGGCGTGACTTCGTGCTTTGTGAGGTTGACAACGGTGACCGTGTCGAGCTTTTTGAGCAGGGCGTTCATATGTATCAGATACATCACTTCCTTCCCAATATGTTCCGCTTCGGCTTTATCGAGGTGCTTGCAACGGGTGACGTTGAGGGAGTCCGTATGTCCGATATAAAGGCGTGCCCTCAGATATATAACGTCATCAAGAATCCTACCCTCACGGTAGGCGGTGAGTCGGTTATGTTTGAGTGTGAGCTTCAGTCCACCGACTTTATCGAGTGGGACGGCAAGCGTGCTCTGGTCATCGACCGCTACGCTAACGAAAAGGAGATTTACTTCTCGGGCACTCTCACCGTACCCAAGGGTAAATACAAGGCAAGCCTTTCGGCTGTGTCTCTTAACGGCTGTCCCGTTAACGCAATCGTGACGATGGGAACTGACGGAAAAATCATAAAATAAAACAGTATTTTTTGTGTTTTCAGAAAAACCGCTTCGGCGGTTTTTCTTTTTTTGACAAAGGAGTGCCGTTTAAATTGTGTAATCTGCTGAAAAAAGCAAAATTTTTATAATTTGTTGACCTCGGCTTTGTTTTATGGTAGACTAACCGTGAGGTGAAAAATACCTTAAAATAAGATGTAAAACGATACAAATGGAGAAGGATTTATGGCTGTTAAGGTTACGAAGAAAGCAATAACACTTGAAAACAAAACAGTGAAGCTTGAGCTTTCCCGCAGTGATGCGACTCTTCTGTCGGTCGTGACGGCGGACGGCGTTGATATCACGGGTGAGAGGAAGAGCTTTTTTGCTCTGACCGATGAAAGCTGGCAGGAATTTAAAATCCTCTCTCTTGATTTTGAGAATGACACGTTCTTTCTCAAAACCGAGAAGGGAGAGGTTAAAATCGGCGTTACGGTAAGAGATAATTTCTTTATCTTCGAGGTGCTGACCGCTCTTCCCGAGGGTGTTTACTGTATTTATATGGGTAATGCCTCCTACGAATACGACCCCGACGACGAGGACGGACCGAGAGCGGTGGGCGTTGCAATGACGGTTTCCGTTGACCCCGTTTTGTTCCCCGACGGATATGATAAGAGAACTTTGTCCAAAACCTACGAGCACCTTGAGGGTGCAAAGGGTGCACGCTACGGCTATGCGGTAATTTCCGAAAAGAGCCGTCGCGCAGTGCTTCAGGAGATATGCTCGGAGATAGACCCCGAAAAGGGAATCGTTATGAAAAGCGCAGGTCCTTGGGCTTTTGAAAACGAGAGAGTTCAGGGAAGTTATATGCTCTCCTGGTTTGCCTCTCAGGAGTATCTCGACGACCAGATAGACGCTCTTGAATATCTCGGAATCGACCACCTTGATATAGTGCAGAATAACATAAACACCTTCCGTCAGGGCGATTTTGAATATATGCTGTACGACGGACACGAGGATTTCAAGGCGAGGGTTACCGACCGCCTTGCGAAGCACGGAATACAGACGGGCTTCCATACCTACGGTCAGTATATTGACCCCAAGTGTCACGGGCTTCTTTCAGACCCCAAGTGGCAGAAGCAGTTATCCACCCTTGAGGAGTTTACCCTTTCCGAGAATATTTCGGCAGAGGCTGATTTCGTGCCGACGGTTGAGTCCACCGCCGAGCTTTCGGATTATTACGGCTTCTTCTCAACCAATATGCCCTACGTTCTCATTGACGAGGAGATTATAAAGTATAAGAATGCGCCAAACGGCTTTACGGTCACCGAGCGAGGTGCTTGCGGTACGACTCCCGCAGAGCATAAGAAGGACGCCGTGATCTATCACATTGACGGCTGCTTCTATTTCTTTGCTCCCAAGCACGGAAGCGAGCTTTTCTTAAAGATAGCGCGTCAGACCGCCGAGAACTACAACAGAGGCGGTTACACTATGATATATCTCGATGCGGTAGACGGTACGCGCCGTCACTGTCGCATTGAGGAACGCCCCTACTATATTGCAAAGTTTACCCACGAGGTTATAAAGAACTGCCACGACGACCCAATTATTGAGTTTGCGGATATGCCTCCGTCAGTATGGGCAAGCCGTTCGAGAATGGGCGCTTGGGATATTCCCTTCAGAGGACTCAAGAACTTCTGCCGTATTCACCATAAGTATAACAAGGCTGCAACCCGTCACCTTTACAACTCAACGCTTGGATGGGTATCCCTCTATCCTATCACGGATAAGTACCCGGGAAATCAGCACACCAAGTATTTCCATACCGATGCAATCGAGTTTATGGGTACTCTTGCAATCCTTTATAATTATTCCAACGCTTACTCCAACTACAATTTGAAGATTCCCGGCTGGAAGCGTAATCTCGATATTTACAAGTTTTACGACAAGCTCCGCCGTGACCGTTACTTCTCGGAGGAAATACTTGAAAAGGCAAGGCAGAATCCGCACGAGCTTGCGGTTGCCGATAAGGGACACGGCAAATACGCACTCGTTGAAAAGAACTACGATATCAAGAGATATTACGGCATCAACGAGGAGAGCCGTAACACTCTCACCTATGAAAACCCCTTTAAAAAGCAGACTCCCTTCGTGAGAATAGAGCACTGTATGTCAACCCTCGGACGTGACCCGATGCTCCTTCTTCCCATGAACGAGGAGCAGGAGGTAACCGAACAGCTCCGTTTACACGAGCTTGGCTCGGAAATAAATCTTATCAACAATCTTGCCATGACCGTCAGAGTCAAGGGCAACGGCAAAAAGGGTACCGTCGCGCTTCGACTCAAGGGCGGAACGAACAGTGAAAATGGCTACGGACTTTATCTTATAGACACCGACTTTGAGGGCTGGCGTGACTTCGTGCTTCTTGAGGCAGACAACGGCGACCGTCCCGAGCTTTTCGAGGAAGGACTTCATATGTACCCCGTCTACCGCTCGGGTCTCAATATGGACCGCATCAGCTCAATTGAGCTTCTTGCAACGGGAGACGTTGAGGGCGTGCGTATGTCAAGCGTCAACGCCTGCCGTCAGGTATATAACGTTCTCAAGAATCCCACCGTCACCGTCGGAAAAGAGACCGTAATGTTCGAGTGCGAGCTTATGTCTACCGACTTTATCGAGTGGGACGGCAAGACCGCCAAGGTCATTGACCGCTACGCTAACGAAAAGCCGATATGGTTCCAGGGTAGCCTTACCGTGCCCAAGGGTAAGTACCGTGTGACCGTCGGTTATCAGTCATCACTTAACAACTGTCCCGTCAACCTCTATCTCACGATGGGTACGACGGGTAAGGAAATAAAATAACGGAGGCTTATTATGAGTATCAAGGATAACAAGACCGCTCTTATTCTGTCAACCAACTGTCTCAAAATCGAAATCTCCAAGAAGGATGCAACCGTTAAGGTGTTCGACCTTGTTGCAGACAAGGAGATAACCGCTGAAAAGCAGAGCTTCTTTTCTGCCTACGACAAGGACGAGGTTGAATTTCCCGCAAAAAGTATGTCCTTTAATGGAGGTATTGCAGGCTTTGAGACCGAGCTTGGCTCGGCGTATGTTAAGCTTGAGGCGTTTGACGACCACTTCATCTGTGAGGTGGTAGGTGAGGCTCTCAAGCCCGAGGCGTTCTATATCCGTTTTGCAGGCTTCAAGTTTGAGTGCGACAAGGAGGATATCAACGCTCTTCGCATTGCCGAGGTGCCCATGACCGTCAACACCCGTACTGTCAATTATCCCAGCGGAATAAGCGGAGACTTCAAGGCTTGCGCTTATCCTCACCTCGGAGGCGTTTTGGGTGCTAAGGTTGGCGTTACCACCGCTCCCGAAATCATTCTCCGCGAGTCTCTCAAGACCCTCTGCGAGAAGATTGACTCCGAAAAGGGTATCGTTTCCAAGACCGCAGGTCCTTGGGGACGTGATTGTAAGGACAATTTCGGTGACTATACGATTATTTACAGCGCCGCTCCCGATTATATCAAGAACAATATCGAGTTCTTCAAGCAGATTGGCGTTGACCAGGTCGATATCCATCAGGGCGGTGCAACCTACCGTCAGGGCGACTTCAAGCAGGCTCATTACGAAAACCACGAGGGCTTTAAAAAGCACGTTGCAGAGCCTCTTGCCGAAAACGGTATGAAGGCGGGTCTTCACACCTATGCATATTATATCAATCCCGGCTGTCACGAAATTCTTTCCGACCCCAAGTGGCAGAGTCAGCTCGACCGCAACGAGACCTTCACTCTTGCCGAGGATATTTCGGCAGATGCGGACTTCGTTCCGTCTGTTGAGTCTACCGCCGAGCTTTCGGATTATTACGGCTTCTTTACCTCAAACCTTCCCTATATTCTCGTAGGCGAGGAGATTATATACTATACCAACGCTCCCGACGGCTTTAAGGTGCTTCAGCGTGGCTTTGCAGGTACTAAGGCTGTATCTCACAAGAAGGGCGAGCCTATGTATCACTTAAGAGGCTGCTTCAACCTCTTTGCTCCTGCAGTTACGAGCGACCTCTTCAAGCAGATTGCCAGAAATACCGCCGAGGCTTATAATAAGGGCGGCTTCGGTATGATATATCTTGATGCACTTGACGGAATCGGACGTCATTGCACCAAGCACGAGGGCTGGTACTATGCCGCAATCTTCGTACACGAAATTATGAAGAACTGCGAAACCTATCCCATTATTGAGTATTCGACGATGTATCCGTCAATCTGGGCTTCACGTGCGAGAATGGGCGCTTGGGATACTCCCTTCCGTGCTTACAGATACTGGAACGGACTTCATCATAAGCATCAGGCGATTGCTACCCGCAATCACCACACCGCAACTCTCGGCTGGTACAACTTCTTCCCGACCACCGACAAGTACCCTGGAAACCAGCATACCCGTTATCATCACTGGGATTCCATTGACCACCTCGGTATGCTTGCCGTCCTTTATAACTACTCCAACGTTTTCAACGGCACCTCTCGGGCTGTGCTTGAGCGTTACGCAGGCTACCGCAGAAATGTTGCACGCTATAAGGTTTACTCCGACCTCCGCAAGTCCGACTACTTCAAGCCCGAAACCATTGAAATGGCAAAGAACTGCGGACACGAGGTTGCGGTTGTCAAGAAGGGCAACAAGTACGTATTTGAGGAGAAGAATTACAAGACCAAGAGACTTTTCGATATTCAGGACGAAAAGCGTAATACCGTTGAGTTTGAAAATCCCTTCAAGAAGCAGACTCCCTTTATCCGCATTGAAAACTGTATGTCCACTCTCGGTGACGAGCCTCTCGTTCTCCTTCCTCTTGACGAAAATAAGCCCGTTGCAGACCAGGTAAAGAAGTTTACCTTCGGTGCTGAGCTTAATACCGTCAATAATCTTGCGTATAAGATAAGAGTCAAGGGCAACGGCAAGAAGGGTGCTATCGGCATCAAGACCCTCAGCGCATCACAGAGTGAGCACGGCTACGGACTTTTCGTCGTTGATACCGACTTTGAGGGCTGGCGTGACTTCGTTCTTCTAGAGGCTGACAACGGCGAGAGACTCGAGCTTGGCTTTGAGGACAATCAGGGCTTCTATTCAATCGGACGCTCGGGTCATAATATGGACAGACTTACCAGCATTGAGCTTATGGTATCGGGTGACGTTGAGGGCGTTTATGCGTCGAGCATCACCGCTTGCCGTCAGGTTTACAACGTCGTTAAGAATCCCACCGTCACCGTCGGAAAGGAGACCGTAATGTTCGAGTGCGAGCTTATGTCAACCGACTTTATCGAGTGGGACGGCAAGAGCGCTAAGGTCATCGACCGCTACGGCAACGAAAAGAATATCTGGCATCAGGGCACTCTTACCGTACCCAAGGGCAAATTCAAGGCGTCCGTCGGCTGTCAGGCGTCTCTTAACGCTTGTCCCGTAAACGTTCATCTTACCTTCGGTACTACGGGCAAAACGATTAAAAATTAATTGCATATAAAAAAAGAGACACCCTTTGCGCAGTTTCCCATAAGGATATTAACTGCGTAAGGCGGTACTCGGTTGTAGGACGGACAGTTTCGGCTGTCCGTCCTATTCCGTTTTGTTGGTTTAGGCAACTTGTTCGGGTGCAAGTTTTCCGATATAGCGGAAGTAGATGTCGATCTGCTGCGTTGCGGTTTTGCTGTGCTTTGCCGTTCTTTCGTGGATAATAATTCGCTCTATGAATGTGCGAAGCACTTCGGGAGTCAGCTCCCTTAAATCTGTGTACTTGTTTGCAATATCCACAAATCTCTCGACATTGGTTGCCGCCACTTTCAGATCTTCAATCTCTTGCTTTACTATTGGAAGCCGCTCGGTGATTTCTCTTTGCTCGGTGTTGTAACCGTCGGAGAGCATACGGAACTGTTCATTGGTGACCTTGCCGAGAACATTGTCCTCATAGAGTCGCCTGAACATAGCGTGCAGCTCGTTGTTGCACTTTTCAAGACTCGCAAGCTCCACCATCCTCGCATTTAACTCTCTGCGGTTTTCCGCAGAGCTTTTTTGATTAATAAAGCTGACGAGCTCACGGGTTTGAGCGCGTGCGTAGTAGGTTACCTTGCGGATTTCTTCAAGGATGATCTCATCAAGCACCTTTGCCCTGATGGAGTGAGGCGTGCATTGTTCCTCGCCCATGTGCTTTCTGTATCGGCTACAAATAAATCCGTAGGCATCTGTTTTGAGTGTTGTTCCTCGAATAAAGTACAGCTTTGAATTGCAATCCGCGCAGTATAATAGACCGCTATACTTATCGATTCCACCCATCGCTGTCCGTCTGCGTTTGCCTTGACGAACTACTTGGGCAAGCTCCCAAGTTGTTTTGTCAATGATAGCTTCGTGAGTATTTTCAACACGATACCATTCACTTTCTGGACGATCCTTCTTGCGTTTGTCCTTGTAGGATACCACCGTGGTGCGACAGTTAACAGTATGACCAAGATAGATTTCATTATCAAGGATACCTGCAACCGTTCTATCGTTCCAACCGTATGGCGTTTCGGTATCCGTGCGTGTTCCGTATACACCTTCCGTTTGATAACGATAGGCGGTAGGCTTCAGTATTTTCTTGTCACGCAGGATATTTGCAATATTTCTCGGTCCAGTACCTTTGGCACACAGCGAGAATATCATTCGGACGATTGGTGCGGGTTCCTCGTTGACAAGGAGATGACCTTTGTGTTCGGGATCGCGCTTGTAACCGTAAGGAACAATCGTTCCAACTCTCTCGCCACGCTCTGCTTTCGCTTTCACTAAGGCTCTGATCTTCTTACTCGTATCTCTTGCGTAGCAAAGGACGACTCATTACCGAATTTGCTCGGCTCTGAATCGTCCTCAGTATTTTGCTTTAATGCTTCTTCAATTGTATTTGCTGTTATGAGTTTGCCTATCAAATCAGCAAGTCCTTCTGCACTCATATTCTTGCCACGGCATTTTTCGAGATCTTTCATAACCGAATTAAGTACCTTTTCACTTGCTCTGGATACATGTTTTTCAACGCTTGTAGTACCATTTTGTTACCTCCTGTCCTTTGGTAACACCAACAATACCACAGAAGAGAGCATAAGTCCAGAGGGTTTCTCAAATTAAATGATTATTCAGCAAATATAAGATCCCTCTAATATTGAATCGAAATTTCAGGCAATCCCTATTGTTGTGTACTTGAAATTCTCCAATAGAAGTTCCCATATACTTAACGGTACAGCTTTCTCTCCAACCTTCCAATGTTTTTGTAAATGTAATTTGGGTTACATCCCATCTCGGTGAGGTTGGGATATCTTTCAACACCAAATATCTTGCTCTGCCAGTTGGGTTATCAAATCCATCAACGACATTATAAAAGTGAATATAATAATCACATTCAAACAGATGTTCCCAATACAAAGGCAATAAATCAGCTATATGAGTACGCGAAAAATATTTGAAGAGACTACGGCGTGTTTCATAGGCATCCGGCAATCCAAGAAGTTCAAGTTCTTTCTGTAAATCAAAATCCATTGCTTCGGATAGGTATTCAAAGTATGTATCGCTTGTTGGCTGCCCGATTCTTTGCGGTGCTACTTTATCTAATTTTCTCTTGTTTGTTTTTACGGATAGTGTCTTTCCATCCTCCAATTCGAAATCAATCAAACTTTTATTTTCGGCTACATGCCTAATCGGAGTTGGCAAGTTTTCTTCTTTAAACGCATATGCGACACAATTCATAAGACTGTCTTTGATGTATTCATCTCCGCGTTCTCTATATCTTGGGTTAACATACAAATTAAAAACATCTGCTATTGCCAACTCAGCAGAAATTCCGACCACTTCATTATTCATACATTTCACCTATTTAACCTTCTTAAACACAAATATATACTCGTGCTTGAATAGATAAAAATCACTTGCTAAAGCGCGATATCTCCAAATCGCTTTTTGATTAGCTTTTCCCTTGGTTTCTTCAAAGTTTTTAACCAAGATTGCCTTCAATTTCAGCCCACGCATCATAAAGAGATTCAAGCAATAAAAGCCAAGCGGAACAATTTCACTATTGGCATACTTATCACCTATAACACAAGCACAGTATCTGTTCTTTTCGAGATGCTGCAAAGTGTTATCTATTACTTGCCCAAACGATTCGTTGAACTCATTAATTGTCGCACAGTTAGATAGGTCTTGTTCGTTTTCGCTGAACTTGATAATATCCCAATAGGGTGGGTGAAATATCACGAACTGCACCTTATTGACACCAAATGCTTGAAGTTTTTCTCCGATGTCTGCAGTGCGGCTATCTCCGATTAATATCGTCCCTCTCGTGTCGGGATTCTTTTCTTGTTTTAGGAGTTCAACAGAAGCTCTCGCAACTTCTTCTTGAAGCTCTACACCGATTGCGTTTCGACCAAGTCGCTGTGCTTCAATCAACGATGTTCCACCACCAGAAAAAGGATCAAGTATCCAGTCGCCTTTTTTTGTGTATCTTCTAAATAACTGATTCGGTATCTGAGGCACAAAGTTTCCGTGATAGCTTGCATTATGCACGCCTGAACTATCACGCTTATCTATAATCCAAAGAGAGTCGGTTAGAATATCATCGTATTCTTTCCAATTCTCCATATCTAAATCGTTATATTTAGCCATAGCACTATTTCTTTATCTTTTTATTTAATTCTTCTCTCCACTTGGTTGGATTATACCAAAAACATCCCTCACAACCGATGGAGCAATCGTAGTTTTCATCGCCCTTGTACCAAAACTCAATAACCTTATATCCCTTTGCTCGTTTTCCTGTTCTTGCGCAATCCTCGCAAAAACGGGATTTCAAAAGATTATTCGCTCTTGTCAAAAGCATAAACTTTTCTCTAATTTGAGCATCCGTAAGATTTGTGTTATCATCTTCATTTGTTGTCCATCTGACCTGCGGAACTCTATGATCTATCTCCAACTGATTTGCTGGCTCTACACGCAGAGTATATTCATCAACACATCCGTAAAGAGCTTTAGCTCGTTTGGCAATTTCAGCAGGAATGCCCGTGCGAGCTTTCAAGTCTATATCTACAATCTCAGTAGATTTAAGTTTTCTATGGATTGTTTTCACTCCACATTTAGGGCATAGAATCTTTTTATACCAATGACCTTCTTCGTCCTGATCAAGTTGTATTCCTTTTTCCTGACGCCACACCTGCCAAGTCTTTGCTTGACCGCTTAACAATTCACACTTTGAGCAATGCCATTTGCAATCCGACATTACCTCGAAATCTTTATATTGGGTGCTTCCTTCTGTGAATGGATTCATAATTATTCTACCTTTATAAAGAGAGATAAATAATTATACCACAAAAACGGCGACTTTGCAATAAAAAGTCGCCGTTTGTCGATGATATTTTCAATTTGTTTGTATTTTATTTCTTCACAAGACAGTGTAAGTACTCTACCGTTTTGTCTGACTTGTGATTTCTATTCTCGTCGGTGTCCGCTTTGAATCTTCTGTAATCCTTGCAGAACATCTCGTACTCTCCGTACTTTTCCATTACTCCCTTGATTACATCGAACGGCATCAATCCTTCATTGTTATAGCTTAGGAATATGTATTGGAAATCTGAATTTCTGATTACATGCTCGAATGCATCAACCACAGTTTTGGATGAACAGAAGTCGCTCTTTTGCGAACTGTAATCTCTAAGGCCTGTTTTTCCTTTCAGTTCAGGGAAATCATATCTTGATATTGTTTCAAGCACGTGGTAATTTGCACAGTACTGTCTTTCATTGTAAGGAGGATCGAGATAGAGTATATCACCGTGAATTCGTTTGATTAACTCTGCGATGTCCTCGTTATACACTCTGCTTCGTCTATCTCCATCTATGATAGGAAGTAGCTCCAACTCAAACTCTCTTTGAGCCGATTTTTTTACATGCTTGAGGAATGCCCCATATACCGATGCCGTGTTTGCGTACTTATCAATCGAGTTGATTAAACTTGCAAGCAAGTAGTAATACTGCGCTTCGTTGATCTCGCCGGAGTTTTTGAGTAGCTCAAGCTCAATTCTAATCGAGTCACATTTCATTCCATTTTGATCTGTGAAGTAATTTCTTCCGCTTCCTGATCCTGCACAGTAGTTTTTGTATATGAATCCTTCAGTACCTTTGAGTGCATTCAGGTACTCAACGATTGATGCATCAAGAGGAGGAACATTCTCGATAAAGTGTTTGTTAGTCACATAACTGTAATGTTGTATGTCATTTGCAATAACCTGATAGCCATTCTGCTTGAATGTTTTTCCGACCACGCCTGTTCCTGCGAACAAGTCTGCGAATATCTTGTCAGTATCTGTACCTGCTACGGTTACAATGGTTTCGGTTAAGAAATCCATCAAGGAATACTTTGAACCTATGTAATTCACTTCATCACTCCTTTCTTGATTATGATTATATCACAAAAAACGCCTAAGTCCAGCAAATCAGAAAACTTTTTTGAAAGAAATGCCTGATGTCTTGTCAAAAGATATGAATTCCAATTTGGCAATAGAAATATTGTTTGTAGTACTCGGCTTTGTATTGTTAAAGTTTGCAGCTGCGTTCATAAAATTAGTTTTATTAGGACAGCTTCTTTTGTTTTCTGGTGCAATAATCGTAGGAATTATTTCAACTTGCTTGATGCACATTAAAGGGGTTATATATTGCATTACCCATTGTAAATACCAATCAAGTTGTTCATTTATCAATGATGCCTTTGGGGGTTCATCTTTTAATTCAATAACCCTAATATAAAAAGTGGAGGTTGTTTCAGTTATAAGTAGGCAATCTATTCTTTGTTCTCCAACACTGCACACCACTTCATTACCAAACCATATTGAATTTACATTTGCTTGAGGACACAAAAATGCACGCAAAGGAGCTTTGTCATAATATTGTGATACATATGCCTGCAAATGTGTTTCATAAGCTCTTGTTATTTGTTGAAGTCTCGCTGAGATATCAAGAGGTGTTGCTGTTGTTCCCACATAAGCATTAACATTTGTTGTGGTTTTGATTAATTTATTTTGAGCATCATAATCAAACTGGTTGTTGTTGCCTAAACAAATCCCATTATTTTTAGTGTAGATTTGTTGATAGAGTCTATTAGACTCAAAATCTGTTATGAATGAACAACCTCTTAGTCCAGTTAACTTCCTGTATATTAAGCTCCAACACATTTCATACGGATGAGTTACATTTTGGATACAGTCCAATGCCTCGTGCTCTGTAACGCCATCCGCAAAAACCTCATGAGGTTCAATTAAGACTCTAAATGGTAAATATCTACCCAAATTTGAGCCTAAGTAGTCCGGCGGATTATCGTTAAAAAACGGATCACTTACAGCTTTAAAAAAGCCAAAGATTTTTTGACATCCCGTAACATAGAAAGCAATCAAATCATCTTTTCTAATTTTTGATATATCAGATATCATCGATACAAATGTTTTTTCTTCTGAATCAGCAGTAGTAATAGTTTTTGCACGTCCAATGAAGTCCGGAATAAGATCTTTTCTTCCTGTTCCAGCAAACATATATTGTAAATGTATCTTGAAAGTATGCTCGTCAACAATAAAAACATGTGTCATTATCAAATCGCTCCTCGACTGTATTTTAATTATTATAACATAAAATCTCAGATGCTTCAACGCAAAAATGTAAATATTTCGTCAGATTTTATTCTTTATTTATTGCGGCGCATATTTTGAGGTACGGACACATAACGAAAAATGCAACACAGACCTATCGTCCATGTTGCATTTTCTTGTTTAGCCACTCTCAATCGACATTTTCTCTTGGATTTAACTTAATATCCTTATGAGAAGTAGCCTTTTCGGTATCTCTTTTGTTTTGGTGAACGTATGGGAATCGACGCATATTGCCTCACGGCAATCTGCACGGCTCGACCTGAAGGTCTCACCCCTTCCACCTAAATAAATTGAATGTGGCTCAGAGTCGTTATCGCAAGGAGATTATTTTCGAGATAGAATTGCGATGCGAAGTGCAGGAATACACAGGTATTCCAAACGACAAAGCGCAATTATAGCCGAAAAGAAGCCCTTGTCGATGGCGATTATGATGCCATATTCAATTTACTATTCCCCGAATGGTTTTCTTAACGGTGGAAGCCCTCTCGGGCTCGATTCCCGAAAAATCATAAAAAACAAAAGAGACACCGAAATGGTGTCTCTTTTGTTTTGGTGACCCGTACGGGA
>JAFSID010000043.1 GCA_017439965.1 Clostridia bacterium | reverse complement strand
TGTCGGTCTTGCCATTGGTAGCAAGAGCAGTAACAACGTCGAGGTAGAGAGGCTCACCGAGAGCGCCGGGCTCCTTGGTTCTGTCAAGAACTGCGAGCTTCTTACAGGTAGCGGGGATGGCAGCGATGAGCTTGTCTGCACGGAAGGGTCTGTAAAGACGAACCTTAATAAGACCAACCTTGTCGCCGTTAGCGTTCATATAGTCAACAACCTCTTCTGCAACGTCGCAGATAGAGCCCATAGCGATGATAACGCGGTCTGCGTCGGGTGCGCCATAGTAGTTGAAGAGCTGGTAGTTGGTACCAATCTTCTTGTTAACCTTGTCCATATATTTTTCAACGATCTCAGGGAGAGCGTCGTAATATCTGTTACATGCTTCTCTGTGCTGGAAGAAGATGTCACCGTTTTCAGCACTACCGCGGAGTACGGGATGCTCGGGGTTGATAGCTCTCTTACGGAATGCATCAACTGCATCCATATCTACCATTTCCTTGAGGTCCTCGTAATCCCAAGCCTCGATCTTCTGAATCTCGTGAGAGGTACGGAAGCCGTCGAAGAAGTTAAGGAAGGGTACTCTGCCCTTGATGGATGCGAGATGAGCAACTGCACCAAGGTCCATAACCTCCTGGGGATTGGACTCAGCGAGCATAGCGTAGCCTGTCTGACGGCATGCGTATACGTCGGAGTGGTCGCCGAAGATGTTGAGCGCGTGGCTTGCAACACAACGAGCGGAAACGTGGATAACACCGGGGAGAAGCTCGCCGGCAATCTTATACATATTGGGGATCATAAGGAGAAGACCCTGAGATGCTGTATAAGTAGTGGTGAGAGCACCTGCAGCGAGTGAGCCGTGAACTGCACCTGCAGCACCTGCCTCTGACTGCATTTCGATCATCTTAACTCTCTGACCGAATATGTTTCTTGCGGGTTCGCCAAAGATATTCTTATCAGCAGCGGACCAAGCGTCTGTCACCTCTGCCATAGGGCTGGAAGGGGTGATTGGGTAAATAGCTGCAACCTCAGTAAACGCGTAGGATACGTGAGCCGCGGCTGTGTTACCGTCCATGGAAATTTTTCTTCTTGCCATGTTTTTCCTCCTTAACTGCCGTGTTTTTGCACGACATTGTTTTTTATTTAACACATACATTATAATAATACCACCTTTTTTGAAAAAAGTAAATACAGTTTTGCTACCTTTTTTGGATTTTTTTGCATTTTTCTTGAATTTTTTTATCTTTTTTCTAAAAAGGAAAACAATTTATGTTGTACAAACCGAGATTTTATGATAATATATACATTGAGAGGAGTGATAAATTCCGTGTCCGAGACACTCAAGGTTTTTCTGACCGTATTCATTTCGGTCAATATATCGGTTTTGACGGTCTTTCTCGCGTCAAAGCTCTACAATAAAATCAAGGCTGAGCGAAAGCAGGACCGCGTTAACCATTTCGGAGACAACGCAGAAAAGAAGGTTGTAAATTACATAAAAAAATATCTGCCTGAGGCAAGGCTTATGACAGATTTATATCTCAAGACCGAAACGGGTCTTACCGAGCTTGACGCTCTTCTGTTTTGCGACCGAGGTATTTTTATAATTGAGATAAAAAGTCACAACGGCTATATCATAACCCGAGGCAAGCACTGGACTCAGCGCTGGGGTGAGAAGGTGGTACGCTTCCACAATCCGACCTTTCAGAATAAGGTGCATAAGAAGGCTCTTGAGGAAATTTTAAAGAAGCGTCAGAGTCTGGCGTCTCTTCCGATTTACACCGTTACGGTATTTACCTCGTCGAAGGTCTCCTTCAGCGAAAACGTAAAGGACGTTATTAAGCTACCCATTTTGACGAAATTTATCAAAAACAAGCCGAGAGACAGACGTATGACCTCAAGCACGATCGGTGACGTACAGAAGCTTATCAAGAGCTATATGGAAACAAGCCGTCGCCGTCAGAGGCTTCACAAAAAGCGTATCTGGGAAAACAACAACAAAAAGAAGGCTTACAGAGTAAACAGATATTCCGTAAAATAAAAAGAGGTTGAAAAATCAACCTCTTTTTGCTTTAATATTATAAAACACCTTTTAAGTCGTGCTTTCTCCAAGAACAACGTCGAGGATAATTTCACCTCCGTCACGCCATACGGTAAGCTTGACCTCTTGATTAGGCTCAGACTTATTGAGCGCCGAAATGAGATCGTCGGCGTTTTCGATAGTCCAATCGTCAAAGCCCGTGATGATATCACCGCCCTTGACTCCGTACTGCTGAGCCGCTCCGCCGGGAGTTGCAAGTATTACGAGCACTCCGAGAGGCACCTGATAATACTCAGCCTCCTGCTTTGTAAGCTCGTTGTAGGTAATGCCGAGAGCCGCCTTGCCCTTAACGTAGCTTGACTCACCGCGGTTGGTTACCGCACCGTCCTCACAAAGCTGATTTACAATATCCATAACTCCGTTAATGGGAAGCGCAAAGCCTATTCCCTCATATCCCGAGGAAAGCTTGAGCGTATTAATGCCGATTACCTCTCCCCTGTCATTCAAAAGAGGACCGCCCGAGTTACCGGGGTTGATGGGAGCGTCAATCTGTATAACGTACATTGTTTTCTGAGTTCTGCCGTAGGAATCGGTAATGGCAAGCTCGCGCTTTGCCTTGGATACCATTCCGCTTGTTGACGTACCCGCAAGCTCAATTCCCGAGGGACATCCGATTGCGATTACGGAGTCACCTGCAAGCACCTTGTCTGAATTGCCGATAACGACGGGAGCAAGGTCTTCAGAAGGCTCTATCTTGAGCACCGCAAGGTCGGAAAGCTGGTCGCCGCCCACAAGCACCGCCTCGTATTCGTTGCCGTTGGCGAGGATAACCTTGATTGCCATTGCGTTTTCAATTACGTGATAATTCGTTACGATATATCCACTTTCGGTGATTACAAAGCCTGAGCCGACTCCCTCGTAAACCGAGGGACCGAAGAAGGAATAGCTTTCAACCTGAGTCTTGATTCCGACAACGCTGGGGCTTGCAAAGGCTATAAGCTGCTGACGGGTAAGAACCTCGCCCGTATATTCTGCCACAAGCTCTCCGTCGTCGCGCTCAACAGCCTTGTTGATATCGTTTTCGATGGATGCGTTAACCGATACAGACTTATCCTCCTCTTTTTCCGCGTTGAGATTGGGAGAGGATACTACGGGATTGGAGCTCGGATATACTACGTTATCCTTGTCCTGTTCGTTCATGAGGAAATAAGTAACGAAAGCTGTTAAGGTAACCAGGAAAAGCGCCGACATAATTGCCGCAAAAATCTTGAGTCCTTTTCCCTTTTTCTTAGCCTTTTCTTCAGCTTTTTCGTAAGCCCACTTATTTGCAAAGCCTCCGTAGCTGTATTCCTCATCCGTAGGCTTCACAGCCTCCGCGTGTGTCTCGGCTTCGACAACGGGCTTTTCTTCAGCTACCGTCTCGTCAACGGCTTCATCGGTTGACTCAACGCTCTCGGACACAGCCTCCTCGACCGTCTCCACTGTTGCCTCTGCTTTTTCAATTACCGTCTCCTCAGCCATCTCAAGACCTTCAACCGCGGTCTCTTCAACAGCCTCCTCGACAGCGGTCTCAACCGTCAAGGCTTCAGCCTCTTCGACAAGACCTTCTTTTGTTCTGTCATTTTCATTTATGTTAACATCGTCAAATTTATCGTTCATAAGACAAATCCTCCTTTACTGTTTGACATCATAATAACACTTAAATTTTAATAAACAGTTATGAAACTTTGAGGATTTAGAATATTTTTTAAGAAATTTAACGGAATTTCGTCTTTTTAACGTCAAAATTACCAATTTATGTTATAATGAATGTAGGATGTCGAAAAGGCAAAAAGCCTTTTCGAAGCTGATATATCAGCCTCCCCAAAAAGCAAATTGCTTTTTGGACTACATTCATTTGAACGAAAATCGACAGTTTTCTCAAAGAAAACTGTTAGCA
>JAFSID010000003.1 GCA_017439965.1 Clostridia bacterium | reverse complement strand
ATCAGCCTCCCCAAAAAGCAAATTGCTTTTTGGACTACATTCATTTGAACGAAAATCGACAGTTTTCTCAAAGAAAACTGTTAGCAAATCAAAGATTTGCTGTCGAAATTCTTGAATTTCGACTTTCGATTATCGTTATAAAAACGGATACAACAAAAAAGTTGTATCCGCTTTTTTCAAAGATAACCTCTCATTGATATTGCAAGGTCCTCCTCAAGTGCAATAAGTCTTTTGGCAATGCTCTTGGATTTTTCGTCAGCCGCCTTATATTTATTCAAATACTTGGAGAGTGATTTGACTCCCATATTACAGCCGTCGGTCATAAGGTCGGCAACAGTCTCGTCCGACTCACAGAGCTTGAGCATAACCTCGGTCTTGACCCAGGACATTCCGCGCGCCATAGGATTCGGGTCCTTGCCCTCGTCACCGTAACGCTCAAGGCAGGCTCTCAGCTCGTCTCCGAGTCTTTCGTGCCCCTCACCGCAGGTCTTGAGCAGACGGTAAAGCTCCTTGTCACCAACGTAATCGAGCACGTCGTTTATTGAATCAACACCCATTTTTATGCCTGCGTCACATTCACGCAGAAGTCTCACCGTATCCTTTTCAATCATAAGAAAAACCTCCGTTTTTTCTTATCATTCCAAAAAAACGGAGGGTTATTCATTAAAGTATGATTATCTGTCCACAGTTGTCACAGGACTTGGTTTCGGCAAGTGCAATTCGTATTGCCTTCATAGAATCCTCGGGAGGATTTACGGTGTTTACTCCACCCGTCTTTACAAGATTTGCAAAATATCTTACCTCTTTATAGTAGGGATTTTCGGTGCTGTACTCGGGAGTAACGTCCTCACCGCCTCGGTTTATTACGTGGAAGCCCGTCTGGTCATATGTGATAGTACCGTTGACGAAGTTACAGCGGAAGGTTATCCAGAATTCAGAGTCGGGCAAGAGCCAGTCGTCCTGAGAATTTATCGCCTTGCAATCGTCGTAAATGTAGTTGGTGGTAACGGCATCGTAGCCACTGCCCTTGTAAAAGGTACGTCCGATTGAACAGACAGCCTTGGGCATACCGAAAAGCCACTGTACCATATCAATATCGTGCACGTGCTGGTCAAAAAGCGCTCCGCCTCCCTTTTCACGCTGTAAAATCCAGCCGTTGAAGGAGTGCATCGGCGTTGAGCCTCCTCGGAAGAAATAGCCCGAAAGCGCATTGCCGAGTCGGTTTTCAGCAACGAAATCCTTAAGCACCTCGTAAACGCCCTCGAATCTTTCGCACTGACCAATCATCAAATACTTTTCGTTGCGGTTGGCAGTATCAATCATACGCTGGCATTCCTCGAGATTTAACGCCATAGGCTTTTCGCAAAGCACGTTTATACCCGCGTTAAGACACTTGCAGGTAATCTCGCAATGCATAAAGGTGGGAAGTGCCACAACGACGAAATCAAGCTCCTCTCGGGAAATCATCTCGTCAATATCGTGATAGCAATTGAACATTGAGAAATCGTATTCTCTCACGCCAATGCCCTTGATATTGTGTACCGATTCGTAGTTTTTAAATTTGTTGGGGTCTGTGTCGCAAACAGCAATCAGCTTTATATCAGAGCCTTCCTCAATAAATCGGAGAAAATTATCGAGGTGTCCTCTGCCCATTGCTCCAAGACCGATAAGACCTGCTTTTATCATATTAATTCTCCTTATGTTTATTGCTTATATTATATCATACCTCAGAGACTTGAAAAGTCAATACTTTTTAAAAAAATAGCAATATTGTTATAATGGCAATTAATGATTAATAGTTGATAGTTGATACTTGATAGGTATGGTTGAAAGCTTCGCTTTCTCCATTTAATTTGATTATTATCTGATTAATTTTTGAAAACCGCTTGCGGTTTTTTCCTTAACGTTTCACAAAGTGAAACATTTCACGTGCTTTAGCACATTTCACGCACGCAAGTGCATTTCACTCGCTCGTATGAGCGAATTTCACCGCCGTAGGCATTGACGCCCTGCGATAGAATCAAACAAAAAAGTGCACCGCATTTCTGCGATGCACTT
>JAFSID010000042.1 GCA_017439965.1 Clostridia bacterium | reverse complement strand
TTTTTTGAGAACCTACACAATTGACACGCTTTTCTATCCCAAAGGGGCTTGGGGCGAGAAAAAGGAAAATCCTCTTTTCAAGCTTTCCTTTTCTCCTATGGGACTCAACGCAAATCTTATTGCAAATTTTGAGATATACGACAAATCCGTTGTTGACATAATAAAGAGCGTTATGACTGATATTGCGGAAAAGTATAAACGCGCGCTTTATTTCGACGTAAAGCCTCCGCTTGCAAAAATGCCCGAGGCGGTTAAAAATAATCCTCGGGAGCATCTTGACGTTATTTTGAACGGAAAATGCGGTACTAAGCTAAAAGGAAAAGAGAAACGGCTAAAGAAAGAGCACGACAGAATAATGAAGTTTCGTAACGGCGAGAGTCTTCCTCCAAGCATCTCGGAGAGGATAAGGGCGTTTTTGACAAAGTAAACAAGAATTGTATAAAGTGCAAAAAATCATCTCACAATAAAGTGGGGTGATTTTTTGCGTGAGGTGATAATACTGTCGGCAAGCGGGATAGTCGCAGGCTTTGTAAACGGATTTTTCGGCACGGGCGGAGGGCTTATAGCCTTTTACACGCTCGTGCTTATCGGCTGTGATACGAGACGTGCTCTTGCTACCGCAAATTTTATAATTCTTGCGTTAAGTCTGTTCAGCTTTGCGTTATATATAAAGGCGGGCACGCTTTCGGCTGATTCGGTAAGGGCGTTTTTCAAGGCAGACCTTTTGCCTGCGCTTATCGGCGGAGGGGTCGGAGCCTATCTGTCGGGAAAAATATCCCCGAGGCTTCTTAAGAAAATATTTTCTGCGCTTGTCATTCTTTGCGGAATAAAGGGGGTAATGGGATGAGTACCCTTTTTGCAATCCTTACGGGAATGGGAGTCGGGTCGGGAGGCTTGTATATACTCTGGCAGACTCTCGTCAAGGGCGTGCCTCAAGCTGAGGCTCAGGGGCTTAACCTTATGTTTTTCTCACTTTGCGTTTTTTCGGCAAGTCTTGTGAATTTCCGCCGTCACAGAATTGCCACAAAGCCTGCGCTTGTTATAATTCCGCTCGGAATTGTTGCGGGAATACCTGCCGTAATGCTTGCCCGAAGCATTGACACGGGTCTTCTCTCCAAGCTGTTCGGCGGCTTCCTTATACTTGTGGGGAGCGTTGGATTGCTTTCACGCAGTAAATAATTTTGACAATTGAGGATTTTTATGCTAAAATATAAAATTAGTTAAATAGGAGGTAATTATGGCTGATAATATTCGTATAATTGCTAACAACAAAAAGGCGTATCACGATTATTTCGTAGAGGATAAATACGAGGCGGGCATTGAGCTTGCAGGCACCGAGGTCAAGTCCTTAAGGCTTGGTCAGGTCAATCTCAAGGACTCCTACTGCTCGGTTGACGAGAGCGAAATGTTCGTATACGGTATGCATATATCCCCTTATGAAAAGGGCAATATATTCAACCGTGACCCTATGCGTCAGAGGAAGCTTCTCTTACATAAGAAGGAGATTTTAAAGCTTTTCGGACTCGTGGGTCGAGAGGGATACAGTATAATCCCGCTTTCCCTTTATTTCAAGGGCCCTCACGTAAAGATGGAAATCGGACTTTGCCGAGGTAAAAAGCTTTACGACAAGCGTGATTCTGCCGCTAAAAAGGACGCCGACAGAATGTCTATGCGTAACGTCAAGCTTTCGGGAAGGCTTGACGACTGATGGAAAAGCGTCTTGATAAAATAAACGAAAGCGTTTCGCTGTATCAATATACCGACGGCTTCAGCTACGGCACGGACGCGGTGCTGGTTTCCGCCTTCTGCCGTGTGAAAAAGGGTCAGGTCGGCGCTGAGCTTGGTACGGGCACGGGAATAATTCCCACTCTGCTCTGTCACCACAAAAATCCGTCGAAGATTTTCGCCTTTGAAATTCAGGAGGATTACGTTGCTCTTGCCCGTGAAAACGCCGAGCTTAACGGCTTTTCGGACAGAATTGAGGTAATACACGAAAACGTGCGTGATATAACTCCGTCCTATCTCCGTCCCTACGGCGTTGAGGCGGTTGACTTCGTGGTATCCAATCCTCCCTATATGAAGCAGACCTCGGGCGCTCTCGGTCTGTCCGACAGAAAAACCGTTGCCCGACACGAAATGCACAGCGATATTACCGATTTTGCAAGAGCAGGTGCAAGGCTTTTGAAAAACGGCGGTGATATGTATATCGTTTACCGTCCCGACAGACTTTGCGACCTTATTTGTGCCCTGCGTGAAAACGACCTCGAGCCAAAGGAGATGGTTTTCGTCAAATCCTTTGAGGGCACCGAGCCGTGTCTCGTGCTTGTGAGAGCAAAGAAATGTGCCGAAAGCTCGCTGAAGCTTTCCGAGCTTATAATCTACCGTGAAAAAGACGTTTATACCGAGGAGATGGAGAGAGTCTATCAAAGCTCGGTGATAGGAGAGGGCTATGGCAAACGAAATTGAAAAGGGCTGTCTCTACCTTACGGGTACTCCCATCGGAAACCTTTCGGATATGTCCGAGAGGGTGAAGAAGGTGCTTTCCGAGGTGGATTTTATTGCCGCCGAGGACACCCGTGTTACAGGTAATTTGCTTCAATGCATTGGCGTAAAGCAGCCTATGATAAGCTATTTTGAGCATAACAAGCACGAAAAGGGCGAGTACATAATCTCACGCCTTAAAAACGGTGAAAGCTGTGCGCTGGTTACCGATGCGGGTATGCCCGCAATTTCCGATCCGGGTGAGGACCTTGTAAGGCTGTGTGCCGAGAATGATATCACGGTCTACTGCGTGCCCGGTCCGAGTGCGGTGGTCTCCGCTCTTGCGGTATCGGGACTTCCTACCTCACGCTTTACCTTTGAGGGCTTTTTGTCAACCAATAAAAGAGAACGCGCCGAGCATCTCGAGTCGGTCAAGGCTTTGTCTCATACACTCATTTTTTACGAAGCACCGCACAAGCTTTGCGATACGCTTAAGGCAATGCTGGAAATTCTCGGAGACAGAAGAATATCACTTGTCAAGGAGCTGACCAAGCTCAATGAAAGGGTGCATCGAACAACGCTTTCCGAGGCGGTAAAATATTATACCGAGAACACGCCGAAGGGTGAGTTCGTTCTCGTGGTAGAGGGTGGCAGTGAAAGGGAAGCCGAGCATTTCTGGGACTCGATGAGCGTCGTTGAGCACGTCGAGTATTATATTGCCGAGGGCGTTGAGAAGATGGACGCCATTAAAAAGACCGCCCGTGACAGAGGAGTAGGAAAGAGTATTATATATAAGGAATACACTAACAGTTAAAAAATTCACAAATACATCTTGAAAAATACCAAACTATGTGATATTATGATATTTGCGGTAATTTGTCCGCATTGAAAAAGTTAAATTTTGAAAATAGGAGATAGAAACAATGCTTAACAAGAAGACTATTGAAGACATTGAAGTCAGTGGCAAGAAGGTTCTTGCTCGTTGCGACTTCAACGTACCCCTTAAGGATGGCGTTATCACCGACGATAAGAGAATCGTTGGCGCGCTTCCCACAATCAAGTACCTCGTTGACAACGGTGCTGCGGTAATCCTCTGCTCACATATGGGTCGTCCCCATAACATTTTCAACGAGACTCTCAAGCTTTCCAAGAAGGAAAAGAAGAAGATCGAAGCACTTCCCGCAGAGGAGCAGGCAGAGGCTACCGCTAAGGCTCTTGAAAAGGCTAAGGACGACGTAACCAAGCTTTCACTCCTTCCCGTTGCTAAGAGACTTTCCGAGCTTCTCGGCAAGGAAGTTATTATGGCAAAGGACGTAATCGGCGCAGATGCAGAGGCAAAGGTTGCCGCTCTTAAGCCCGGTGAGGTTCTTCTTCTTGAAAATATCCGCTTCCACGAGGAAGAGGAAAAGAACGACGAAGCATTTGCAAAGAAGCTCGGCTCCTTCTGCGACGTTTACGTAAACGATGCTTTCGGTACAGCTCACAGAGCACACGCTTCTACCGCAGGCGTTGCAATGTTCTGCCCTGAGAAGCCCGCAGTTTGCGGTTACCTCATCCAGAAGGAAATCTCCGTTATGGGTGGCGCTCTTGCTGATCCCGCTCGTCCCTTCGTTGCTATACTCGGCGGTGCAAAGGTCTCCGACAAGATCAACGTAATCAACAACCTCATCGAAAAGGTTGACACCCTCATCATCGGTGGCGGTATGGCTTACACCTTCTTCAAGGCGTTTGGCAACAACATCGGTACCTCTATCGTTGAGAACGATAAGCTCGACCTCGCTCGTGAGCTCGTTGAGAAGGCACACGCTAAGGGCGTTAACTTCCTTATTCCCGTTGATAACATCATTGCTCGTGAGTATGACGAGAACTCCGACTTTATGAGAATTTACTCTGATTCTATTCCTGACGGCTGGATGGGTCTCGATATCGGTCCCACCTCTACCGAGCTTTTTGCTAAGACCGTTAAGGGCGCAGGCACTGTAATCTGGAACGGTCCTATGGGCGTTTCCGAGTGGGAGAACTTCGCTAACGGTACCAAGGGCGTTGCTAAGGCTCTTGCTGAGTGCGACGGTATCACCATTATCGGTGGCGGTGACTCTGCTGCTGCAGTTGAGACTCTCGGCTACGCTGATAAGATGACTCACGTTTCCACAGGCGGCGGTGCATCTCTCGAATTCCTCGAGGGCAAGGACCTTCCCGGTATCTCCTGCCTCAACAACAAATAATAGAAAAGAGGACATAAAAAATGGCAAGAAAGTATATTATCGCAGGCAACTGGAAGATGAACAAAACTCCCGCAGAGACCAAGGCTCTTCTTTCCGAAATGGTTGCTAAGAATAACGGCAAGACTGCTTGTGAGGTCGTTCTTTGCGTTCCCGCAATCGACATCCCCGCAGCAATCGAAGTAACCGCAGGCACCACCGTTAAGGTTGGCGCACAGAACGTTCACTTCAAGGACAGCGGTGCTTACACAGGTGAAATCTCCGCACAGATGCTCCGTGAGAGCGGTGTTGAGTACGTTATCATCGGTCACAGCGAGCGCCGTCAGTATTTCGGTGAGACCGACGAAACCGTAAACCTCCGTACCGCTCAGGCTCTTGCAAACGGACTCAAGGCTATCGTTTGCGTAGGTGAGACACTTGCAGAGCGTAAGGATGACATTACCTTCGAGGTTATCGGCATTCAGATCAAGCGTGCATTCAAGGGCATTTCCGCTGAGGCCATGGCAAACGTTGTTATTGCTTACGAGCCTGTTTGGGCTATCGGTACGGGCGAGACTGCAACAAACGAGCAGGCTGAAGAGGTTTGTATGTTCATCCGCGGTCTTATCGCTGAGCTTTACGGCACCGACGTTGCAAACGACATCACCGTTCAGTATGGCGGTAGCATGAACGCTAAGAACGCTGCAGACCTTCTTGCGATGGATAACATCGACGGCGGTCTTATCGGCGGTGCTTCCCTCAAGTCTGAGGACTTCACCGTTATCGTTGACAGCGTTAAGTAATCAAGCTTTATAAAAGATTAAGGAGTTGCATTTCGCAACTCCTTATTTTTATTCGATGTTGATTATTTTCAACTTTTTTCTTTCTGCATATGCTTTAAATTTATATGCACCGCCGTATTTCTTCGATACAAAACAAATCAAACAATCAGAATGATCAATCATCCACTTGTTTCTTCTGTCTATTGCGTATCTCGGAGGAACGTTTTCTAATCCTTCCGGATATATTGTTTCTTCTGACAAAGCGGAACTTTCTTTTTTAGGCATATACGCTAACACTACCGTATATTTTATGTACGGATATTTTTTCTTTAATTTCGTCAAGCAACCAATTACAATCCTATCAAAGTTACCGTTAGAGCCGACATAGAAATCACAAGCTTTCTTATTTTCTATTAAATCAACTAGCACGGATAATAGCTTTTCTTCTATGGCGTAAGGTGTATCCTTATGCCCGAAAAAAGTACATACCATAAACTCACCTTCCTTATTTGTGGGATATATCGTATATTATATCACGTTTTGGGCAAAATTGCGATATATCCCACACGATTTATCGTAAATTTTATTAAAATTATATTGATATAATTCGTAAAGGAGGTTGACGGTATGACTGTTAAGGAAGCGGTTGAAAAGAGAATAATTCAGCTTTGCCGCGAGCGTAATATTGCAGTTAATACTCTTGCGAATATTTCGGGAGTGTCTCCGTCAACGGTTTACAGTATTCTCAATCAAAAGAGCTTGAATCCCGGTGTCGTTTCCATTAAAAAGCTTTGCGACGGCTTGGAAATAAGCGTGCGCGAGTTTTTTGACAGCGATTTGTTTGATAATCTTGAGCAGGAAATAAAATAGAGGCTGTAAAAAACTCAAGCTGAGTTCTTTGCAGCCTCTTTTTAGGAGATAGGGGAAAAATGCTTCGGAACCGAAACATCAATTTATTAGAGAAAACTCATTTTTGAGTTTTCACCTTATGCTTTCTTGTTTTTGGCGGTCCGGACTTTTTTTACATCTCCTTATTTTTTATAACATAGGAAATTGTGTTTAATACAACGATTAAGATAAGCGAGAAATGTCAGCGGCTGCCAGCCGCTTTTTATTCTTTTACGTTTAAAACTATATCGCAGCTTAAAAGGTCCTTGAGTGTTTCGCGTCTTACGACGATTTCGGGCTTGCCCTGACGGATAGCAACGATAGGCGGCTTGGGGAGGCGGTTATAGTGACTTGCCATAGAGTAGTTATAAGCACCCGTAGTAAGCACCGCAATAATATCCGAGCGTACGGGACGGGGGAGCATAACGTTTTCCTGAATGACGTCACCGCTCTCACAGCATCTTCCCGCAACGGTGCAGGGATAGTCACATTCCTCGTCAGCTCTGTTGGCGAGAATTACGGTGTATGGCGCGTTATAAAGTGCAAAGCGGGGATTATCTGCCATACCTCCGTTGACCGAAACGTAGTTTTTAACGCCTGAGATTTCCTTGATAGCGCCTACCGAGTAAAGCGTCATACCGCAATCGGCAACGAGGCTTCTTCCCGGCTCAAGTCTTACCTCGGGAAATTCAACGGGGGAGGAGTCAAGCTTATTGTGGAGAGCCTTGCCCATTTCGGCAACGATATCCGCAATGCTGACCTCGGGGTCGCTTTCGAGATATCTTACGCCGATGCCTCCGCCGAGATTGAGTATTTCAACGTTGTAGCCGAGAGTGTTTTTAAGGTGGATACAGAAATCCGCCATCGTGTTGGTTGCCATAACGAAGGGCTCTGCATCGAAAATTTGCGAGCCTATGTGACAGTGAAGACCGCAAAGCTTGACGGATTTGAGAGAAAGGGCGGTCTTGATAAATTCCTCTGCCGCACCCGTTTCAATGGCAACTCCGAATTTGGAATCAAGCTTGCCCGTGTTGACAGCCTCGTAGGTGTGAGCGTCAACGCTGGGAGTAAGACGGACTAAAATGTTTTGAACAACGCCCTGAGCACCTGCAATCTCGTCGATTTTCAAAAGCTCGTCGAGGTTGTCGCAAACGAAATATCCGATTCCGACGGATACGCCGAAGGAAATATCGTCATCGGTTTTGTTGTTTCCGTGAAAATAGATTCTTTCGGCAGGAAAGCCACCCGAAAGAGCCGTGAAAAGCTCGCCCGAGGATACCACGTCAATTCCTACGTTGTACTCGCGCAGAAGTCTGTAAAGGTGGGTAAAACAGAGAGCCTTGCCTGCGTAAAGAGGCATTGATTTTTCACCGAATGCCGATTGCATTGCGGTGATATAGGTGTTTACGTTCCCGAGAAAGCGGTCCTCGTCGAAGAGCATTGTCGGTGTGCCGTAGCTCTTGGCAAGCTCAACCGTGTCAAGCCCTGCAAAGTGAAGGTGACCGTTTTCTTTTTTTATATTATTGCAAATCATATTCGTCCTCAAAGCATATGTGAAATTAAGTGCTCACGTGAAAGTGCGCTCATATCGGCGGGGGCAACGTCAAATACGGTGATACAGCCGACCTCACCTCTTTCCTTCTTGCGAAGCATTGCGCGTGTGTACGCTATGATGGCGCTTGAAGTAAATTCGGGATTGGAATCAAGACGGAGTGAATAGGATATTGTATGAGTATGCTCAAGCTTTAAGCCCGTTCTTCCGTTTCTGATGGCAACGCCGCCGTGAGGAAGTCCTGCGTGGTCACGGTCAAGCTCCTCTTTTGTTATAAAGTGAACAGTGGTGTTATAGTCTGCAAAGTAGTTGGGCATTTCGACGATTTCACGCTCTATGCGTTCAAGGTCTGCGCCCTCCTCGGCTACGACGAAGCATTCACGGGTGTGCTTGTCACGGGTAGAAAGCTCGGGGCACTTACCCGAGGTAACCTTGTTGACGGCGCTCTCTACGGGGACGGTGTACTGACGGGCGTCGATAACGCCTTCAATACGGCGGATAGCGTCCGAGTGACCCTGACTGACACCCTTGCCCCAGAAGGTGTAATCACATCCGTCGGGGAGAATTGCAGAGGACATCGCGCGCGTAACCGAGAACATACCGGGGTCCCAGCCTACCGAAATCATAGCTATATTACCGCCCGAGCGTGCCGCAGCATCTACTTTTGCGTAATGCTCGGGAATTTTAGCGTGAGTGTCAAAGGAGTCAATTACGTTGAAGTCCTTTGCAAGCGCAGGGGTCATTTCGGGAAGATCGGTTGCGCTTCCCGCACAGATGACGAGTGCATCAACCTTGCCCTTTAATTCGAGCACGTTGTCAAGGCTTACCTTTAAAACTCCGTCGGTTGCGGTTTTAAGTCCTTCGGGATTACGGCGTGATACCACCGCTACAAGCTCCATATCGGGATTTTGACGAATTGCGGCTTCAACGCCTTTTCCAAGGTTTCCGTAGCCGACTATTGCTATTCTGTACATAATTGACCTCGCTTTTTAAAAAGAATACAAAAATTATATTACAAAATTAGTAAAATTACAATAGGTAATAAAAATTTTTACAAAAAGTATAAGAGACCCCGAAAAATCGAGGTCTCTTGTAGAAAAGCTATTATACCTTTTCCTTAACCTTAGCTGCCTTACCGACTCTATCACGGAGATAGTAGAGCTTAGCGCGGCGAACCTTACCCTGACGGATAACGTCAACGGCAACTACGTTGGGAGAATGAAGGGGGAAGGTCTTTTCAACACCAACACCGTTGGAAATTCTTCTTACGGTGAAGGTCTCGGAAATGCCTCCGTTCTTCTTTGCGATAACAGTGCCCTCGAAAAACTGAATTCTTTCTCTGGTTCCTTCCTTGATACGATTGTGTACCTTAACGGTGTCACCAATTCTGAATTCGGGCTTCTGTTCCTTGAGCTGCTCGTTTGTGAAAGCCTTAATAAGATCCATAATAAAGGCTCCTCCTTCCATTATTTTGTGGAAAGTAAGGAATGTTCGTGCCGAGTCCAGCAGAGGACTATTCCTATAACTCCATAGTGTTGCACTGTGCAGTATAACACAAGTTTTTACATTTTGCAAGAGTTTTTTTAAATTTTTTTAAATTTCCTTTAATTCTTTTACGAAATCGCTTATTATTCGGTCGTCACGGATAAATTCGTGATATCCGTCGAAGGTGAGATATTCTATCCAATCGGTTGATACTCCGCTCCTCTTTGCAAGCTTGAGTATTTTTTGATAGGATTCCTCGGATACCCTGTAATCAAAGAGGTTATCCTTGTCTCCCATTTGTATGCGGAGCTTTCTTGGATATACGAGGCAGGCAATTTCCGCATCGTCAAATTTCTCGGCAATATCCTTCCAGCTCCAATCAACCCAGGAATGATATCTGCGAGAGTTAAACCAGGAGCAAGAAACCGCAGTTTTTATTTTCTCGCATACCGCCGTAGTCATAAGCGTGTACATTCCGCCGTAGGAAAGACCCACCATACCTATGCTTGAGGTATTGTCACGGCTGTCAAACCAGTCGATTATACGGCATATTGCCCAAATCTCAACCGCCGTTACAGAGCTTCCGAGCCGTTTGAGCCTTGCGTCGATTATCTTTCTGTCATAGGGCGCACCGTATTTGTCCTCCCATAAAAGAAGCTGAGGACAGAAGGCGTGTACGTCGTGGGAAATGACCCTTTCAAGCATTTCGTTGTAGTTGTAGGTGCTTCCGTTAATTCCTGAAATAAGCTCGGGAGTGCCTCCGCCACCGTGCTGAACGATTACAAACGGCTTCTTACCTTCGTTCATTTCGAAGTAAAGCCCTGTCATTTTTACGCCGTCAAGCACGTCGAAGGTCATTCGGTATACGGTGTAGCCGTCCTCCTCCGATAGCCTTGTGGATATCGGGTCGGGTATAAGTCCGTCGGGCTTTTCGGTCAGGGGCCATCCGAGATATTTTTTGAAATCCTCTCGGTATCTCTCGGTATCCGCGAAAATATTTTTCGTGTACTCGTCGCGCTTTTTTGTATATTCATCCTCGCGCTTGTTTATAAACGCTTCAAGCGAGGAGGCGTATTCCGCCTTGTATTCCTTTGATACTTGAGCTTCCTCAGTATATTTCATACGGCTTTACCTCCAATCTGCTTGCCGATAGGCTTTTGCCTTTTCGACATCCTACATTCAATTATATCAAAGCTCCGAAGAAAAATCAACAAACAATATTGCTGAATTAAGCGCCTGGAGTGTTACGAATTTGACTTTTTAAATATTGCGTATAAAAAGCCGAAACCTCTTGATTTATTCATATAATTGTGGTAAAATATGTTCCGTTGACACGCACCAGTGGCGGAATTGGCAGACGCGCCAGACTTAGGATCTGGTGTCTTCGACGTGGGGGTTCAAGTCCCTTCTGGTGCACCAGAAAAGAACCCACATTTGTCTCCGACAAGTGTGGGTTCTTTTCAACTAAATCCGTCCTATCGGACGGGATAAATCCCGCTTTCGTGGGATGAAATCACTTCGTGATGAAATCCGACTTCGTCGGGAGATAAGGACGGATTTAATTTCATCTGCGTTAGCAGATTTCATCCGAGCGGAGTGTGGATTTCATCGCGCTTGCGCGATTTCAT
>JAFSID010000041.1 GCA_017439965.1 Clostridia bacterium | reverse complement strand
TTTTTTGAGAACCTACACAATTGACACGCTTTTCTATCCCAAAGGGGCTTGGGGCGAGAAAAAGGAAAATCCTCTTTTCAAGCTTTCCTTTTCTCCTATGGGACTCAACGCAAATCTTATTGCAAATTTTGAGATATACGATAAATCCGTTGTTGACATAATAAAGAGCGTTATGACTGATATTGCGGAAAAGTATAAACGCACACTTTATTTTAATGCAAAGCCTCCGCTTACAAAAATACCCGAAGCTGTTACGAATAATCCACGTAAGGATTCTAATTTGTTTTAAAGGATTCGTTCCCTCTCCAACGCAGAAAAGAAGCTTGGTAACGGTGAAATCCCTCATTAGTGTCTTCGGAAGTAAATAAAGTCGTTTTTGTCAAAGGAACAGTCTTGTGTTATTAAACCTTATTAAAAACACTTGACTTATTTGGAATTTCATTCTATAATAATATATCATTATAGAAAAAACGAGGAAAAGGAAATGAATAACAGCGAAAAGACAATGGAAAAAATCGTTGCTCTCTGCAAAGGCAGAGGCTTCGTATACAGTGGCTCCGAGATTTACGGCGGTCTTGCAAACACCTGGGACTACGGTCCTCTCGGCGTTGAGTTCAAGAACAACGTAAAGAAGGCTTGGTGGAAGAAGTTCGTTCAGGAATCCAAGTACAACGTAGGTCTTGACAGTGCCATCCTTATGAACCCTGAGACCTGGGTTGCATCGGGACACGTTGGAGGCTTCTCCGATCCCCTTATGGACTGTAAGGACTGTAAGAGCCGTCACAGAGCAGACAAGCTCATCGAGGATTTCAGCGGAGCACCCGCAGACGGTTGGTCAAACGAGCAGATGATGGATTACATCAAGGAAAACAACATCGCTTGTCCCGACTGTGGCTCACACAACTTTACCGACATCCGTAAGTTCAACCTTATGTTCAAGACCTTCCAGGGCGTTACCGAGGATGCAAAGAGCGAGCTTTACCTCCGTCCCGAGACGGCTCAGGGTATCTTCGTAAACTTTGCAAACATTCAGCGTACCTCCAGAAAGAAGGTTCCCTTCGGCGTTGCACAGATAGGTAAGTCCTTCCGTAACGAGATTACCCCAGGTAACTTCACCTTCCGTACCCGTGAGTTTGAACAGATGGAGCTTGAATTCTTCTGTAAGCCCGACACCGACCTTGAGTGGTTTGCTTACTGGAAGGATTACTGTGCTAACTTCCTTTACTCTCTCAATATGAAGAAGGAAAACCTCCGTCTCCGCGACCACGCTAAAGAGGAGCTCTCCTTCTATTCAAAGGCTACGACCGACTTCGAGTACCTCTTCCCGTTCGGATGGGGCGAGCTTTGGGGAATTGCAGACCGTACAAACTACGACCTTTCCCAGCATATGAATCACTCGGGTCAGAGCCTTGAGTATTTCGATCCCGAAACCAACGAAAAATATATTCCTTATGTCGTTGAGCCCTCTCTCGGTGCTGACCGTGTTGCGCTCGCATTCCTTTGCGAAGCATACGACGAGGAGGAGATTGCAGAAGGCGACACCCGTGTCGTAATGCGCTTCCATCCCGCGCTCGCACCCTTCAAGGCGGCAGTTCTTCCTCTCTCCAAGAAGCTTTCCGAAAAGGCTTCCGCTCTTCACGAGGAGCTTTCCAAGAGCTTTATGGTTGACTACGACGAGGCAGGCTCTATCGGTAAGAGATATCGCCGTGAGGACGAGATCGGTACTCCCTTCTGTATCACCTACGACTTCGAGTCCGAGACCGACGGCTGTGTAACCGTCCGTGACCGTGACACAATGGAGCAGGTACGCCTCCCCATTGCAGAGGTTAAGGCTTACATCGAATCAAAGCTTGAGTTCTAAGAATATAGGCTACGGCATTTAAGTGCCGTAGCCTATCTTATATAAATCAAAACGAGCCGTTTCCGTCAAAGGACAGATAGCAGGTATCATCACGGACAACGAGAAGAATATCGGGCTTAAATTCCTCGACGTAGTCGTAAACGCTCTTTATTTTATTGTGTCTTAAATCTATGGCAAGAAGAGAATCAAACGAGGTATAAAGCAAAGCCTCAAGCGGATTTGAGAAGGAGTCACCGACTATCATAATATCGGGAAGCTCGGGACGGTTGGTATGAATATAGGTCTCGGGATTATCACCGCCCATATAGATATAATAGCCGACGGATTTGCTTGTATCCTTGGGAATATAGTGTATCCAGTTGACACGGACGCCCTTGTCGTAACGCTCAAAGGGAATGGGATTTATCGGCTCATAGTAGGAAATCTTATCGGGAATGGGATAAATATGGTCTATTGCCAGGGCTCTCGAACCGTAAAAAACATTCTCAAGCTCGGTGACCTTGAAATCCTCCTCGGCAAGCCTGCCGTCAGCAAGACCGTCAGCCTCAAGCTTATCCATAATTTCAAGATAGGTCCTGAACGCTCCGAAGACCGTAAAGTGATGGTCGGTAGGAGAATAGTAGCGACGGTAATCCTCTACCTCAAAAATGCTTTTCATATTGATATAAGGAAGCTCCCGCTCATCAAGAGCCTTGTAAAATTCCTCCTCGATAATATCGAGGTATTCTCCGTCACAGTGAAATCCCTCGGGATAATCCTCGCGGAGCATTGAATGCTGCTCGGGTATTCCGACGTACAAGACCTTACCGCCGACCGCCTTGCAGGCTTCATCAAGCTTTGCGAGCTTATCGCCCATCTTTTCGGCCGCCCAAGTAATTTCCTCACGGGTGATTGAATTGGGCCAGACACGAGGCAGAAGTGAATTTTTCGTAAGTATGATACTGCCGACGGTAGCACCGTTTTCAATATCCTCCTCAATATAATCAAAAACTGCACCCTCGCTTATTCTTGCGAGGGTGAAGTTAAATACTCTGAGAGTACCGAGCGCTTTCGACTTTTTAAGCTTTACGATATACGTTCCCGTTTCGTCCGCATCAAACTCTGCGCAGGTGAAATCAATTGCCTTTGAAGCAGAGCCCGTTCCGAATTTTTCCTCGGTTTCAAATATAACGGTATCGTTGCCGTTTGAGTCACGGTAGGTCACCGAAAGAGTCGTAGTGATTGCACTGTCTGCGCCTGCGTTGATAATAACGCGGTATTTACCCGTCTTTTCAACGTCGAAGTTATATCTCATAGTGCAGTTGCCCTTGTGGGTAACGTTTATATACTCGTCGTACTTTGAATAGTGTCCCGAATTACCTACGGGGGTTATATCCTTTGCGATTGCGGTATAAACGTGCTCCTCGTCAAATACGACCTCCTCAAACTCAGGTGCGGGAGGAGTTACCTCAACGGTTAAGGGAGCGCCCTCAACGTACCATGTTGAAACGGGGGTTACCGAAACGCGCCAGCCCTTTGCGTTAGGCATACCGAAAAAGGCGTGAGATACAGTGTCAAGCTTATTCAAAATAAAGAAGTCGCTTATAATCTTACTGCTCATCAAAAGCTCGTCGGTCTCGGTGTCAAACACCTCTATTTTGTAGTAACCGACGTAGCTGTCCTCTCCCTCAGCTCCCGCAAGTGCGTTGGGAAAGGAGATCTCGATTGAAGAATCCGTATAGTCGGAGACGGTAATCTCGGCGCCCTCAGCAAAACAAGGTGCAACGCTCAACTCCTCACGCTTGTCGGTATACTTATAAACGTCTGTTGAAACGTCTATCTTCTTGCTTTCCTTTATCATTGCGGGGACGTCAAAGGTCCAGTCACCGCCCTCAAGATAGGTGGGATTTTCCTCATCAACGTAAAAGCGCTTGAGGGTTACGACGTTGGTCTTATCGTTAACGCTGAGAAGAATTGCCTGGGAAGAAAACTCTCGGTGGTCGGTATCTGCGTAAGCCATACTCTGTCCGACGCTGGTATAAACCACGCTGGTATAAAGGAAGGTAGTACCGCCCGGTACCTGATATATCGAATGAGGGTCGGAAAGGGTGTAATGGGTATGACCGCTGATTACGATAAGTCTCGGCTGACCCTTTATAAACTCCTCAAATTCACTTGATTGTCTGTCAGAGTTTCTCGAGCTGTTAAGAGTATTGTCGATGGGATGGTGTATAAAGAGAAATACGGGCTTCTCGGCACTTTCGGCAAGTGCGTTCTCAACCCTTTCGATAATCCAGGACTCCTGCTCTGCGGTAAGCACGCCCGAGTAATCCTTGGGACCCGTGGTGATGAAATGATAGCCGTTCCATACCGTGTCAGCCTGAGTCTCAAGACCTGTCTTTTCACGGAAAAGGTCGATTGAAGACTGAACTCTTTCGTCCTCACCGACTGCGTTCAAGGGAAATTCGTGGTTACCCATAGCGTAGGCAATCTTACCTGCATCCGAGAGAATATTATATTTTTCGCTTTCGTTTACAAAATCGTAATTGGGAGTCTTATTCTCGGGGGTATAGAGAATATCGCCTACCATCACAACACCGTCAAGCTCTTCGCCGTTGTTTGTTAAGGTGAAGAAATTGTCAAGCGTGCGGTTGAAATACGCCGCACTGCTGTGGATATCCGCAAACACACCGAAGGTATAATCGTTACCCGGCTCCTCAAGCCAAGGCTCCTTCGCAGTGTCGTCCGCGCAGGATACCAGCATTGCAAGGCACAAAACCAACAAAAGCAAAAATTTAAGCTTCATAATAATACCACTCCTTTTCAATACACATATTCTATCACAAAGCGTATTACAATTCAAGCGTTACGTCACAAAAATTGTTTTTTTGTCGGAATAAAGCCTTCAAAATATGTAAAAATCCCTCAATATTATGGAAAATTTAACAATTGTACATAGGTTATATTGAAATGAAAATTCTTTTGTGCTACAATGACCTCATCAAATACTAAGGAGCTAAGATATGGAAAAGCAAGCATTTTTCTTTATTGACGATACTATTTGGGTAATGAGAGATATTGCCCGTGAGAAGCCTGCATCAATCTTCGACAACGCATTTATGAAGATGCTCAAGCACGCTCACGACGATACGGGTATGACCGTTCAGATAAATCTCTTTTACAGAACGGACTTTTTCTACGGCGACGACGAGTTCACTCTCAAGGATATGCCCGATACCTACAAGGCAGAATTTGAGGCTAATTCCGATTGGCTCAAATTCGCATTCCACGCAAAGCAGGAATTTCCCGATTACCCTTACGTTAACGCAACCTACGACGATTTAAAAAACAACTACAACGCAATAGTTGACGAGATTATCCGCTTTGCAGGTGAAAAATCACTGTCGGTAGCCCTCTGTCCTCACTGGCTTCCCGTAAGCCGTGCAGGCTGTCACGCACTCGCGGACTGCGGAGTTAAGTTTATGTCTCCCACCTACGGAAAGAGAACCGAGTACAACGGTGACCAGTCTACTCTCCCCTACGGTCACGCACAGAGACTTCTCAACAACCGCCAGCCCGAAACCATGCTCTTTACAAGAGACGGTAAGGATAAGAGAATTTCCGCCTCCGTTTGCTCCTACAATCATCTCGACGAGGAGGATTACAGCTTGGTAATCGGTAAAAACACCTCTATTCTCGATGAGGAAACGGGTCTTCGCTTCAGACAGCTTGGCGGCGGTCCCTGTCTCAACAATAACAATCAGGAGGAAATCCTTGCAAAGCTTACCGAGTTTAACGAAAACGGCAGAGAATATATCGGCGTATGCCTCCACGAGCAGTATTTCTATCCCGATTACTTTGCATATATTCCCGATATTGCCGAAAGAGTATACCTGCTCGGTAAGACCCTCACCGACTTCGGCTACCGCTGGATAACCGCCGACGAGTTCAAATAAGAAGGTGACTCTGCTTGAAGCCTATTATTAAATCAGAAAAGGCACAAAAATGGGTCAACGTCGTGCTTTGTGCGATGATGATATTCTTCTGTCTCGGTTTTTGCAGCTCTAACAAGAGTCTGTATCTTACCGCTATAACCGAGGCTCTTGACATAAAGCGAAGCGCCTATTCACTCGCAACGAGCTGTCGCTTTGTAACCACCTCGGTAATCAATATGTTTTTTGGAGCGCTCGTGTACAAATTCGGCTCTAAAAAGCTTATACTGGCAGGCTTTGTGTGTCTTATCGGCTCGGTGCTTCTCAATTCGGTTGCAACAAACGTTGTCACCTTCTGCGTCAGCGAGGCACTCAGCGGTATTGCATTCTCGTGGTCGGGAACGGCAATGGTCGGTGCAATTGTCAACCGTTGGTGTAAGGAGAATACGGGTACGATTATGGGCGCGGTGCTTTCGGCGAACGGAATCGGCGGTGCAATTGCCGCGCAGATCGTCACTCCTATAATATATCAGGAGGGTAACCCCTTCGGATACCGCGACGCATACAGACTTATAGCAATTCTGCTTACGGTCACAGCTCTCGTAATGCTCGTTCTTTTCCGTGACAAGTCCCGCGAGGAAATAAATTCCCAGACTGCAAAGGTAAAGAAAAAATACCGCGGAAGAGCCTGGGTAGGCATCACCTTCAAGGATGCCCGTCACACCGCATATTTTTACGGTGCGGCTGTGTGCATATTTCTCACGGGTATGAGCCTTCACGCAAAGGGCGCAATTGCCTCGGCGCATATGCTTGATAACGGTATGTCTCCTGAGTTCGTTGCGCTTGTTGCCAGCATAAGCTCGCTTTCGCTGACGGGAACTAAATTTCTTTCGGGCTTTCTGTTTGACAAGCTCGGACTCCGAAAAACCATAAGCATATGCTGTGTTTCTGCAGTTATAGGTATGTTCTTGCTTGCGTTTATGACAAATTCACCTATCGGCAAGGTATCGGGTATTGCCTACGCAATATTCTCCGCACTTGCTCTGCCTCTTGAGACCGTAATGCTTCCGCTTTATGCAGGGGACCTCTTCGGTCAGAAGGCGTACAATAAAATGATGGGACTCTTTATTTCCATCAATACCGCAGGCTATGCCGTAGGCGGTCCGTTTATTAACTTCGGCTTTGAAAAATTCGGAAGCTATACTCCAATGCTTATAATCCTCGGATGCATAATGATTGCCGTCCTTATCGGAATGCAGTTCGTTATTACCTCGGCTCATCACGTGCGTGATATAGTTATGGCAAAGGCTGAGGAAGAAGGGCTTGCGGAAAACTGATTCTTATACAAAAAGCGATACTTGGCAAAAATGCCGAGTATCGCTTGTTTTTTATAAAAAGTGCAAAGGCTTCAAGGGTAGAAATGCCGATGGAATACTAATTTCAATAATAGCGTTAGCAAAAGCGAGCTTTTTTGGATAGAGATTTTTGTTCAAGACAAGGCGTCAAGGGTATGAGTACCGAAGAAATCCTGTCTTTTTGCAAGTCTATTACTAATTTATAGCTTTTAATTTATAGCTTTTGACAAAGAGAAGCGAGCAGTACAAGGCATCGAGGGTAGAAATGCCGACGGAATACTAATTTCAATAATAGCGTTAGCAAAAGCGAGCTTTTTGGATAGAGATTTTTGTTCAAGACAAGGCGTCAAGGGTATGAGTACCGATGGAATACTTACGTATTTCGAGGTGCTCATATCCCGCAGACAACGCAGTATTGGACAAAAAGATCATCCAAAAAAAGAATTAGCCCTCGGTGTATCATACGTTTCTTTACACGTAAATACCCGAGGGCTAATTCTGTTCACTCTTAAAATCAGTCTTCATCTTAAACCTCTCTTTCGCGGTCTACCTGCACTCAGTCGTTGCAATTCTCAGAGCTGAACTAAAACACAACCTTTGATATTTTGCTCTGTCCTACACTTTTTCCTTGTGTCAGGTGAAGGAAGGATAAGTCTTTTTGCTTGCCGAACAATTCGTTGAACTCTTAATATATGTAATGCGTAACACCGCCGTGTATTCTGTTTTTCGTTCAGCTGCGACTTACCTTTTTGACTTTTGAACTATTTGTTCATTGGAGTGTACCTTCCTTTCTTCGACTATAGTTTACCACACCCTTAAGAGAAAATCAATTGACAAGGTGTGCAAAGTTTACAATTATTTTTTGTTTATTAGGGAGATTTTGTTTAAAACGCTCAATTTTATATTGACAATTGACTTTTGGTATGATATACTTGTATATGTTGGGGTGTCTCAAAAGGACGAAGAATCGTAATGATTCTTCGTCCTTTTTATGCATTATTGATATGAATGTTGGTATAAATATTTCGATGCTCGGTAGGAGTTAACCCTGAGTGATATTTAAAAAACTTTATGAAATTATTCTCACCGGAAAAGCCGAGAAGAAAGCCAATCTCCTTAACGGTATAAAGCGTGGTATTCAAAAGCTCCTTTGCTTTTTTGATTTTTATATCGGCAATATATTGCTTCATACCGACTCCGTTAACGCTTTTAAAGATTTTACCGATATAATTTTCGTGATAACCGAAATGCTCGGCAACACCCTTGACGGTCAGAGGCTTGGAGATATTCAGACGTATATACTCCTTGATTTCGACGGAAAGAGAGGTTGGAGAGGCAATATCAGTGCTCACACAAAAGCCTATTTCCTCAAGAATAAGAGCGCATATAAGGTCGTGGCTTTCAGATGAATAGCCTGCAGTATTTGTAATATGCAAAAGCTGTGACATCATAGTTTTCAAGGAATAAGCATTTTCAATTTTAAGCCTCTTCCACGGAATTTCAGCATTGGTATTAAAGTGAAACCAATAAAAAGAAACCTCTTCGGCACTCGTTTTCGTACCTACGTGAAGCTTTGATGGCTCAAGCAAAAGCAGGTCGTTTTCGTGCAGGGCGTACTCGGTCTCCTCCTCACGAATATGCACCTCTCCCTTTAGGACGAAAATCACCTCAAAGGTATCAATTATCCGCTCGGGATGGCACCACTTGTCAACCGAGCGAAAAAGCCCCGAAGAAACGTATTCAATTCTTTTTTTACCGTTTAACTCAAGCATATTTGTTTTTCTCACTTATTATCATCTTTTTTCACTTGATTTTTTCACTTGTCTTTATGATAATATAATCAAGACAAAAAGTCAAGGAGAAGCTATATGGAATACTTAAAATTAAAAAACGTTGATATAACGGGAGGATTTTGGGCAGACAAGCAAAAGCTCAACCGAGAGGTGACGGCAGGTGTCGTATACGACAGATTTTCGGAAACGGGACGATTCGATTCTCTTGATTGTCTCTGGAAGGAGGGTGACGATAAGCATATCAAGCCTCACTTCTTCTGGGACTCGGACGTTGCAAAGTGGATAGAGGGAGTATCCTACCTTCATTCCAAGTCACCCGAAGCAGAGCTTCTTGAAAAGGCAAACAAGGCGATTGACAGTATTATTGCTAATCAATGGAGTGACGGATATATAAATTCCTACTACACGGTTACGGAAACGCAGGACAGGTTTAAAAAACGCAATAGGCACGAGCTTTATTGTATAGGACATCTCATAGAGTCGGCAATAGCGTATACTGAGGCATCGGGAGACCGTAGCTTTCTTGATGCGGTAGAGCGCTGTATGGAGCTTGTGGAAAAAATCTTTATCAAGGAGGGCTCCGCTCCCTTCAAAACTCCCGGGCATCCCGAAATTGAGCTTGCACTTGTAAGGCTTTACAGATACACGGGTAAGAAAAAATATCTTGATGCAGCAGAGTTCTTTATCAGCAAAAGAGGAGAGGACGAGCTTCCGTCCGCAAACGAATATCCCATAAAAAAATACGGTCAGGACCACCTGCCCACTCGCAAGCAAACCACCGCAGAGGGTCATTCGGTACGTGCGGCTTATCTGTATACTGCAATGGCAGACCTTGCATTTGAGCTTGGGGACAAGGAGCTTGGGGAAAGCTGTAAAGCAATTTTCGAGGATATCGTCAACCGAAAAATGTATATAACGGGAGGAATAGGCTCGTCATTTTTGGGAGAAACCTTCACGGTTCCCTACGACCTCCCCAACGAGCACGCATACGCCGAAACCTGTGCCTCCATCGGTATGATATACTTTTGTTCAAGAATGCTCAGGCTTGAGCATAAGTCAATATATTCGGACATTATTGAGCGAGAGCTTTACAACGGTGCTTTGTCGGGACTCTCGCTTGACGGCGATAAATTCTTCTACGAAAACCCACTTGAAATAAACCTCAAAAAACGCTCAAGAAACGTATGCTCAATCCAACAAGAGCGCTTCCCTATCACTCAAAGAGTCAAGGTGTTCGGATGCTCCTGCTGTCCTCCAAACCTTGTAAGGCTCATCGCATCGGTGGGTGAATACACCTACGCCGTCGAAGATAAAACCGTTTGGGTCGAGCAATTTATGGACAGCCGCGCCGAGCAAAACGGCATAAAAATTTGTCAGGAAACCAATTACCCCAACGAATCAACCGTACGCATCACGGCTGAGGGGACGGAAAAGCTCTGTATACGCATCCCGTCCTGGTGTGACTCGTTTGAGGCAAGCGTGCCTTACACAGTTGAAAACGGCTATGCAGTGATTGAAAATCCCTCAAGCGTTGAAATAAACCTCAATATAAAGCCCGTTCTTATATCCGCAAACGTCGAGGTGTGTGACAACGTAGGAAAGGCTGCAATTCAGTACGGCCCCTTCGTTTACTGCATTGAGTCGGTTGACAACGTTGAAAATCTTCATTCCCTCTATATTGACAAGGACGTTGAATGGGAGAGCGAATTCAAGCCCGAGTTTAACGCAAGCGTTTTGAAGCTCAAGGGCTGGAGAAAAATCTCCGACAATAAACTCTATTCTAAATATACGGAAGACCTTGAGCCGTACACCGTTACGGCAATCCCCTATCATGCGTTTGCCAACCGAGGTGAATGTGATATGGCGGTATGGATAAAAGTAAAATAGCGGCTGGCAGCCGCCGACAATTCTCGCCTATCTCAATCTATGCATACACTCAAGCAAAGTAAAACGGCGAGGTTGTATTAAATACAAGTTCTTAGTATAAATAAATTCCGTTTCAAAACTGCATATTATAGCAAAAAGCACCCGAATTATCAAAATTCGGGTGCTTTTTTGTTGATTTATATCAAATTATATGTTACAATTGTTCAAAAGACAAAAAAGGAGAAAGATATGGATAAGCTTGCACTTGAATTTCTTGAAACCTGCAACAGTGACAATTGTTGCTTCGATAACCTTCTCGTCCTCCCCTCCGACGGTGACGTAGGCTTTGAGGAGTACATTGATTATAAGGTTGAAAAAATAATAAAAAAGAAGAACATCTTCTCCCCTCCCGAACAGCACAAGCTCATTCTGGCGTATCCCGAGCCCGATGCTCCCGACGCTATTTTCAATTTGTTTTTCGAGTCCCCCTCGGTCGTTGCAAAAAACGACCACTTCAGAGGATGCTTTGCAATAGACGTAACCGAGTATCTCGGTAAAACCAACCACCACCGCTTCAAGACGCTTTTGAATTACATCGGAACTAATACCGATATCGTCTTCGTGCTTATCGTTTGCACGGATAATGAGCTGTACATAATGGATATGCTCAACACCGTCTGCCAGTATGATAAATTCCGTAAGGTTACCATTACTCTTCCTCCGCCCGAATACCTTTGCAAATACACAATGGAGGAAATTTCGGACGTAGCCATCGACGTAAAGGAAACCCGTAAAATACTTTTGGGCTACTTCAAGGAGAACAGATACGGCTATGACGTTGCAGAATTTTTGGTAATCTATCTGAAGAACGCGGGATATAACGGAGAAACAGAGAATTTAAAGAAGCTTCTTAGCGAATTTGAAAACCCTGCGCACGTAACCGTTCAATACAAAAAGATTGGTTTTTGAGGTGATGAGCAATGGCAAGAAAGATTTTACCTAATTATATAAAAAGACACGGCGCAGAATTTGAAAGTATGGAGAATTTCGTAAAAGCCTCCACACTTTCCGACACTACCGCCGCCAAGCTTGAAACGTCAGGCGTACCTATGACAAGACTCAGCGACAACACCTACGTTACCACGAGAAATGACCTTCACTGCTTTATCATCGGTGACTCGGGAAGCGGTAAAACGAGACGACTCATACTCCCCACCATTCATCTGATGGCTAAGGCAGGTGAATCAATGGTCATCTCCGACCCCAAGGGAGAGCTTCACAGATACACCGCCGATATGCTGAAGAGTAAGGGCTACGAGGTTCTCACTCTCAACTTCCGTAATCCCGAGCAGGGAAACAAGTGGAATCCTCTCGGGCTTGTTGAAAAGCTTTATCACAAGGGAGACAGAAAATCCGTCGACACGGCGTTTATGCTTCTCGGAGACGTTGTTTCGACCCTTTCAAACAACATAAAGAGCGAAAAGGACCCTTATTGGAGCCTGGCGGCAATCTCCACCATTAAGGGAATTATAGAAATACTTCTCGAATACGGTGACGAGGGCAGCCTTACCTTTGAAAACGTATCAAACGTTGCAAGAGATATCTTTGCCTCCTTTAATTACCCATCGGGACGTGACTTCCGCAACCTCGAAGAGTTTATCGACTCACTCCCCGATACCTCGTCAATCAAGCAAAATATGTCAACGCTGATGTCCGTAACAAGCGCAAAGACCACCTCGGGCTGTATCATATCAATGCTCAACGGTATGCTCTCGCTTTACACGAGCCAGCAGGCGCTTCTTGACCTTTTCTCCGAGTCGGAGATTGATATTGACAGCATAGGCAAAAAGCCCACCGCACTCTTCTTTATCCTTCCCGACGATTCGGATGCGCTTTACCCTATCGCAACGGTATTCGTAAAACAGGTATATTCGTCGCTTATAAGCCTTGCGGATGCACAGCCCGACGGAGTACTTCCCAACAGAACCGTATTTTTGCTTGACGAGTTTGCAAACTTTGCAAAAATGGAGGCTATCGGCTCAATGCTCACCGCATCCAGAAGCCGTGGAATACGCTTTGTTCTGGTTTGTCAGAGTATGGACCAGCTCTCCCAGAAATACGGATTGGACGGTATGGAGATTCTTCTTGCCAACTGCCGTACATGGATATATTTAAGCTGTCGTAACCTCCCATTCCTTGAAAGACTTCAAAAGCTTTGCGGTGAATATCTCAGCCCATATACAGGAGACAGACATCCGCTCATTACCGTCTCCGAGCTTCAGCACTTCAATCAAGGCAAGGTGCTTGTACTCAATGACAGATGCCGTCCTATGATAGGCTATCTTGACCGCGACTATTCGGAAATTGACTTCGGAAAGGACACCAAGCACAAGCTGAAGGTTGACGAGCTTATCCCGATAATTCCACGCAAAAAGGAAAGAAATGCGTACGGTCTCAGATATATTTTCGACCGCATTGCAGAGAAGGACCCCACCTTCAAGCCCGTTACAAGCAGCAAGCCCTTTGATTTTTAAGATGTTATAAAAAAGGTCTGTAAAAAGCTCAAGCAGAGTTTTTTACAGACCCTTTTCTTTTTTGTCCTTATTCGTTTAAGGGTGCATCCTCGCCGCCCTCATAGTTTTCTTCAAGAACGGCTGCACCGTCGTCCTCTCCGCCCTCCTCGGAGGGATAAGGATTAACCTCGTATTCACCCGCGTCAATTGCGTGAACTGCGGTCTTTACGGGCTTATCGTCGTGTACGGGCTTCTTTGCCTTTTCGTCACCTGCAACGAAACGGTCCTCAAGGTTGTACTCGTCGATAATCTCACGGGCAACCTTTGCGGTTGCAATACAAATCTGGTAGCGGTTAAGTCCGCCTGCGGTAAGCTTTTCAATAGAAGGCTCATTCATCATGGCTTTTTATCCCCTTTCAATTATAAAATCTTTCTTTAAGCTTTTCTGAGCTGTCACAGTATATATCAAGACCCTTAAGGCTATGACCGTTTACAAGCTCGACAATTGCGCTCGTTACGTCCTGGCTACGATTGTCGAAGTTAATTAAAATATGCTGATAGAGTCGGGAGTATTCAAGCTCCACCTTGGCTCTTTCCAGTCTCTCGCGGATATCCTCCTCGGTGTTCGTTCCCCTTCCTCTGAGACGCGCCTCGAGGGTTTCGTAATCGGGAGGTGATATGAACACTGAAAGAAGGTCTCTCTCGTCAAAGGTATTCATTACCTGCTCTGCGCCGTCAACCTCAATCTCGAGAATGACCACCTTGCCCTCCTCGATAAGACGTTCAACGGGCGCTTTAGGCGTTCCGTAATAGTTTTTGTTGAACACTGCGTGCTCCAAAAGCTCACCGTTTTCAATCATTTCCTCAAAACGCTCTTTTGTTACAAAAAGATAATCTCTGCCGTCAACCTCTCCCGCTCTGGGCTGTCTTGTGGTGGCGGAAACGGAAAATCTGAAGGGCTCAACCTCTCCGCCCTTAAAGCCTGACAGGACGGTTGACTTACCGCTACCTGCTGAGCCTGATACTATCAGTACCTTTCCTCTATTCATCCTCATCCTCCTCAACGTCGGTATCGTTCGCAATAGCGTCACGGAGCTTCTGCGGAACGATTTTCGATAAAATCACGTGGTCGGAATCGGTTATAATTACCGACTTCGTTTTTTTACCGCCCGAAACGTCTATTACACGTCCCTCCTCCTTTGCATCCTGCACAAGTCTTTTGACGGGTGCGGTGTCGGGAGAAACTATACACACTATTCTGTCGCAGGAAACCATATTACCTGCACCAAGCAAAAGCATTTTCATACGGCTTCGTCCTTTATTCTATATTCTGTATCTGCTCACGAATCTTTTCAAGCTCACTCTTAGCCTCAACGACCAGTCGGGTGATTTCAAGCTCGGAGCATTTTGAGCCCGTAGTATTTATCTCTCGGTTTATCTCCTGAACGAGAAAGTCAAGCTTTTTGCCTATTGGACCGCGACTCTTCATAATATCACGGAATTGCTGAAAATGGCTTGAAAGTCGGCAAAGCTCCTCGTCAACCGCAACCTTGTCGGCAAATATTGCCACCTCAGTAAGAAGCCTTGTCTCGTCAAGTGTCTCCCGTCCAAGAAGCTCCTCAATTCTCTCACGGAGTCTCTTTTCGTAATTCTCGACCGATGCAGGCGAAAGCTTTTCAACCTCAGCGCGAATCTCCTCGAGTCTCGTAAGCTTTTCCGAAAGGTCAAGAGCAAGGCTTGCGCCCTCCCTCTCTCTCATTGCATCATAGTCGGCAAGCGCCTCACGGGTAACTCTCATTACCCTTTCTGCAAGCTCGTCCTCATCCTCGGTTGCTACACGAAGCTCAAGCACCTCGGGAAAACGTAAAGCACTTGAAACACCCACGTCGTTCTTCAGCCCAAACTCCTCAACCGCATCGTTTACAGCGGTGAGATAGCCCTTTAAAAGCTCTCTGTTCAAAACGACCTCGCCCGTATCTCCCGCAAGCTTACGCACTGTGAGATATACGTCAACCTTACCTCTTGTTATATGCTGACCTATCTCTTTTTTTACAGCGTCCTCAAGGAATGCATAGGCTCTCGGAAGTCGCACGTTTACGTCGAGATATCTGTTGTTAACGCTCTTTAATTCGAAGGTATATTCGTCGTTTTCTATCATTACTACGGCTCTGCCGTAGCCTGTCATACTTTTCATTTTATTTTTTCGGTTATCCTTTCATATTCTTCAAGGGATACAAGCATATTGAGTGCGGAAAGCAAAGCCTTACTGCTCATATTCTTGGGTAAGGAAAGCTCCTCGGCAAGTCTTTCGCGCCGTGCCTTAGCGTCATCGGTGCCTGAATATCCGTCCGAGTAAAACCGCTCTCGGCTTATCTGATTGGGTGGCTGATAGTCGGGATCTTCAAACCTCTCAAACAGCCCTCTCAAAACCTCAAGCTCAATTCCCTCAACACCTAAAAGCCCCTCCTTTGACGGAGTAGCCTTACGCTTTTCCTTGCCCTGAGTCGGCGGAATATAGACGTGCTCTACGTTGCCTCTCGTTATGTTATTGATATGGTTGCGTATCATTGCTCCCGCAGAATCACTGTCGGTCACAACTATAAGACCGCGCCTTTCGGCAATCGAGCATAAGAGTCGGCGCTTTTCAAGGTTGTTGAAAATACCAAAGCCCTCAAGCGTGATTATTTCGGCATCAAGCAGTGCGTCAAGCTTTATCTTATCGTATCTGCCCTCACAGACGACAGCCTGAGAAAGCTTAATCTTTTTCATTTACAGCCCTCCGAGGTAAGCTCAACGATAAGAGCACTGACTGCAAGCCGTCTGTCCGAGCCCTCTCCCTTGAGTCTTCTGTCGCAAAGGTCACACGCATTGATGCTTTTCTTCATTCCCTTGCCCGTACGGGAGGTCAGAAATCTGTAATACTTCTCCGCCTGCCAGTCAAAAATTCCGCCAACCGACAAGGCAGCCTCCTTAGGTCTGACCCCCGACTCCTTTGCAGACCAAAGCACTGCAAGAGTGGTGACCGTCTTTGCAATAGATGCAAAAACGAGCGCAGGGTCAAAATTCTGCCCGAGAAGGTTTTCATACACCGCAACCGCCTTTTGAGCGTTCATTGCGACAATGGCATCGGTCAGGTCAAAAATCTCGTTTTCTGCCGACGGCTTAACCATTTCGGAAACCCATTCGCTCGGCACCTCAACGGTCTTTTCGAATTTTGCCCGACAAACGAGCTTATCCGCCTCACTTCTGAGCCTCGTCATAGAAAAGTCGCAAAGCTCAATCATTCTGTCGATAGCAACGCTGGTTATCTCAAGGTCCTCACTCGTGAAAAACTTATCCACCCACGAGCGAAGCTTTTCTATCTTCTGTCTCGGGAACTCAACGAGAAGCACCTCGGCTTCAACGAGGTCTCGGATTATTTTTCGCTCCCTCGTCTTTTTGACCGACAAATCAAGCTCGTTACCGTAAAAAGTGAATATAAGAACGGTATCCTCCGCACGTCTCGAAACAGCCTCAAGAAGAAGCTTTTCCTCCTCTTTTTTCAAAGAAAGAATATCAAGACCCGTAACCTCAACCAGCTTGTGAGGAGCCATAACGGGAGGTGTGTCGAGCGCATCGGCAATATCCGACAGAGTGCCGTCTCTTTCAAATTCAACCGTTACGAGATTGAACTCTGCCATCCCCTCCTCGCGTATCTTATCCTTCAAAAGCTTGCGATAGTGGTTTTTGAGAAATTCCTCCTCGCCGTGAAAAAGGTAAGCGCCGACGAACTCCGTGTCGATTTTAGCCTTAAGCTCCTTTATCTCGTCCCTTTCGACAGGCTTGTTATAATAAGCCATCTATTATGCCATCAAGCCCGACATAGCGCGACCGCCCATTATGTGAAAATGCAAATGGTGTACGGTCTGACAAGCATCAGGTCCGCAGTTGGAAACGAGACGGTAGCTGTCAAGTCCCTCTGCCTTGGCAATTTCGGGAATCTTTTCAAATATTGCGCGGATAACCTCAGAATTTTCCGCGTTTACTCCGTTAAGGGAGTCTATGTGAAGCTTGGGAATTACGAGAACGTGTACGGGAGCCTGAGGATTGATATCACGGAATGCGTACATTACGTCGTCCTCATACACCTTTGTTGAAGGGATAGTGCCCTCGATTATTTTACAAAACAAACAATCCATAATTAATTCCTTTCACTTTTGTATTTTATTTTCCGTAGCGTGCAAAGAATGCCGTCTTTGCCTCGGGAAGCTTTTCGGGAAGCTTACCACCCGATGCGGCACTGTCGGGACGTCCGCCGCCGCCGCCGCCAACAATGGGAGAAATTTCCTTAAGAGTGTTACCTGCGTGTGCGCCGAGTGCAACAGCCTCCTTGCCGCAGAATGCCGCAAAGAGCACCTTTCCGTCAGCCACGCTGTAAACCACACCTGCAAGGCTCGGATACTTGTCGCGGAGTCTGTCACCTTCCGAGCGGAGAGTCTGTGCATCCGCACCCGCAATCTCACCGAAGAGAAGCTTAAGCTCTCCCGCCTCAACGATGGAAGCCTCAAGCGCTTCAACTGCACGGGAAGCCTCCTTAGCCTGCATTTCACGGAGCTTCTGAGCCGTTTCCTTGACCTCACGGGTCATAGCGTTTATTCTTTCAACGAGCACTGCACCGCTCTGCGCCTTTGCGGCGGAAACGGCGTCTGCAAGGAGTCCCTCCTTCTCAGCGAGAAGCTCTAATACTCCAAGACCCGTTGTGCCCTCAATTCGTCTGATGCCTGCGGCAACGCCTGCCTCCGAGATAAGCTTGAAGAGTCCTATCTGCGCAGTGTTTCCGACGTGTGTACCACCGCAAAGCTCAACGGATGCGTCTCCCATTCGAACCATACGGACAACGCTTCCGTACTTTTCACCGAAGAGTGCGGTAGCGCCCATCGACTTAGCGGTCTCGGGATCGGTTTCAATTGTTTCGACGTTATACGCCGACATAATATATTCGTTTACAAGCGCCTCTACCCTTGCAAGCTCCTCGGGAGTCGTTGCGGCAAAGTGCTTGAAGTCAAATCTTACTCGATGCTCGTCAACGAGTGAGCCTGCCTGCTCAACGTGGTCACCGAGAACGTGACGGAGAGCCGACTGTAAAAGATGTGCAGAGGAGTGGTTACGGGCAATCGCCTGACGGCGTACCTTATCGGGACAGGTCTTGACGGTATCGCCAACCTTGACCTCACACGAAGCCTCACACTCGTGAAGGAATATACCCTCACGCTTGGTGGTGGTAACGACCTTTATCTCACCCTTGTCACAAAGGATAACGCCCTCGTCACCCACCTGACCTCCGCTTTCACCGTAGAAGGCAGTCTTGTCAAGCACGATAACCGCATCACCCTCGCTGACAGAATCAACCTTTTCACCGTCAACGATAATAGCAATAACCTTTGCCTCGGTCTCAAGTGCAGTGTAGCCTACGAACTCGGTTGCAGGAGTGCCCTCAAGCACGTTGACCGAGGTGCTGTCCCAACCTCCGCCTGCCTTACGTCTCTCTCTTGCTCTCTGCTTCTGCTCAAGCATAAGTGCGTCGAAGGCGTCGGTATCAACCTCAAGACCCGACTCGAGAGCAATCTCCTTGGTTATATCGAGCGGGAAGCCGAAGGTATCGTAAAGCTTGAATGCGTCCTCACCCGAGAGAAGCTTTGCGCCCTCTTTTTTAGCCTTTTCGGTCATCTCGGCAAGCTTTTCAAGACCTGCGTCGATGGTAGCGGCAAAGCGCTCCTCCTCAAGTGAAAGTATCTTTTTAACGTAATCAGCCTTTTCAAAAAGCTCGGGGTATGCGTTCTTGTTACAATCAATTACGACGTCGCACAGGCCTGCAAGGAACGAGCCCTCGATTCCGATAAGTCTTGCGTGACGGCAAGCTCGTCTGATAAGACGGCGAAGCACGTAGCCCCTGCCCTCGTTTGAAGGCATAACTCCGTCGGCAATCATAAAGGAGGAGGAACGAATGTGGTCGGTGATAATACGGATGGAAACGTCATTCTCGTACTTGTCACCGTAGCTCTTGCCCGAAAGCGAGCAAACGGTGTCAAGAATACGGCGCACGGTATCAACCTCAAAGAGATTGTCAACGCCCTGCATTACGCAGGCAAGTCTTTCAAGACCCATACCCGTATCAATATTCTTCTGAGCAAGCTCGGTATAGTTGCCCTTTCCGTCGTTGTCGAACTGGGAGAATACGTTGTTCCATATCTCCATATATCTGTCACAATCGCAACCCGGACGGCAATCGGGAGAACCGCAGCCGTACTTTTCTCCACGGTCAAAGTATATCTCGGAGCAGGGTCCGCAGGGTCCGCTTCCGTGCTCCCAGAAGTTGTCTGCCTTACCCATCCTTACGACACGCTCGGCGGGTACGCCAACCTCTTTTGTCCAGATATCGTAAGCCTCGTCATCCTGCTCGTATACGCTGGGCCAGAGAAGGTCCGCGGGAATTTCGAGAGTGACCGTGAGAAATTCCCACGCCCAGAAGATAGCCTCTCTCTTGAAATAATCGCCGAAGGAGAAGTTACCGAGCATTTCAAAATAGGTGCCGTGACGTGCGGTCTTACCTACGTTGTCAAGGTCGGGAGTTCTGATACACTTCTGGCAGGTAGTAACTCTGTTACGGGGAGGCTCCTTAGTGCCCTTGAAGTAGGGCTTGAGAGGTGCCATACCCGAGTTTATAAGAAGCAAGGAGTTGTCATTCTGAGGAATCAGCGAAAAGCTGGGGAGACGGAGATGTCCCTTTCCCTCAAAGTATGACAAGTATTTTTCACGAAGCTCGTTAAGTCCTGTCCATTTCATAATTTATTCCTTTCGGTGCTTTTGCACAAATGCATTTTACTCTATTGTACATTATACCTCTCCACCCGTCTCCCGTCAAGAAAACGGGCATTTTTACGGCGAAATTTTTACACTTTCTTTATACCAAGTCCTAAAAAATAACCGCCTCCGTGACGGAAGCGGTCGTTTTTAAGTAATTATTTCTGTGGGTCAATGTATTTCCAATAAGCCTTGAAATATTCAAGTCCTGACCAAAGGGTAAGAAAAGCTGTGACAGCCATACCGATATACGACAGTATCCACATATCCCAGATAATTCCCTCAAGGAGAAATACGCAGATGGAAATGGACTGCGCCATAGTCTTACACTTACCGAGCCAGCTTGCAGGAACCACGACTCCGCTGTTGGCAACGACGAGTCTTATCGAGGTAATACCAAGCTCGCGGAATATAACGATAACGGTAACCCATACCATAAACGGTCTGAGTGCCTCGTTTGCAACCGTAATGCAAAGAAGTGTTCCGATAACCATAAACTTGTCTGCAACGGGGTCCATAAACTTACCGAAATCGGTAATGAGATTATACTTGCGAGCAATCTTTCCGTCAATAAAATCCGTTACTGCCGTAAGAATGAAAAGCAGTGTGCACACGATTGACTGAACGACGGGATTGTATCCGCTGAGTGCGGGATACAGAATAAACACCATAACGACGGGTACAAGGCAAAGCCTTAAAACCGTAAGCTTATTGGGTAAATTTAATTTCATTTTCTCAATTCTCCTTGAAATTACTCTTATACCTCTTTACCGATAAGGTCGTAATCGGAAACCTCGGTAATCTTTACGTTTACAAACTCTCCGTCACGGACTCTGTGACGGGCTGAAAAATAAATCTTTGAGTCTATTTCGGGGGCGTCTGCCTCACTTCTGCCGTAATAAATCTCGGCAACCTTATCGTAGCCCTCGCAAAGCACCTTGACGGTCTTGTCAAGAAGCGCCTCGTTTTTCTCGGCGTGTACGACGTACTGAGCCTCCATTATACGCTCGCAGCGTGACTCCTTGAGCTTTTTGGAAACCTGCTTTGGCATCGAATAAGCGGGAGTATTTTCCTCTCTGGAGTAAGCAAAAGCACCGAGTCTGTCGAATTTCGTTTCCTTAACGAAGGAGAGAAGCTCGTCAAACTCTGCCGCCGTCTCACCCGGGAAGCCAGTGATTACGGTGGTGCGCAGAGTGATGCTCGGCATAGCATCACGAAGTCTCTTGACCGCAGACACTATCGTCTCACGTCCTCCGCGTCTGTTCATACGCTTCAAAACGTCCTCGTTGATGTGCTGAATGGGCATATCTATGTATTTCGCAATACAGTCGTGCTTCTTCATGGTCTCAACGAGTGAATCGGTTATCTTGTCGGGATAGCAATAGAGAAGTCTTATCCACTCAAATCCACATTCCTTGTCGGTTGCAAGAGCCTCAAGAAGCTTGTCAAGGCTGTACTCACCGTAAATATCCTCACCCCAACGGGTAGTATCCTGAGCGACGAGACAAAGCTCGCGCACGCCCATTGAGTAAAGCTCACGCGCCTCGGTCATAATATCGTCGAGCGCTCTTGAACGGAATTTACCTCTTATATCGGGAATCGCACAGTAAGAGCAACGGTTGTCACAGCCCTCTGCGATTTTAAGATACGCAGTGTAATCGGGAGTGGTGACCACCCTCTCACCGCCGAGAGCAAGACACTCGGTGGGCTTGACGTTTTTATATCTTTCACCCTCCGAAACCTTCTTTACCGCCTCAACGATATCCCCCTCGGCGCCTGCCGAAACGATACCGTCCGCCTCGGGAAGAGATTTTTCAATCTCGTCGGCATAACGGGTTGCAAGGCATCCCGTAACGACTATTCCCTTAAGGTTATGATGCTCCTTGAGATACGCAAGGTCCAGAATATAGTCGATAGACTCCTGCTTTGCGCTTTCTATAAACGCGCAGGTGTTGACTATCATTACGTCAGCCATATGATCCTCGGGAACTATCTCGAAGCCCGCATCTATAAGTTTTTTTAACATCACCTCGGTATCGCAAGTGTTCTTGGGACATCCGAGTGATACGAATCCAACCTTTGTTGCCATTATTATTCTCCATCCAATACGCTTGAAATTACCGAGGTTGAAAAGCCTCTTGCCTGAAGCTTGCGGAAGAGCATTGCGCGTTCCTCATCGGGATGCTCACCGCAAAAGGCTCTTGCAAGCTCCTCCCAATCGGGAGACGCCTTATAAAGAGCCTCGTCGATATCCTCACCGCGAAAGCCTCTCTCTCGCATTGCGGAGCGTATCTTATACTCTCCCCAAAGCTTTGTACAAGCATTTTCAACGAAGCGTGCCGCATAGGACTTATCGTTGATAAAGCCTGCACGCTCGAGCTTATCCACAACGTACTCGACCTCGACCCTGTCGGGATAAATATCAAACATTTTTTCTCGCGTTATTCTGCGAACGAGAGCGTTTCTCGTGATATTGCCTGCGGAAATCTTTTTGACCGCGCTCTTCTTTATCTGTCGGCGGACAGCCAACTGAACAAGCTCCTCAGAGTTTCGTATCTCGTCACCGGGCATAAGGCTTGAAAACAGTCTTTCATAATCCTTTTCCCAGATGGGATACTCACCCTCGTCGGTCACGATGGCAACGTCCTTCGTGAACTCTTTTCTGTATGCCTTCTTGAATCTCAATTTTTATCCCTCGAAATCTTCGTCAAAAATATCGTCGTCATCGTCCTCGTCAAGTCCGTTGATGGTACCAGCGGCAATCTTATCAGCAAGGTCCTTGCCCTCTGCAAGAATCTTGGACTTGATCTCCTCGCGGATGTCGGGATTGAGCTTCAAAAATTCCTTAGCCTTCTCCTTGCCCTGACCGAGTCTCATATTGCCGTAAGCAAACCACGAGCCACTCTTCTGTACTATGTCAAGAGCCTCACCGATATCAATAAGCTCGCCGTCGGAGGAAATACCCTCGCCGTAAAGCATATCAAATTCAGCCGTCTTGAAGGGAGGAGCAACCTTATTTTTAACGACCTTACACTTGGTATGGTTACCGATAATGTCGGTCTTTTCCTTTATCTGCTGACCGCGACGGACGTCAATACGCACGGAGGCGTAGAACTTAAGCGCCTTACCTCCCGTGGTAACCTCGGGGTTACCGTACATAACGCCTACCTTTTCACGAAGCTGGTTTATAAAGATTACAACGCAACGGCTCTTGGAAATAGCGCCTGCAAGCTTTCTGAGCGCCTGAGACATAAGTCTTGCCTGAGCGCCTACCGCAGACTGTCCCATATCGCCGTCAATCTCGGTCTTGGGAACGAGAGCTGCAACCGAGTCGATAATTACGACGTCGATAGCGTCGGTTCTTACAAGTGCCTCGGCAATCTCAAGTGCCTGCTCGCCGTAGTCGGGCTGAGATACGAGAAGCTCGTCGATGTTAACGCCGATAGCCTTTGCATATACGGGGTCAAGAGCGTGCTCTGCGTCGATAAACGCCGCAGTACCGCCAAGCTTCTGAGCCTCTGCGGCAATGTGAAGCGCAATGGTGGTCTTACCTGAGCTTTCAGGACCGTATATTTCTATAATTCTTCCTCTGGGAATACCTCCTACGCCAAGTGCGAGGTCAAGAGAAAGCGAGCCTGTCGGAATAACCTCAACCTCCATAGAGGGAGCGTCTCCGAGCTTCATTACGGTGCCCTGACCGTACTTTTTGCCGAGGGCTGCAATAGCCTTATTTCTCGACTGTTCCTTTGTTTTTGCTATTTCTTCGGAAGAAAGATTGTCAAGCTCGAGCTTTTCAAAGCCCTTTTTATCTACCTTTTTTGCCATTGTGTGACCTTCCTTTCAGTATTGCTGTCCCTCAAAAAGAGGGACAGCCGATTCTTAATCTATTTATTTATTGAGCTTACGTCTTGTATAATCAATATTAACAAGCTTTTCAACGAGATTCTGACGGGAGAAGTTATAATGATTACTTGCCTCAAAGCCGATTCTCGAATCCTTGGACTGTGCGCGGATGGCGTTAATGGTGTTAGCCTCCTCTTCGTCGAGTGCCTGCATCATAACCTGCTTAACGTCACGGTTGCCGTCAATCACCTTTTCGCCGTCGAGCATAGCGTTACGCGCTCTTACGAAGCGGGTAAGGTGGAGCACGGACTCAAAGTGAACGAGCGTACCCTTTGCACAGCTCTTGAACTCCTCAAACAGCTCACTCTTATCATCGCAAGCGTCAAGAAGCTTTATAGCCTCACGCCAGGGCTCAACGACGAGTGTCATCTGTCTCTCGAAAACGTCCTCTGCGTACTCTGCGGTCCAAGCGTCAACCGAGTCGAAGGAAATACCTACCATCGCACCGCGTCTGCCAGTCTTTTCGGTGTAGAACACAGACCTCGGACCCGAGGTAAGAGGAGAAGCGTATACTACGGCGCAGGAGAAGGGGAACTGACGGAATGCATCCGACATCATTCTCTGAGCCTTCTTAACGGTTTCGGCACAGCCTACGGGGAACACGTCGTCAATCATTTCGTCAACGCAGGTGTCAAGCTTGTACTTGCCGTCAAAAATTCCCGAAACGAGAGAAAGCGAGGGAGAAGGAGCTCCGCCGAGTGTCCAGGAAAGCATCATATGACGGATGCCCTCGTTCTTGAGGTTTACAGCGTGCTCTGCAACGAGATCGAATACGGGAATATAAGGAACGCCTGAGCATTCCCAGGTATTGTTGAACTGCACCTTAGCGCAGCATTCGTGGTTGTGCTTCTTTGCAAGCCTCCAGTTGTTCTTTGCCCATTCACCAGGACCCGGGTTGGACATTGAATAGTCGGCAATCTTAACGGGCGCACCCTTGTGGACCTCGATAAGGGTCTCACTCGTTGACTGGAAGATAATTCCGTCGTCAAGAAGCTCGATAACTTTTTCAACTCTGTTATCGGGCCATCCCCAAACCCAAGCAATTCCACGGGCGTCGGGATTGGCACGCTTTGCACCTCTGTAAAGGAAGTTATTAACCTCTGCAAGCACCTCGGGAACGCTACGCTGTGAGCAACGGGGACAGTTACAGTTGTCCTCGTTGGTATGAGAATAGCAGTTGGTGGGGTTTTCGCTTCTTGTGATAGTGAAGAAGCCTGCAAGTCCCTCTACCGCCTTAAAAAGCTGATACGCACCGTTTTCAAGATACTCCTGAACCTCGGGAGTAGAGGTACACAGACAAGCCATACCCTTATCCTCAACGGTTCTGCCCTGAATTTCGGGATGCTTTTCAAATACCGACATAGGCATCCAGCGAGGCTCGTTGAAGTAAAGATAAATTCCGATGCCGTACTTTGCCGCACGGTCAACGAGCTTCTTAAGATTCTTCTGACGAATCTCCCAGCCTGCCGACATTTCGGGTGCAAAGGGATAGTGAACGAGCTGATAAAGAACGCCCTGCATCCATACGCCGTTAACTCCGTATTTTGCATATTCCTCAAGGAGCTTATCGGGGAAGGGATCGAGAGTTTCGTCAATCAGGGGATCTCCGTAAAGTGCGAAGTAGGAATAAATAAACTTCATATCCTTGCCAATGAAGGTGGGATAGGGAGTAGTGATGGGAGAAGCGGGCTTATAGTAATTTCTTGCAAAATCAAAGGCGGTATCGGGAGCGTCTCCAATCTTCTCCTCAATATCCTTCAAAAGCTTTGCAAGCTCACGGGTCTTTGCCGTCTCCTCCTCGGTGAGAGGTCTCCAGTAGCACTGAGTACCCTCAGCCTTGTAGCTAAGCTTATGGTCAAGGAAGTCGTCCTCACGGAGCATTATCTCATATTCCTCTGCGGAAATACCGAGAAGGGTACACTGCTGAGGCTTGGAAAGAATGTGCCAGGTATCGCGGACGGTGGTTATGTAGCCACGGCGTCTCCATTCGGGGTCTATCTTCCTGTCAGGGTCAAGTCCCATAAGCTCCCACGAAGCACGGATATCCTCGGGCGTTGCTTCAAGCACCTCTGCAAGCTTCTCTGCAGAATACATTCCCCACGTTCTGAAAAGAACCGCCTGATACTCGGTCGGAAACCAAGCATTTAGGATTTTGGGGTCAACTACTGTTTCTTTGTAAACGTGTGCCATAATGGCTTTCTCCTTTTTGTCTTTGATTATAATAAGTTGCCTTGGCAACTAAAGTTACGGTTTCAGAATATTACGACAACCCTTGGGTTACGGCATAGGTCATACACAGTCTCGGAATTTGGGTAAATCCTTTTCAAGCCGTCTGCCTGAGACGAGCCTATTTCAAAAAGCATTAATCCCGTATGTCCTTCAAACAAACGGTAAAACATCAATCCGTCCTCCCCTCCGTCAAGCGCCAAGGATGGCTCGTAAGCTACGTTTTTTGGAATTTGTGTCATTTCAAGAGATGTAAGATACGGAGGATTCATAATAAGAGCCGAGTGACTCGGCAGCTCGCTTATCGGACGGCTCAAAAGGTCGAATTTCAAAAGTCTGCATCTGTCAAGGACTCCGAGTGCCCTTGCGTTTTCCTCGGCTGCTTCAAGCGCTGTGTCGGATATATCAACGAGAGTCGCGGTAGTATCGGGTCTTTCAAGAAGCACCGATATTCCGAGGCATCCGCTACCCGTACACAAATCAAGAAAATGCGAGTTTTGAGGTATACGCTTCACTGCCTCCTCGACCAGCGTTTCGCTATCCCTTCGTGGAATTAAAACCCCCTCCCGAACGGTAAAATCCGACTTATAAAAGCGTGCCTTACCTACGATATACTGAAGCGGATAGCCGTTGACCGCTTTTTCAAGGGCTTCAAGCACACGCTCTCTCTGAACGGGGGTCAAAGCAGGAAGTATTATCGGGTCAAACTCCACGCCCTGCCACTCGGCAAGATAGGAGAGCGCCTCGCACAAGGCAAAGCTTTCACGGGCAAAGTCAGAATTGTTATAAAGCTCTCGGCATTTGCCGATAATCTCATTCATCCGCTTTATCTTCGGCCTTTTCGGGAAGCTCAATGCCCTCAAAAACCGTCTCGGGAGGATAGGTGTCGGGAAGCGCCATCTTGAGCGCCACTATCGCGCACTCGATTTCCTTATCGTCGGGCTCACGGGTGGTGAGTCTCTGCACCCATTTACCTGGAGCGGTGAGAGCGTTTATGATAAAGCCCTCGTGAGTGCCTGCGAAAATGGTTATTTCATAGCCAAGTCCGACAACCACGGGAAGTATGAGAAGCTTTACGAGTACGCGGAGTATAAGGCTGTTCCACAGACTTGCGGGAAGACAAGCCGAGGTGAGAATACCGAGGAACATCATAACGAACATAAGACTCGTACCGCATCTCGGATGAAAGCGCGACTGCTTTTTTACGTTTTCAACCGTCAAGGGAAGTCCCGCCTCGTGACAGAAGATGGATTTATGCTCTGCGCCGTGATACTCAAAGGTACGGCGGATATCGGGCATAAGTGCGACGAGCGCTATATACGCTATAAAAATACATATCTTTATAACGCCCTCAAGCACGCTCTTTGAAATATGCGAAAGCTCAAAAACGTAGGTGTCAATAAGCTTTGAAATTCCCATAGGCAGCCAGAAGAACAGCACCACCGCAAGAAGCACGCCGAGAATTGAGCCAAGTCCTGCGGCAATAGCTAAAATGCTCTTGCCAAAATGCTTTTCAAGCCACTTTTCAAACTTACTCGGCTCCTCCTCAATGCCCTGAGCCTCAGCCGAAAAGGTGAGAATGGACATTGACATTATAAGAGTCTCAATGAAATTCACAAAGCCTCTTATAATCGGTAGCTTGAGTATTTTATATTTTTTGGTAACCGAGGTGAATTTACGCTTTTCGGTGGTAATCCCGCCGTCTGCAAGACGTACCGCAGTGCAAACGTTTTCACCGCTCTTCATCATTATTCCTTCAAGCACCGCCTGACCGCCTACACGGGTTGCGGCGCAAACCTTCTTTTTCATAGCTACTCCTATCAGTTAAAGGTAAATTCCTGAACTATTTTATCAATGCTTTCCTTATGAACGTCGAAATAATCGGGAGTTGAGGTATAGGTGAAAATGTAGATACAGCCGTCACGGTGAAGAGTGAGTATCTGCATAAACTGATAGCTGACTCCTCCGACCTCAGCCTTGAAAACGATACGTCGAGCATCGTTTCCGTCAAGCTCGGTCTCGGTGAAATCCTCAACTATTTCCATATTTGTAAAATTCTGCTGAAATCTCGTTTTATACTCACCGTCAAGATACTCGGTAAGGGTTGTAAACTCACGGGGAAGCTCAAACGCCGTAACCGAAACGTTAGTTTTATCCTCCTGGGAAACGTGAGCGGAAACCATTCCGTCGTTACGGTCGATTATCCATCCCTCAGGAAGATAGAGCTTGTAATCAACGGCGGTATTCTCCTCGTAAAACATTCCATCAGGTGTGTCGCTCTCCTCTTTCTTGCAGGAGGACACGGATAATACGAGTATTACGGCAATGAACAACAGTGCAATTTTTTTCATTTTTTCTCCTTTTCGACTTCAAGTGCACAACAATACTATTCTACATTACAGTATAACATAAAAATATTAAAATATCAAGTAAAAAGGAACGGCTTTTTAGCCGTTCCTTACAATTTTTTATCTCACCGTCACCGACGGATGCAAAATCAAGAAGCACTGTACGAAGAACAAAGAAAAAAGGAATGCCTTCACACTCCTTTTATCTTAAGTCTTATTCCGTATTTATTTTCAAGATAGAGCTTGTTTTCACGCTGAAATCCAACGCTTACCGAAATCTCACGGGAGGGTACGGAAATAAGTACGGTATCTCCCTTTTCAAAGGGAATCTCGGAAAGCCTTTTCTCAAGCTCGTCACGCTTGTCGCGGGACAAAACTCTCTCGCCCATAGCCTCGTCGTAAACGCTGACCGAATCCTCTCCGCGCACACCGTCGGTTGAGCAAAGACCTATTCTCAAGACCTTGACTCCCGCCTCCTTGAATACTCTGTATACGGCAAGAGTACGCTCAACGCTCTCCTCAAGAGACAGAGGCTTGAACTCACCGCTCTCGCACAGAGCCTCAAGGCCCGTATCACGAAAAACGACGGTTGGATATATTCTGGTGCTTACCGCACCGCACTCGACTATCGTGCGCGCAGTCTGAATTTCACTCTCGGCAGACGCCGAGTACATTCCCGTCATCATCTGTCCCGTCAACCTAAAGCCGTGGTCAACAACCCGTTTCATTGCGGAAATTGCCGTCTCGGCGTTATGTCCTCTGGCGTTTTTCAAAAGCACCGTATCGTCGGTTGACTGTATTCCAAGCTCAACGTCCTTGACGTGATGGCAGGACAGTATATCAAGAATTTCCTCACCCACCGCATCGGGACGGGTAGAAAGCCTCACGCTGTCAACGAGTCCACGCTCAACGTAGCCGTCGGAAATTCCGAGAAGATAGAGCATAAGCTCACGCTCAATGGCGGTAAAGCTTCCGCCGAAAAAGGCTATCTGCACGTCACTTCCCGAAGGAATAGTTGAAAGGCAGGTATCTATTTCCTCTCTTACGCTGTCGGGATCAAAGCGTGCCTTACCCGAAATCTTACGCTGATTACAGAAAAGGCAGGTATTCGGACAGCCCTCGTGTGGCACGAAAACGGGAATGGAATAATGCCTTACGCTCTTTTCCATTTCGTACCGTCAGCCGTATCCTCAAGGATTATTCCCTGAGCCTTAAGCTCGTCGCGGATTCTGTCAGCCTCAGCAAAATTCTTTTCTTTTTTTGCGGCGGCTCTCTGTGCAATAAGCTCTTCGATCCTCGTGGCAAATTCATCGTTCTCCGCAGGCTCTTCGGCGCTGTTGAGCTTTTCGGCTTCTTCTATAAGATTAAGAGAAAGAACCCTGTCAAAATCAGCAATAAGCGCAAGCTTGGTAGCGTCGTTCGTATCCGCCTTAAGCACGTTGTATACGGCGGTCACTCCCAGGCTTGTGTTGAGATCGTTATCCATTGCCTCGACGAAATCACGCTTTAGCTCCTCAAATCTCGCAGTATCTACCTCTCCGTTTTTGTCAAGCTTTGCAATTTTTGCAAGAAGCTTTTCCCACGCAATAACGGCGTTGTCGAGATTTTCATAGGTGAAAACAAGACTCTTTCTGTAATGCGACTGTAAGCAGAAAAATCTGTAAACAAGAGGGTTGTAGCCCTTTTTCTCAAGCAGTGAAACGGTCAGAAATTCGCCCTTGGATTTACTCATTTTACCGTCGTTGGTATTGAGATGAAGAACGTGGAACCAATAATTACACCACTTATGTCCGACGTACGCCTCGCTCTGTGCAATTTCGTTGGTATGGTGTGGGAAGGCGTTATCTATACCGCCACAGTGAATATCAAGATATTCTCCGAGGTGCTTCATTGAAATGCAGGAGCATTCGATATGCCATCCGGGATAACCGATACCCCAGGGGCTGTCCCACTTAAGCTCCTGATCGTCGAACTTTGACTTGGTAAACCACAAAACGAAATCCGCCTTGTTTCTCTTGTTTCCGTCCTTTTCAACGCCCTCTCTGACACCGTCCTGAAGGTCCTCCTCCTCAAAATTGTTGAAGAGGTAATACTGCTTGAGCTTTGAGGTGTCAAAGTAAATATTTCCGCCTGCCTCGTATGCATATTCCTTTTCAATAAGATTTTCAATAACCTTGATAAACTCGTCAATACAGCCCGTTGCAGGCTCGATTACGTCGGGAAGCTTAATGTTGAGCTTTTTGCAATCGGCAAAGAAAGCGTCGGTATAGAACTTTGCAATTTCCATAACGGTTTTCTTTTCTCGCTTTGCGCCCTTGAGCATCTTATCCTCGCCCGTATCCGCATCACTTGAAAGATGTCCGACGTCGGTAATGTTCATAACGCGCTTAACCGCAAGACCCGTGTAACGAAGGTACTTTTCAAGCACGTCTTCCATAATATAAGTACGGAGGTTGCCTATATGCGCAAAATGGTAAACGGTAGGTCCGCAGGTATACATTGATACCTTGCCCGGCTCGTGAGGAATAAATTCGTCCTTTGTTCTTGTGAGTGAGTTGTATAATTTCATAACGGTTCCTTTCAAACAGCTTTATTTGGTTGATTCTGTATTACTTGCGTTTTCCAATTCCTTGATTCTCGCCTCCATAAGCTCAAGCTGACGTCTCAATATGCAAAGCTCGGTGGAAACGGGGTCGGGAATATGAATCTGGTCCATATCCTCCTTTTTACCGCCACGGCGCACGATTCTTGCGGGAACGCCCACCGCCGTACAGTCGTCGGGGATTTCGTTAAGCACTACCGCACCGCTGGCAATCTTTACGTTGTTGCCGACCTTAAACGGTCCGAGCACCTTTGCGCCGGCGCCGATAAGCACGTTGTTGCCTATGGTCGGATGACGCTTGCCCGTATCCTTACCCGTACCGCCAAGGGTAACTCCCTGATAAATGGTACAGTCGTCTCCGATCTCGGTGGTCTCTCCGATTACTACTCCTGTTCCGTGGTCTATAAAAAGCCCCGTACCGATGGTAGCACCGGGATGTATTTCAATACCCGTCAGAAACTTTGCAAACTGAGAAATTGCGCGGGCGATAAAAAACAGATGTACCTTGTAAAAAAAGTGTGATATTCTGTAATAGATAAGAGCGTGAAAGCCCGAATAAAGAAAGAATATCTCAAGATACGAGCGTGCCGCAGGGTCACGTCGGCGTATAGCCTTAAGGTCCTTAATCATATATCCTCCAAAAGCTTCCTTATATATAATATGCTTATCCGTTAAAACGGACAAATAAAAAAGCCTCCTGCAAAACTGCAAGAGGCGCACTGTGGCGCGGTTCCACTCTCATTTATAACTTTTAATTCAGGCTTGTATCACAATGCGGGCGCACTTTCAAGGGGCGTTGGTCAAGCGGCTCTCACCTTTCCGCTCTCTCTGTTGACTCAGATGCCTCTCTACTCTTCCCGAATACGCACAAAGCGTACCTGAAAAGCCTTAATATTCAACTTGTTCACATTGTAACACACAAAACGGCTTCCGTCAAGCATTAAGCGGCACGAAATTTCGTATTGTGTTTTTTTGATTTTTAACAATCGATTGCACAATATGTTGTGTTTTTTTCGAGAAAACTGTGAACTTTTCCCTATTTTGTATTCTCTTTAACTCATTTTTCAATCGCACACCCAAAAATTTTTAGCAAATTGCTCAATAAATCCTATATGTTTTTGTGCATTTTGCAAAACTCTCAAAAATCAATTTACGATTTTTCGAACAAATTTACACTTTAAACCGAAAAAATTTGCATTTTCGCCAAAAAAGACAGATTTTTTGAGACCCCTTTTTTAAAAATGCCGATTTGATTTTTTAAAATCTTTGTGGTATACTCCCACTGTATTATGGAAAGTTTGCGGAAAGGAGGCTTAGTCCGATGGACCACCGTATAGTTATTGAAAAACTGAATACCTTCATTTGTGACGCCAAGGCTTCCGTTTCGTCGAAAAAGGAGAGCACCTCGGATTACAGATTCTGCCGTGACGCAGGTCTTTCTCCGATAGATTCCCTCTTCTATTCCATTTATAATAAGGTCTGTGACTCAAACGACAGAGCACGCATTCTCCTCGAAAGACTTTCAAGGCCTCTCAGCCACCTTTCAAGAACGGCAAGAGGTCACCAAAGACGCGAAAAGATAAGTCTTTTCTCGGACTCCTCGCTTATGATAGTATCGCGTGCCCTCGGCTTTGTCAAAAAGCGTATGGCGTACGTCGTTGCAATCGGACTTGCCTTGACTCTCGGCTTTATGGTAGTGTCAAACAACGCCACTCAGCCAAGCCTTGAGGTTTTCGTAAACGGCGTATCTGTCGGTACGGTTGACAGCGGAGAAACGGTTGACCGCGTTTTAGGTCAGGTAGAGCAAAGAATTACAGACGTCACGGGAGCTTGCTACGATCTCCCCTGCACGATTTCATACAAGCTTACGTCGGGCAAGACCTCTCTTGACGACGGAGAGCTGTACACGGCACTCAGCTCCTACTCTCAGGACGAGACCTGTCGGGCATACGGACTTTACATAGACGAAAATGAAATTGCCGTTGTTTCTAACCGTCAGGATATAACCTTCGTAATTTCAACTCTTGAGGCACAGCATCTTGCCTTGACGGGCGAAAATGCACACATTGCCAACAAGATTGAAATCCGCTTTGAGGAATACGCAAGCAACAAGGTAATAAACCGAGCTCAGCTTATGGAAAAGCTCACCGCTATACAGACGGAGGCAACCGAGGAAAAGCCCGTACTTCTCGCACCTGCGGCATCTCCCGAGGAGCTTACCGTTACTGAAACGGACGGTGACATTTCCACTAACATCGCACAGTCACTCGGAATGGAAAAGATAAACTCCGTTGTCATTACCTACGAGGCAATTGATTACGAAACAAATCGCGAATGGGTAGATTATCCCACACGTTACCTTGAGGACAGCTCACTGTACAAGGGACAGACGAGAGTTTCCACCTACGGACGCCGAGGACTTGCAGATATAACCTACGCCGTTTCAATGATTGACGGCGAGGAAAGCTCAAGAGTCGAGTATTCAAGAAGCTACATATACGAGCCCGTTACCGAGGTCGTAAGAGTCGGTACGCGCGCCCTTCCCGAAACGCTTTCGGAGGAGGTAAACGAGGGCAAATATATGATTTATCCCGTTGTAAACTTCCGACCCTCCGATAAATACGGCTACCGTACCATTAACGGAGTAGGAAGCTTCCATTACGGCTTTGATATGGCGGCTAACTTCGGTACCTCCATTTACGCCGCAGCATCGGGCAAGGTAATTTACGCCGACTATAACGGCTCCTTCGGAAACTGTGTTAAGATTGAGCACGTGGACGGCACGATTACTCTCTACGCTCATTGCAGTAAGCTTCTCGTTGAAGTGGGAGACGAGGTAACTCAGGGCGAGGTTATCGCTCAGGTAGGTAATACGGGTTATTCGCTTGGTAATCACTGTCACTTTGAGGTAATAGTTGACGGACACCGCGTTGACCCCGAGAATTACATTTATCAGGAATAATTTTCAGAGGCAGAGTCGATTGACTCTGCCTCTTGTTATATATTTACAATATGATTTTTCACGCAAAACTATACTCTTGATAGAAAACAAAAAATATGATACAATTAATATACAAAACACAAAAATAGCTTTGGTGAAATATGGATTTAAATAAACAGTTTATTAAAAATATCCCAGATTTAATCAAAGAATGGGACTGGGAACGCAATTCAGAAATAGGCCTTAATCCCGCGACATTAACACACGGAAGCACAAAAAAGGCATTTTGGATTTGCAACAAAGGACATAAATACGAAGCTCGGATTGACCATCGCTGTATAATGAAATCCGGATGTCCTTTTTGTGCGAGAAAGCGGCCAATTGAAAATGAAAATGATTTAGCGACGCTATACCCAAGCTTAAAAGCAGAATGGGACTACGAAAAAAACAAAAAAACACCGCAGGAATATTTACCTAACTCAAACCAGAAGGTTTGGTGGATATGTTCTCAATGCAAACATGAATGGTCAGCTTCTATATGCAGCCGAGTATCAAAGCACACTGGTTGTCCAAAGTGTGCGGAAACTCAAAGAAAAAACACGCGAATAAAAACCTTAATTTCCACCAAGGGCTCTATTTTAAACAACCACCCCGACTTGTGCTTGGATTGGGATACGGAAAAAAATTTACCACTAACCCCCGACAATGTTACTGCTGGTTCAAACAAGATAGTTTTTTGGAAATGTAACACTTGCGGTTATTCTTATAAACAAAGCGTTGCTAATCACACAAGTGGAAATTCTTGTCCAATTTGTAAGAACAAAACCATTATTAACGGATATAATGATTTTGCCACCATTTTTCCCGAAATCGCAGAAGAATGGCATCCGACAAAAAACGGAAACTTGTCTAAAAGCCAAATATCCCCACATTCCTCAAAAAAGGTTTGGTGGCTTTGCCCTAAATGTAACAACGATTATTTTACATCTGTTTATTCTCGAACTTCTCTAAAAACGGGCTGTCCTATTTGCGCAAACAGGATTGTGATATCAGGTCAAAATGATCTATCTACAACCCATCCGGAAATTGCGCAAGAATGGCATAAAACAAAAAATGGAAACTTACTCCCCACTGATGTGGTAAGCGGTAGCAACCAAACAATCTGGTGGATGTGCCCAAGCGGTCATTCTTATAAAATGAAAGTAGTGGAAAGAGTGCAGGGGAGAAACTGTCCAATCTGCGCAATAAAAACCCGACCAGTATCGCGCAATAAAACGATTATAGCTAAAAAAGGTAGCTTGTCAGAAAACTATCCGGATTTATCAAAGCAATGGGATTATTCCAAAAATGCGAATATGACACCTCATACTATAACAGCAGGCTCAAGAAAAAAGGCGTGGTGGATATGTCAAAAAGGACATTCATGGGAAGCTAGCATTAATAGCAGGGTCAGAGGTAACGGATGTCCTACTTGTGCAGCAGAAATGTTCACCTCATTTCCCGAGCAAGCCATATTTTTTTATATGTCAAAAGTAACTTATGCATTAAATCGCTATAAAATCCACAATAAAGAAATAGACGTTTTTCTACCCAATCTCGCAACCGGAATAGAATATAACGGAAAATATTATCACAATAACAAAAAAGAAAAAGACGACAAAAAGCAACAATTCTTTAACGACAAAAGGATTCGTATAATTAGAGTCGAAGAAGCTGATTATAATTTAACAAATAATGATATTATTTCATTTGTATGCGATAATAACTACGAAAATTTAAATGGCGTTATTACTTCAATCTTTCAAATCTTATCACTACCTATACCAGATATAAATATTCAACGTGATAGAATGCTAATTTATGAAAATATGCTTTTGAACGAAAAAGAAAACAGCCTTGCCAACAAATACCCTTGGCTCGTTGAAGAATGGCATACTACGCTAAATGGGAACTTGACACCGTGGCAAATATCTTACGGTTCGAAAAAAAGAGTTTGGTGGAAGTGCAAAACATGTGGCTACGAATGGGAATCTGTTGCACACACCCGAAAAAAAGCAGGATGCCCTCGTTGTGCGGGAAGGATAGCAACCCCCGGAATAAATGATTTAGAATCACAAAATCCGACTCTGGCAAAAGAATGGGATTACGAAAAAAATGACATTTTGCCTTCGCAAGTAACTCAACACAGCCACAAATACGTTTGGTGGAAATGCCCCCTCGGTCATAGTTGGAACGCTATGATAAAAAGCAGAAACAGAGGTAGTAAATGTCCGATTTGCAACAACAAGCACAAAAAACATAATTTGACGAATTGACAAAAAGCATCCGATTACGGATGCTTTTTGTCTGATAAAATTATATTTACAATCTGAACTCAACGGGCGAGAAGCCAGTTTTCTTTTTAAACGCCTTTGAAAAGTGAGAAATATCGCAGAAGCCCGTTGCTACGGCAATTTCACTGACCGACATATCCGTCGTCTGCAAAAGGTGAATTGCTTCGGTAATGCGGTAATCCTGCAAATAATTATACACCGTTTTACCCGTATGCTGACGGAACAGCGTATTAAGATAATTCGGATGATAGCCAAAGCGCGCGCCGAGGTCGGCAAGGGTTATTCGCGTGGCGTAATTCTCGCGGATAAAATCAATAAGAGAGGCAGAAACCTCCTCCGACCTACGCCCTCCGCTACCGTGACCCGCTCTCAAAAGCACGCGGGTCAAAAGAATCAGAAGAAGCGAGGAGCACCTAACCTCAAACCAAGCCTCCTGCCTTTCGTACTCGTCGTTTATATCCCGAAGCAACGGATATACCGAGTTCATTTTTTCAAGCAGTAAGGGTCTGTTAAGCTCAACGGCATCGGTAACGGCAACGGGAGAAAGTATATCGGATGGGTTAAAGCGCTCTTTTTTTACGGGAGGTATGGGAGTTGAAAGCGCACTTGCGCTATCGGTATAATCAAAATTGAGCGCAAGAAAGCTCATTGGGTCACTGAGGTCAGGATGGTAGGAATAGGCAACACCCTGAGGAATAAGCAAAAGGCTTCCGCTCTCCACCGAATGAAGCTCACCCTCTATCTCAAACTCTCCCCTGCCCCCGACACAGTAAAACAGACGGCAGTCAACGGCACACTGCTCCCCCTTAAGCTTACGGTAGTCACGAGTAGTGACGTATCTTGAATATCTTACAAACGGATGAAGCTCGCTCATCCTTATATCAACGCTCATCTCAACCTCAAAATCTTTATTTTTTACAAATTATACTTATTCTTATACATTGAGTTTATCACACAAGAGAGTTAAAATCAATATATAAATCAATGTTTTTTAAAGGAGGCAAGATATGATTGAAAGAAAGACAGTGAGACGTGCAAAAATCGGTACGTTTGCCGTTGCGCACGCAACCTATTTTTCGCAGTTTGATGGGCTTGAAGAAGCTCTTCTCGGCTATCACGCCGAGTTTATCGAAAAGCTTACGAAAAACGGGGTTGAGGTTATTGACGTCGGAATGGTAGATGCCTCAGAAAAGGGCTTTGAGGCTTGTGAAAGACTCAACGCAGATGGCGTTGACCTCATTATGTGCAATATGATAACCTATGCGACAAGCTCGGTTTTCGCTCCCGTCATCCGCGACTGCAAGGCGCCCGTGATACTCGTTGCCCTTCAGCCTCTTTCGGCTCTTGATTACAGCAGGGCTAACACACGTATGCAGCTTGAAAACGACAACATTTGCTCGGTGCCCGAGTTTATCGGAGTTGCCAACAGACTCGGCAAAAAAATATACGACGTTATAATCGGCACGCTTTACAACGATGCACAAGCTGAAAAGGAGCTTTCTGACTGGTGCGATATTGCAAGGGTCTTACACGCTCTCAAGGGAGCGAGAATAGGACTTATGGGTCACGTTATGGAGGCAATGTACGATATGCACGCCGACCCGACCGCAGTATTTTCCGCCTTCGGCGTACACGTTCCTCTCCTTGAGGTTGACGATTTGATAAAGCTTTACAGAGAGCTTGACGAGGATGCGGTCAAGGAAAAGCTCGCACTTATCGACCGTGAATTTGATATGCCCGAGCCCGTGTCCGACCCCGTTACCTCTAAGCTTACCGACGAGGACAAGCTTCAGGCGGCAAAAAGCGCCGTTGCGCTCGACCGCTTCGTTGAAAAATACAAGCTTTCAGGCCTTGCCTACTACTACGAGGGCGAGGAAAACAGTCTCCACCGACTCGTATCAAGCACTCTTATCGTCGGAAACTCGATACTCAACGCCCAGGGTATTCCCATGTGCGGAGAATACGACGTCAAGACCTGCATTGCAATGCTTATAATGGACAGCCTCGGAATCGGCGGAAGCTTTGCCGAATTTCATCCGTTTGACTTCAGCGAGGATTTTATTCTCGTCGGTCACGACGGACCGCATCACCTTGCGGTTGCCGAGGGTAAGCCCATACTCCGCTCGCTCAAAAAATATCACGGCAAGCCGGGTCACGGCGCATCGGTTGAGTTTAAGCTCCGCGAGGGAGATATAACCCTTATGGGAATTACGCAAACCGCCGACGGACGCTTCAAGCTGGTAGTCGGTGAAGGAATTTCCAAGAAGGGACCGATTCCGCCGACGGGTAACACGAATACGAGAGCCTTCTTTGAGCCGACCACCAAGGAATTTGTGAAGAAATGGGTAATGGAGGGTCCCACCCATCATTACGCGCTCGGTGTAGGTCACAAGGCTGAGGTCATTGCGAAAATTGCCGACGTGCTCGGTATAGAATGTGTGATAGTGAGGTAATAATATGCTTAAAAACATAACGCTCGAAATGAGCTTAAAGCCCTTTAAAAAGACCGATTTAGAGTATATAAAAGAGGTTTGCGAAACAGTTTTTGAGGACTGGAGAAGGCTTGTTGACAAGTCGGAGGGCGTGAGCATTATGCTATGGACAGCCGACGGCAGTGAGCTTCTCGATTATAAAGGTGAGCTTGACGAGGAGTTTGAATGGGGAAAATGGGGAGGAGACGCTAACCGTCCTACAACTCCGCACCCTGATGCCAGAGGACTTTACCGAGGCCGCCAATTGTATATGGACAATCCTCCCGTAATGACCTACAAAATACTCAAGAGCATAGTTGAGTGCATCAAGGAAACGGGCAAAAGACTTTTCCCGAATAAAATTATCCGAGTAGGCACAACCTTTGACCCCGGTCCCGAGTTTTCGGTTTCCGACTTCAAATATAAAAGACACAACGAAATATGCCGAGGCACCGCAAACTTTTTCCATATGATATGCGCTCACGATTATCTCAACGGAGACGACCACAAATACGCCGCATATCCCGACGGAATCCCCGACAAAACGCCCTTCGGTACCTTCTTGGGCAAGCAGGCGGAAATATTTATGACCGATATGGGCTTCGACTACATCTGGCTTTCAAACGGAATCGGCTTCGGAAGTGATACCTGGAGTCCCATAGGAGAGATTTTTGACGGCACCGATTTTCACATTGAAAATTTTGACAAGGTCAAAAAGAGAGTGTACGAATTCTGGGAGCTTTTCACAAAGGAATGTCACTATCCCGTTGAAACGCGCGGAACGAATATGACGATGGGCATCGACCTTTCGACCGACGGCGTGCCGCTCCGCGATATTTACGATAAATTCGATATACTTCCGCCCCCAAACTCTCCTTGGGCAGCTATAAACTTTGACCTCGGAATCGAGCTTTCGGGATATATGTCGAGAATTGCTCACGTGCCGAGTGACAAATATATGTTCCGCTATTATCTGCACGACCCGTGGTGGCAGAACTCTCCTTGGTACGACAGATACAATTCCTTGCCTCACGACATTTATCTGCCTCTCGCCTGCTCAAGAATCGACGGTGAGGGCAAGGTCAAAAACCCAACTCATATGAGTATTCTGTCAATTGACAACACACGCGGAAATATGCCCGAGGCTTGCGTCGTTGAGCCGTTGCCTCATTTTCTGAGAGCCCTGAAGGAATGTCCCGACAGACCTGCGCCAATCGTGTGGGCGTATCCCTTTGACGAGTATTCGGATGCCGACAGTGAAGCGGACGTGAGAAGGATATACGCCGAGGAATTTTTTATGCGAGGAGCAATAAACTGCGCCTTGCCCGTAGCAAGCGTTATTTCAACCGCCAATTTCACTACCTGTAACAAGGACATTTTCAAAAGCAGCGTTATCGTCACACCCGTTCCGAGAAGAAATTACCCCTTCGAGCAAAATATAATCGACTATGCCAAAAACGGCGGAAAGGTTATTTTCTACGGCACGACAGAATTTGCGAGTTCCGAATTTTTAAGTATTTTCGGTATAAAGCACACCGACGGCGTTTTCGGCGACCTCGATTACGTAGTTGAAGGAGAGGCGCAAAAGCCCTTGTTCCACGATCCGAGAGTTGCCGCAGGAGAAATTATCGAAACGGCAGACGAGGGAGTCTTTGCCACCGCAAACGGCAGAGCCGTTGCTATTCAGAAGGATAACGCGTTCTGGGTAAGAGGATGCCTGAGCACCAAGAGGCTTGCGACCTCTCCCTTAAAGCCCAAGACCCTCGACCTTGCCTTCGGCGAGGATATTATGCTGACCGCTCTTGCAAGACTCGGCTATACCATTGAGATTGACAAGAATCTTCAGCGCCCCGTCTTCACCCTTCACCGTCACAACAACGCATATATTTTTACCGAGTACAGCCATTGTGCCGTGGGTAAAACGAGAATGAGATTTCCCTTCGGCATTCCCGTTTTCAACGCCTGCGACGTAAAAATTGCCGACGGTATGGGTGAGTATCATTTCCCAAGATTTATGCGTGCCGAGTGCCGAGTATTCGTTGAGCAGGAGGCAGGTATCGTCACGGTTGCCGAAGAGCCTCCGGTAAGCTTTGAGCATCGACGTATGATTCGCGTCAAGGGTCTGAGAAACGCCACCGTAAGAATACTTGCCGAGGATTATTGCCGCGATAATTTCAACGTAACCTTCTCCAAATGGTACGATAACCTCTGTGGCACACCCGCCGAGGGCGAGTTTATCACCATCGGCAACGATACCTTCTTCGAGGCTCGCAACGTCACGGGTCACCTTCTTATCTCAATGCCTGAGAAATAAGCCCAAAGATACTGCGATAAGGCAAAAAAAGTGGGAGGCACAACCTGTCTCCCATTTTTTATGCAATATAACTTATATCTTTTAATCCTTCGTTACGGCTTCGCACTGTTTTTGCAAAGAGAAGCAAGTAAGACAACTAAAACGAAAGTGGGAACACCGACGGCTTACTTACGTAAGCCGAGTGTCCCCCATCTTATTTTTAACGCAGTATATTTTGTGTTTTTTAATCCTTCATTACGGCTTCGCACTGTTTTTGCAAAGAGAAGCAAGCAATACGAGGCAAAAAGAAGTAGGCATACCGAAGGAATACTTACGTATTTCGAGGTATGCCTATCTTGTTTTTAACAAAGTAGTGCGCCGCTTATCTGCCGCAAAAATTAGAAGATGCCTTGCTCCAGCATTGCCGTCGCAACCTTCTTGAAGCCTGCAATGTTTGCACCTGCAACGAGGTCGTAGCCAAGACCGAATTCCTCGGCAGCTTCGGCGGATACCTTGTGGATATTACGCATCATTGCGCCGAGATGCTCGTCTACCTCCTCCTCGGTCCATACGAGACGCTCGGAGTTCTGAGCCATTTCAAGTGCGGATACGCCAACGCCACCTGCGTTTACAGCCTTGGAGGGAGCAACTATAACACCCTCGGTGCTTCTGAGAAGCTCAAGTGCGTCGTTGGTAGTGGGCATATTTGCAACTTCTATATAATACTTGATGTTGTTGGCGATTATCTTCTTTGCGGAATCAATGTTTACATCGTTCTGCATTGCGGCAGGCATAATGATGTCAACCTTTTCACCCCAGGGCTTTTCACCCGGGAAGAACTTTGCTCCGAACTTGTCAGCGTAATCCTGAACGCGATTTCTGCCGGAGGCACGCATTTCAAGCATATAGTTGACCTTTTCCTCGGTGGATACACCGTCGGGATCGTAGATATAGCCGTCGGGACCCGAGAGGGTTACGACCTTAGCGCCGAGCTGCATAGCCTTTTTACAGATACCCCAGGCAACGTTACCGAAGCCCGAGACAGCGATAGTCTTTCCGTTGATGCTCTCACCCTCGTGTGCGAGAACCTCGTTGAGATAGTAGATTGCGCCGTAGCCTGTTGCTTCGGGACGGATGAGAGAGCCACCGTAGGAGGTACCCTTACCCGTGAGAACGCCGTTTTCCCAAACACCCTTGAGACGACGGTACTGTCCGAAGAGATAGCCTATTTCACGTCCGCCGACACCGATGTCACCTGCGGGTACGTCGATATCGGGACCGATGTAACGGTAGAGAGCAGTCATAAAACTCTGGCAGAAGCGCATAATTTCAGCATCCGACTTGCCTGCGGGGTCAAAATCGGAGCCGCCCTTTGCACCGCCGATGGGAAGACCTGTGAGAGAATTCTTAAAGGTCTGCTCAAAGCCGAGGAACTTTATAATTCCGGGGTATACGTTCTTCTGGAAACGGAGACCTCCCTTGTAGGGACCGATTGCACCGTTGAACTGACAACGGTAGCCCGTATTGGTGTGTACCTCGCCGTTGTCATCTGTCCAGACAACGCGGAAGGATATCATACGCTCAGGCTCGGTCATTCTGTTAAGAAGATCTGCCTTTACATATTCGGGATGTGCGTCTATAACAGGAGAAAGCGAGGAAAGTACCTCTTCAACAGTCTGCACAAATTCAGGTTCGGATACATATTTTTCACGAACTCTGTTAATAACACTTTCAACGTAAGCGTTCATTAAAAATCATTCCTTTCGGTATTATCATATCAATTTCTTTAACAAATGATAAAAGAGTATATCACCAAAATACCGCCTTGTCAATAAAAAAAGACGAATTTTTTCAATAATTGCGAAAAAATTTCGTCTTTTAGACAAATTAAAGATTTCGGTGTATTAGTCTCTTGGATGAACAATTTTCAAAAAATCAACTTTAGTTCGGTTTTGACGCGAAATTTTTACAGTTTGCGTTCAAGGTCGGAAATGAGGCTGGACATAAGAGTGTCTATCTCTCCTTCAAGCTTGCGGTTGAAAATCAAAGAGGAGAGAGCACGGGATGCGACTCTTGGATTCTTTGGGCGCTCTTCTCCAAAATAAATAAAGCCACGCGAAAAAAGGGTTGCCTTCTTATAATGAGGAAGGGTTACCTCCTCTGCGGGAATAAACATAGAGGTATCCTTGTGGCATATCATAACGCCCTCCGACTTTACCTCGACGGTCTTTTTGCCAAGTCCCGTAATTGCAGGGACGGGCGTCAGACGGAAGACCTGCTTTTCTTCGATGGGCTGAGGCACGTAACGGCTGATATCACAGCCGATTGCCTCCCACTGCTCCTCGGTGAGCCTTACTGCCTTGACCTCGTTCTTTGAGGAGGGAAACAAAAATTCGTATTTATCCATAAAGCCGATTAGTATTGCGGCGTTGAGCTTACTTATATTAAGCGCTTCTGCAAGCGCGGTATCCGAAAAGCTTCCGAGCTTTACGGCAGCGTTGAGTGCCCTGTCAAAATCCTCACGGTATTTTTCGGGTATTTTAATATTTTCCACGTTTACCTCCTGTTTCTGCGACATCCTTACAATTATATAATGGTTTTGAGCTTTAGTCAATATTTTTTATAAAATCTTTGTAAAAAGTATTGAATTCCTACTAAACCTATGGTATAATCGGGAAATGAAAGGATGAGCCCTATGAAAATATCAACGAGAGGCAGATACGCCCTTAAAATAATGATGGACCTTGCGACCTCTCCTGCCGATGAATTCGTTTCACTCAAGGCAATAAGCGAGAGACAGCAGGTATCCATGAAATATCTTGAGCAAATAATTGCACTGCTTTCACGCGCAGGGATGCTGGAAAGCTCCCGAGGAAAGAGCGGTGGCTACCGTCTCACCAAGGCTCCGTCGGAATATACCGCAGGTGATATTCTGAGAGTTGCCGAGGGAAGCCTTGCTCCCATCAAGTGCGTTGAAACAAAATGCTCTAACAGTGAAAACTGCTCGACCTTCGCCTTTTGGGAGGGTCTTAACCGTGCAATAAACGATTATATAGACTCCACGACGCTGGCGGACCTTGCGCTCCGTGAAAAAGCGACGGGAGACGAGAAAGCGAGATGTGAAAAATGAGAATATATGCGGATAACGCCGCAACGACGAAAATCAGCGACAGCGCACTTCGCGCTATGGTAGAATGTGCGCAGAAATATATAGGCAATCCCTCCTCCCTTCATACCTCGGGACAGCTTGCGGCAGAGGAGCTTTACCGTTGCCGTGAGAAAATGGCAGGTCTTCTCGGTGCTAACGAGGCGCGCGAGATATACTTCGCCTCGGGCGGAAGCGAGGCGGACAATCAGGCAATCTTTTCAACCGCTTACCGCTTTAAGTCAAAGGGTAAGACCCATATCGTTTCAACCGCCTTTGAGCATCACGCAGTTTTGCACGTGCTTGAAAGACTTGAAAAGGAGGGCTTTGAGGTAACGCTCGTGCCCGTAAACGAGGACGGTATCGTCAAGGTTGAGGATATTGAAAAAGCCATCACCGACAAGACTTGTCTGGTTACGGTAATGGCGGCAAACAACGAGATAGGTACTCTTCAGCCTATTGCTCAAATCGGAAAGCTCTGTCGTGAAAAGGGCGTACTTTTCCACACCGATGCCGTGCAGGCTGTCGGACACGTTAAGATAAACGTTGAGGAAATGAATATCGACCTTCTTTCTCTTTCGGCTCACAAGTTTAACGGACCGCGAGGAGTCGGTGCTTTATACGCCCGTCGGGGAGTCATACTCAAGAATCTCATTGAAGGTGGCGCTCAGGAAAGAGGCAAGCGCGCGGGCACGGAAAACCTTCCCGCAATCGTCGGTATGACGGTAGCTCTTGAGGAGGCGGTTGCAAAGCTTGACGCTCACGCAGAAAAGCTTATCACACTTCGTGACAGACTTATTGCAGGTCTTTCGGAAATTCCTCACTCGGTGCTCAACGGAGATAAGGTAAACAGGCTTCCCTCTAACGTAAACTTCTGCTTTGAGGGGATTGAGGGCGAAAGCCTTCTGCTCCTTCTGGACGACAGAGGAGTTGAGGCAAGCTCAGGCTCTGCTTGTACGTCAGGCTCACTCGACCCGAGTCACGTGCTTCTTGCAATCGGACGTCCCAAGGACGTTGCGCATGGCTCACTCCGTCTGACTCTTGCGGTTGAAAACACCGAGGAAGAGGTTGACTACATCATCAAAAACACCCGTGAGGTCGTTGAATACCTCCGCTCTATCTCTCCCGTTTGGGAGGAGCTTGAAAAGGGCGAGCGTGAATTTATACTTTAAGGAGAATTTATTATGTTATACAGCGAAAAGGTAATGGACCATTTCAAAAACCCCAGAAACGTAGGTAAAATGGAGGATGCCGACGGCGTTGGCGAGGTTGGTAACGTCAAGTGCGGTGACATTATGAAGATGTACATCAAGGTGCGTGACGGTATCATCGTTGACGTGAAATTCAACACCTTCGGATGTGGCTCTGCAATTGCTACAAGCTCCATGGCAACCGAGATGATCAAGGGCAAGAGCATCGAAGAGGCTCTTGAGCTTTCCAACAGGGCGGTAGTCGAGGCTCTCGACGGACTTCCTCCTGCAAAGATTCACTGCTCGGTGCTTGCAGAGGAGGCTGTTAAGGCGGCAGTTAAGGATTACTATGACCGCAACGGCATAGAATATGACAAGGAGCAATTCTGCTCGGGTGACTGTGAGCATTGCTGCGGTCATAACGAATAATTCGTTGTTTATTATATAATATATAAAAGGAAGGATTTCAGTTTTCTGAAATCCTTTTTGTTACCCACATTTTCTTATTGTGGTAAAAATAGTAATATTCTTCCCTAAAAATGTTAAAGTCTTCTCATAATTAACAAACCCAATTGACTCTGTTTCTAAAAACAGATATAATGAAAGCACAACTTATATTGCAAGATATTCCAATATCTTTGCAAAATAATTCATTTACATAATATTTCTCTTAATATATAATAAAAGTAGTTTTATTACTATTATATATATTACCAGAAGAAAAGCAACAAAATCAAACAAGGAGTTAATTTATGAAAAAGCTTATTCTTTCGTTTTTGATCGTCCTGATGATAATCGCCACCGCTTGCGTTACCGTATCAGCGGCATTTACCGTCGGTGATAACGAATTCACGCTTGCAAGCTACAACGGCGTTAACACCTTCGTAGGCGCGGGTAAGAACATCAACGCTCTTGAGGACTCTACCTACTGGGTGCTTGACTCCAAGGAAGCCTACAACGTAAAATTCGTAGGCTTTTTGGGACGTATCGCAGATGCACCGCCCTACTCCATCGGCTCGGTTGGTCAGGATTCAAGTCTGCTTGAGCAGATGTGCTTTGCGCATCAGCCCTGGCACGACCAGTATCAAGCATTCACAAGGGCAGTAGCTCCGCTCACTGACGACGATATGCCCATAGGTATAAGCTTTGCTCTTGAGGATTATCTCCCAAGCGGATGGAAAAGAACAAATCTTGTTTCACAGTATTTACCCACCGATTCGTATATGCTTGACGGCGAATATGAATGTGACTATCTTGACGAGCTCAACAGCTACACGGTTGTAGAAAACAACGGTACGGAATACATCATATTCTCGCTTGAGCTTTGGCCAAGAGCGTCCGTGCTTGACTGGTTTGTGGAAACCGTCAAGGAAAACCTCGACAAGTACGTCATAATTTATACCAACTCCTTCACAGATACCGACGGTAAGATGTACACGATGTGGGATTGGGCAAACGGCTTCAAGTTTGAGGGAACCACCAATCTCAAGAGCTATAACATCGCCAATTCAGGAAAGCCTCGCGACGGAGAGGGTGTATGGAATTATGCTCTCAAGCAGTTCGACAACATACTTGCGGTTATTTCCTCCTACACAAAGGGTATTGCAACCTCCAACATCATAACGGGCAAGGCTATAAATGACAACGGCATTGAAACCGCTCTCGTTTGTGCAAATGCCGACTACGGTACAAATAACAATGGAGTGACACTTCTTCTCACCAAATTTTCCGAGGACAACACCGAGCTGACCTGCACCTGGGCAACCGCCTACAAGGGAATTGACGAGTCAAGCACCGTTACAATAAAGCTTGACAAGATAGCCACACTTCAGAAAAAAGATACAAACGATACACTTCCCAAAATACCCCTACAGCAAAACGGAAGCAATACGGCATACATCTTCGGCTATGATGGAAATGTCTTCAGACCGAATTCAAATATGACGAGAGCCGAGGCTTGTACCATTTTTGCAAGACTTCTTCTCGGCACACAGACCATTCCGGACGGCTATAACTCACGATTTCAGGATGTCAAAACAGGCGATTGGTTCTATAACGCCATAGCATATCTTGATGAAACGGGCTTTTTCTACCGTCTCGAAAATAACACGTATGCACCCAACGAGCCTATAACCCGTGCTGAATTCGTTGAGCTGGCAAATCTCGCCTCATCTCTATCGGGAACAGCAGCCGTTTCCTTTACAGACGTCCCCGAGGGTCACTTCTACTACGAGTCTATTCTTGCCGCAGCCTCCTCGGGACTTGTCAACGGCTATGAGGACAATACCTTCCGCCCGGATAAAACCATAACACGCGCCGAGGTCGTAACCGTTATCAACAGACTTTTAGGTCTTAAAGCAACCGACAGAACCGTTGACACAACAAGGCTTGAAAACGAGTTCGTTGACATATCTTCGCACTGGGCAAGACTCAACGTGCTTATGGCTTCAAACTCAAGCGTTCACGGAAGCTACTACTATTCGGCAAGCCTTGACGGAATTACCGACAACGCCGCGGACATAACCTTTGCAAATAAGCTTTTCTCCTTTACAGTATCCAAAAAGAACGGAAAGGTCACCGAAATAATCAACCTTGAAAACGGTGAGTCTATTTTAAGCGCCCCCTCAACTCCCTATTTCGTTTACCTGACAAACGAAAAGGGCTCTGTCGTTGCTCCTACGCGCTTTGAGACAGAAGGAAACAGACTAAAGGTCACCTTTAAGGACAAAAACGTCGTATATCTCATAGCAGAGGTTAAGGATGACTATATGACCTTCGAGATTGACTCCGAGCTTCCTAAGAGTATCAAGAAGGTTACCTTCGGAAATCTTGCGATATTCTCATCGGTTGCCAAGAATGGCTTTCTCCTTAACAGTATGGCAATGACCGCCTGGACACAGATTGCAAACACGGGATACAGAGACTCCTGCTACACCTCCATCGCTCACGCTCATACAATTTATGACACGGGCATAATGGGAGCGAAGGTCGGCATCGTTATGTCAAACAAGGCTGATGCCATTCCGATCCTTCAGCAGATTACGGATGCCATCGACCCCAAATACGGACTTACCTCAAAGGCGGGCGGTGCTTACGCTCAGGAATGGGAGGGACTTTCAGGCGACTACGTAATATTGCAGGACACCAATCCCGAAAATCTTGACGAGCTTATTGCACTTGCCAAGAAGCTTGGCGTTGACCAGCTTGACATTCATCAGGGCGCCAACAACTTCATTCAAGGTGATTTTTATTTTGTACATACCGAGAGCGGTACGGCTGCCGAGTTTTATGAAAAAATCAGCAAAAAAATAGAGGAAGCGGGACTTATAACGGGTCTTCATACCTATGCTTATTATATTTCTCCAAGCTCTACCGAAATACTTTCAAATTCCAAATGGCAAAAGCAGATAAAGCTTATGCCCGATGAATACACGCTCCGCAAAAACCTCTCGGCAACAAACCGAAACATTGCGACCAACGAGGACGCGTCAAAAATCGACGTAAATGCAACCTTCTTTAACAAGACGAGCCGTTTCATCCTTATCGACGAAGAAATCATTCGTGTCGGAAGCGGCACCGCCTCTGGTCTCATTAACTGTACGAGAGGTTCCTGCGGTACAATTGCAACAACACACAAGAAGGATGCCAAGATATATCATCTTGAGGGCTACTTCGGTATGATCACCCCAATACTTGGAAGCGAGCTTTTCTATCATATTGCCGACCGTACGGCAAAGGCTTATAATGAAGGCGGCTTCAATATGATATACATAGACGCCATCGACGGTCTCGGAAAGCACACCCCCGACGGTCACGAAGCTTGGTACTATCACTGTATGTTTATCCACCGCATTCTTTCACAGTGCGAGCGTACTCCCATCATCGAAACCTCAAACGGAGGACCTAACGACTGGAACTTCCGAGGCAGGTCAGGTGCTTGGGACCATGCAAACTACGCCCATAAAAAGCACATCGCCAATCATGTCGAAGCAAACAAATCCGCGATCAACGGAAATCAGCAAACAACACTTGGTTGGTTTAACTTTATGCCCGACCGCGAGCCCGAGCTCGGTCTCAAGAACACCTTTGAAAAGACCCTTTTCCGTGATGAGATAGACTATCTCGGCTTACAGGCGCTCCTTTACAATTCATCTATCGTTTACGAGCAGTTCACCAACGAAAAACTCAATTCGAACCCTTACCTTATGGCAAATATTGAATATTACAATGAGCATTATTCAGAGCTCCGTAAATCAAAGTATTTCTCCGATGAGGTTCTCGATCAGGTCAAATCAATCGGCGGTGAATGGAGAGTCTTTGAAAAGGACGGCAAATACGCGCTCCAAAGAAGAGTCTATGAATACGCTAACCTCGGCGACGTAATAGGTGTTGACAGCACTCTTGACGGCACTAACATCTTCCTGGAGCAGACTCCCTTTATCCGAATCGAGTCCCGTTATTCGAGTCTCCTCGATAAACCGTATACGCTTCTTGAATTTGACGAAACCAAGGAGGTCGGCGCAAGCAATATTGTCAAGACCTTCTCAAGCGTCAGTATGAATTCGGCAGGTGCCGTTATGACCGTAAAGGTAAAGGGCACCGCTAAGGACGGAGATGCGATGCTTATATCCTTCTCGTCGGGTAACGGAGAAAGCGCTGACGGACGCCGTGACCACTTCATCGACCTCAACTATGAGGGCTGGCGAGAGTTTATATTTATCGACAGCGACAACGCCCAATATGACACAAGCAAGTATCAATTCTCGGGTGTTACCACAACGGGTGCAACCTATCCCACCTATCGCTTTATTCCCACACTATCCGCAATAAACAGAGTCACCATCCGTATGACCGGTGATACGGGCAAAAATGCTATGATGGATGATATTATCCTTCAGCCCCACAACGCAGCTCCCATCAAAAATCCCACGGTTAAGGTCGGCGGTCAGTCAATCACCTTTAACTGTGAAATGAGTGGAGGAGAATACCTTGAGTTCGACCCCGATGCAAACAAGGCTATTCTCTATCACAATGCAACGCAGACCACTGAGGAGGTAACCTTCACGGGAAGCATTACCGTAAAGGGTAGCTATTCCGCCTCCCTCTCGGCAGAAGCTCAGACTACCGCACCTCTCCGTGCGCGACTTACCTTCGGCTTCTCTGGTCAGGTGCTTGGCAATTAACCGAAATTCGAAATATGCACTCCAAAAGCAGCTGACTTTTGGAGTGCATATCGTTTATTGTACTTCTCTTTAACGCCGAAAAAACGGGGGCGTCGAGGGCGCCGCCCCCTGCCGGGCCTGAAGGTCTCACCCCTTCCACCTAAATAAATTGAATGTGGTTCAGAGTCGTTATCGCAAGGAGATTATTTTCGAGATAGAATTGCGATGCGAAGTGCAGGAATACACAGGTATTCCAAACGACAAAGCGTAATTATAGCCGAAAAGAAGCCCTTGTCGATGGCGATTATGCGACCATATTCAATTTACTATTCCCCGAAAGGTTTTCTTAACGGTGGAAGCCCTCTCGGGTTAAAAATCTCCATCAACGGCAACGGTAAAAATTTTCCACACGGGAATCGACGCATATTGCCTCGCGGCAATCTGCACGGCTCGACCTGAAGGTCTCACCCCTTCCACCTAAAAACCATTCCCCGAAAGGTTTTCTTAACGGCGGAAGCCCTCTCGGGCTC
>JAFSID010000040.1 GCA_017439965.1 Clostridia bacterium | reverse complement strand
TTACATTCCCTTGTAATACGCCAAGTATGACTGCGGGAAATGTTCCTTGCCAGGAACAAAAATTTCCATCTGAAACTTCTCTCGAACCGAGGAAAGATGATTTTTGAGGATAAATATTCCTGCGAAGCGAAGGATTACTTTACGTATTTCAAGCGACAAAGGGATATTTAAACCAAAAAGCGCTTTCCTCGGCGTTAAGTGTTCGGTTCCCTTCGGCTTAAGCCGAAGGGCTCGACTCCCTTCGGTTAAGTGGGAGTTTGTTGAGAATACGATATCAGAAATAAGAATTAAAACAGCAAAATTGTTATAGCATAAAAGCCTTCATTCAGATATAATAAAGTCGGAACGGAGGTTTTTTATGAAAAGCAGTTGTGCATTGGCAGCGTTCTTAGCGGAGCGCGTTGAAAAAGAAAGTATTATTTCCGAGGTCTTTAGCCTCTTTAACGTTGACTGTATTACAAGGTGTCAGATAAATCCGTCGGTTTTGGATAATCTTGTGAGAAGGTTTAACGAAAGCGAAGGCGTTGACGCAGAGCTTTTTAAAATTAATTTAAAGGATATATAATTGACGTCAAATGCCCGTCTGTAATCAAACAGACGGGCATTTTTATATAAACCGTTCAGGTTATGCTTTTTCTGTATTCTGACGGAGTGACTCCGCAGGTCTTTTTAAACAGCTTGCAGAAATACGTATAATTGTAAATGCCAACGCTTTCGGCAATGCTGACGATAGAATTGCTTGAATTCTTAAGGAGCTCCTTTGCACGCTTTATGCGTTGCTCGTTAACGTAAACCGTAACCGTACATCCCAAATTGCTTTGAAATATTTTAAATAAACGGTTTTTTGATATATAAAACCTTTCACATAGCTGCTTTATGCTTAAATCCGATTGCAGATTTTCATCTATAAATTTCAGTATTTCAATTGCAAATGGGTCATACACAAGCTCTATTGCGCTGTCAAACAGAATACGTGGCAGAAGGTCGTACAGAGCCTCCAATTGATGCTCGGAAATAAACGGAGCCTTCTCATAGCTTTTGTTTAATTGCTTTATGATTCTTTCCTCTGCGTCGGGGATATACTCCGGCAAGGCGGGTGAGCTTGACGAACGCACCTGACCCATTATGACAAAGCCGACTACGTTACCGTCCTTTAAGATAGGCATAGCCGAATCGTAAAGCCCCGCTCGGCATATGTGACTTTCCAGCTTTTTAGAGACTTTGCACCGATTCAGAATTTTCATATCACATTGCATACAGTAGTTTTTTTCAATTTCCATCGTTTGAAGCAGTGAGCAATATTCCTTGCTTCTCGCACTTCTCGTCAGGGTTTTACATTCCGTATCCAATACCGCGATGCTTATTCCCGTCAAGGTGGTTATATCGGTTATAATACGCTCCAGCTTTTCTATATTGTATTTTATAATCATATTTAACACCTCCGACAAGCGTATTATACAATATTCGGGAGGATAATGCAATATTTAAAGAATATAATTTATTTACAAAATTGCTTGAGATGGTATAATTGATACATCTTATGGACTTATATCATCGAAAAACAGAAGGTAAAAAATGAGTATTTTATATTTGATAATTATAATCGCAGGCGTTTCGGGACAGAACGTTGCCAAAAAGCTGTATACGGGAAGGGCGGGTACGGGCGGAGCGTATCTGTTCACCTCTCTTACGGCGCTCTTTTCAATGGCGTTCTTTTTATTTACCTCAAGGGGTATGAGCTGGAATTTTGGAATTGCTCCGTATTCGGTAGCCTTTGCCTTATCCTTTGCGACGGCGACTCTCTTTAGTCTGCTTGCCGTTGCAAACGGTCCCTTGTCTCTTTCCTCGCTTATGATTTCATATTCACTTATGATTCCAACCTTTTACGGAATCGTTTTTCTCAAGGAGCCGATGACCTTATATTTTCTGATAGGTCTCGGTCTGCTCGCTGTTTCTATTTTCCTTGTGAACAAGAAAAACGACGAGTCTCCCATTACTCCCAAATGGCTTTTATTCGTTTTTTTATCCTTTGCAGGCAACGGACTTTGTTCAACCTTTCAGAAAATGCAGCAGCATGCGTTTGACGGCGAATACAAGAATGAATTTATGATAATTTCGCTGGCTATCGTATTTTTGATTTTTGCGGTAGCCGCGTTGGTAACGAACAAGGGAAGCCTCAGACGTGACCTTTATCACGCTCGGTTTACCGCCGTTGCTTCAGGCGTTATGAACGGCGTTGTCAATCTGCTCGTTATGGTTTTGTCGGGAATGATGCCCGTGTCGGTTATGTTTCCGCTCATTTCGGCAGGAGGAATCATCGTGACCTACGTTATTTCAAAGGTGTTTTATAAGGAAAAGCTGACGAAAATACAGCTTGTGGGCTTCTTTACGGGGCTTGCATCCATAGTATTTTTGAGTATTTAAAAGGAGCTTTTATGAGCTTGATTAAACTTATAAGACTGTCTTGATGACTTTATAAAAATAGAAAAGAGCTCTTCGTCTCATTTTCAGGCTCATAAATAAAGCCTTGCTCTGCTTAAACACTTTTGAAACGTTGCAAATAGCTTTCGTTAAAATGCACCTTGTGTAAGGTGCATTTTTGTTTATTTTGTAGAAATACTAAAAAGTTGAAAAATGTTTTAAAAAGTACCTTGACATTTTTTAGTACTGGTACTATAATCATATCAAACAATAAGACAATAGGATGCCGAAAGGCTGACAGGAGGATGAAAATTGGCGAGAATCAACAGAAAAGAACTTACAAAGCTTGAGCTTGTGCGACACGCGACCCAAAGCTTTCTTGAGCACGGATATACTAATTCATCGGTCAAGACCTTGTGTAAGGAGCTTGATATGAGCCCCGGAGTGCTAACCTTCCATTTTCCGACGAAGGAGCACCTTTTGGCAGAGCTTGTAAACCTGCTTTGTGACTTCCAGTGGAAGATGATGGAGGATGAAGCAAAGGAGGGACTCAGCTCGATAATGGCTCTCTGCCTTGAGCTTGCCACGATGGTGGCAACGTGCGAGGAGGACGAGATTGCAAGAGATTTTTATCTCTCGGCATACTCCAGCATAATGTGTCTTGACATCATTCGGAAAAATGATACGGAGAGAGCGAAAAGGGTATTTGCTACCTACTGTCCCGATTGGACTCACGAGCAGTACGTTGAGGCGATAATCATCGTTCTCGGAATCGAATTTTCGACGCTTATGTCGTCCGATTCAACGGTATCGACCGATACGAAAATTTCGGGTGCGCTCAATACCATTTTAACTAACTTCAACGTCCCCGAGGATTTGAGAAAATCCAAGATAGAGCGTGTGCTCGCAATGGATTACCGAAGTATCGGAAGACGTGTTCTTATGGAATTTAAGAAATACGTTCAGGAATCAAACGAGCAGGCACTTATGAAGCTAATGAAGGGATAAACCGAGAAATTTTAATACTACGATTTTAGTAGGATGTCTTTCGGGAGGAAAGATTATGAAAACGAAATTCAGATTTACAAAACAGATACTCAGCGTAGTGCTTTGCATTGCTATGCTGTTAACTTATTTACCGCCTCTTTCGTCGGTATCTGTAAACGCCGCAACCGATACGACGCTCAGCACGTCGGTTGCAGACGCCAAGACGCTTGACGACTGGAGTGATTGGTTCACGCCTACAAGTAGCCGATACGCAGGCGGTGTATTCATTGACAAATCCGTCTACACTGCAACCGAGGCTTTAAACGACGTATATTTTGCTGACGTTAAGTCAAGCCTTAAGTTCGGTCAGGACAGCTTCGGAAACGAAAACTTTATGGTAGCTCTTTCCGCTCTCGGCTCAAACTCCGAGATTCACGGCTACTCCTATACTCCCACAGATACCGTGATAGTGCTTGACGCTTCAACGAGTATGGGCACGGGCAACGCCGCTTCCTCGTCAATTGACGATATGGTTGCAGGTGCAAACGAGGCTGTAAAGAAGCTTCTCGACCTCAACTATCACAACCGTGTAGGCGTTGTAATTTACAACGGCAGTGCACAGGTGCTTCTTCCCATTGACCGCTATTCGTCCGCAAGCGGTGACATTCTTGCGTACAGAAGAGAATCGAGCAACAACCGTATCTACGTTGCAAACGGCGTTAAGGACGGCAACGGTGCAAGCGTTGGTACGAAATACGTTGCTCAGGCGCAGGGCACCTATACTCAGGGTGGCTTCTATGCCGCAACTCAGGAATTTCTCAAGATGGATACCACCATTGCCGACGATAAGATTCAGGGTAGCACCAAGCGTATACCCATTATGGTATTTATGAGTGACGGTGAGCCCTCTTACAGAACGAGGACGGGCTCAAATACGACGGTTGACAAGTACAACGCGGCAACCAACGAAAACTGCGACGGTAACGGTAACTTCCAGGAGGACGATATTACCGCGTTCAGCACCATACTTACAGCAGCTTGGGCAGAGGCTGAGATATCAAGCCATTACGACAACGATGCGTATTTCTACACTCTCGGCTATGCGCTTTCCGCAGGTCACGCTTATGCGCACAACGTTCTCGACCCGCTTAACACAAGCAACAATCTTTACTCACGCTTTAAGGGGTTTGCAGATTCCTATCTTGCAATGGACGAGGGTGAAACCAAGAGATTTACGGGTGAGGAAAGCTTCCGCGTAAAGAGACTTTCAGATCCTGCCAAGGTTACCTCCCTTGACTACGTTGACAAGTACTGGCAGGCATCCGACGCCTCAAGACTTCAGGCGGCGTTCCAGTCTATCGTTGACGAGATTATAATTCAGTCCCGTTATTACAGCACCTATATTTCAGGCGCAACTACCCATCAGGACGGATACATCTCCTTTACCGACGAAATCGGTACTCATATGGAGGTTAAGAACATAAAGGGTCTGTACATCGGTGAGGGCAAGCTCATTTCGGGCGGTCTTTTCGCTGAGTTTGCAACGACGGGCGAGGTAAAGGATTACGATGGAGCTCAATATACAGAAGAAGAGCTTGAGGGCTTTGAGACCGAAATACTCCTTGCTACCTCACAGCGCTTCGGAATCACCACCTCCGACGCTATGGCTCTTCTCAATTCTGCAAAAAACAGCGGATATATAAGATATACCTCTCCATCCGACTTCTCCAACTTCGTTGCTTGGTACGCGGATGAGGACAGCAATTATATTGCTCCTTATAGCGAGACCTCGACGGTTGATTTGAGCGGTGCAAACCCTCCCAAATATATCGTACGCTCCTATTTCTATATGGGCGACGTTATGCAGAATCACGTTGAAAGCTCTATGCTTTATATGCTCGTGCGTGTCCGTGAGGATATTGAAACGGGCAGACAGATTGTCGATATGAATCTTCCCGCATCCCTTCTTCCCATGGTAACCTATACCATTAGTGTCGAGGGTGATGAGCTTACTCAGGAAAACCTCAGGTCTATGACCTTCACCTCCAAGAAGCCCATTTCACTTCTTTACGAGGTAGGTCTTGACAGTGAAATTACTCCATATAATATAACGGAAAAATTAGAGGGCGAGGATTTCCGTCAGACCAACGGCATTTATACCTTCTATACTAACCGTTGGAGAGATGATGTGGGTAATGCATTTACTATTCCCTCAACCACCGACCCTCACGTCTTCAACCACGGTATAATGAATACCACGGTTACTCAGTTTATACCCTCTCTTGAAAACGAGAGATTCTACTTTACTAAAAACACTCAGGTGCTTGACTCCTCCTACAACGTATACAATGGGGACACCAAGCCGAGTGGCAACGGTTACTTTACCGAGCATTTCTGGATAGAGACCGACGGCACGGGCGCGACTCTTAAGAGTGCGTACAATCCCGTTTCCACCTCACTTCTTGACAAGGACTCCATAATCCGCATTGACGGTCAGGAGGGCTGGTTTATAAAGAAGGGCTCTGCCGAGTTCTACTTCGGCGAGGAGGTACACGGCGAGCAGGCACACGCTCACAAGGAAAACAACGAGACCGAAACTCTTCTCTGGTCATCCTATCCACACGTTGAGCATCACGAAAGTGAAGGTCACAACGGCTATCATATGCTAAACTATCTCGGAAATAACGGCCGTATAACCGCAACTCCCGCTCAGGGCATCAAGCTTACCAAGACCGTTGACGAGACGGTTGCAGGCGCTCCCTATACCTTTAGCTTTACGGTTAAGCTTGAAAATCCCGGCACCGTTCTTCCGACAAGCTATCCCGCACGAATCGAGCGTGCAAACGGCAGTGTTGAAAACGCAATTCTCAATCTCACATCAGATGAGCTTTCACTTGAGCTCGGAGCAGGAGATACCGCGTATATTACGGGTATTCCGCAAAGCACCGAATATACCGTGAGCGAGGAATACAGCTCCTACTATTACCCAGTCGGTACTAACGCAAACGGTACGGTTGCAGAGTACACCTTGTCCGAGGTAAGCTTTGTAAATACCCCCAAGGGCTACGGAAGTCTGCTTGTTGAAAAGGAGGTAACCCACCCCTTTGAAACAATATCTCCCGAGCTTGAAGCGGAAACGTTCGATATCACCGTAGTATTTACGGGTGACGACCTTTCGGAAATCGTTGCTCCCGCAGGGGCTACCGAGGTCTCCGACGGCGTTTATACCTTCACTCTCAAGAGTGATAACGATATACTTTTCACTCATATTCCGGTAGGCGTTGAGTATACCGTTTCCGAGAATAATATACCCGACGGCTATACCCTTAAAACCTCATCCTCTGCAAGACGCGGTGTGATTTCAAAGAACACCGAGAGTCAGGTAGTTCTCATAAACGATTACTCCTACGATGACGTTTCGACGAATATTGAGATCAACGGTAACAAGACCGTTGAGGGCAGAGCGTGGGATAATGCGCTCGATAAGTATGAGGTTGCCCTTCGTCCCGTTGCCGTCAACGCAACGACGGGCGCGCTTGAAATAGGTGACCCGATCGATACCGTTGAGATAGGTACTGACGGCAGGTATATAATTGATATGGCTGTAACCTACGATAAGGTTGGCAGATACAATTATATCGTTCACGAGGTCAAGCCGGATACCAATCCCGTTCCCGATATCGTATACGACGGCAGTATCGCAATGTTCACCGTAACCGTTTCCGACAACGGCACCGGTGAGCTTCATATAACAGACGTTTCCGTTTATCAAAGCTCTGCTTCTATCAGCGGTAACGCCGTGGACGGATGGATTCTTACCAAGAATTTCGTGAACACCTTTGAAGGCACTACCGTTGAAATTCTCGCTGACAAAAAGGTTGTTGACAGCGAGGGCACAGAGGTTGACGGTTACAGCGAGGGTCTTGTATTCGGACTCTTTGAAAGCGATTCGGACACCACTCCCGTTTACAGCACGATCACTGCTGAAAACGGTAGAGCAAGATTTGTTCTCAACGTATCCAAGAGTGACTATTCTACCGAAAAGTACTACTATTTAAGAGAGCTTATGCCCGTTCTTGAAAGTCAGATTCCGGGTATGACCTACGACACCGAGTTCAAGTACGTCGTTGGAATTGACTGGTCCGACGAGCTTGAGGTAACCTATTACGAGTACGATGCAACGACTCCCAACGGTGTTGGAGCGGAGGTAACGGCTCTTGAGATAACCAATACCCTTGACGTTGAGACGCTCTCAAATCCCATTGTATTCAGCGGTAAAAAGACTCTTAACGGCGGTGATATCCGTAGCGGTGACGAATTTACATTTGAAATGTATCTCACCGATTCAAGCTTTGATATCACAAGCGGAACAAAGCTTTACGAGACCACGAATAAGGCTGACGGCACCTTCACCTTCAAGGGCGTTACCTTTGACAGCGTAGGCACTAAATATCTCGTTATTACCGAGAAAAAATCCGACACCGACAACGGAATCGGATACGACGCTCACGATTATCACGTAACCGTAAGCGTTACCAAGTCAACGGTAGGCAATACCACGACCATAAGTGCGATTCCCACTCATATTCATCACGTTGCACACGGTGACGTTGCGGTTGACGAAATAAACTTCAACAACACCTATTCGATAACCGATACCGAGTCCCTCGTTATCAAGGGGGAGAAGACGCTTGACGGCAGAAAGCTCGTTCCGGGTGAGTTCACCTTCGAGCTTTACGAGCTCGGTGCAACCGTTCCCACCTATACCGTAACGAACGACGTCAACGGTAATTTCACCTTCCCGACCATTAATTACACTGTGACGGGTGAGACCTCCTTTGCTCCTCAGTCCTACGTATATACCGTTAAGGAATATATTCCCGCGGACAAGAAGGGCGTTGACTACGATACCCACGAGTATGAGATTGCCGTTCTGCTTGAGGATAACGGAGACGGTACTCTCAAGAAAACCGTAGAGGTTGACGGCGGAGGAGTCGTCGGTGACGTTGAGCTTGAGTTTGAAAACTCTTATTCCGCAAGCTCTGTCACCTTTAAGCTTCAGGGTGAAAAGAAGCTTATCGGCAAGAATGAGGGAAGCTTTACCTTCAATCTTTACGAGACCGATTCCGATTTCGCAATCGACGATATAAACGCTCCCTTTGACACCACCTCGGTAAATCTTACCGACGGAAGTGAGAGGTATACCTTCAGAGTTACCTACGATACCTACGCAGATGAAGGTTATCATTATTACGTGCTTATGGAGGAGGTACCCTCCGATACCGCAGGCATTAAGTATGACGTTACAAGATATCATATAACCGTTAACGCATACGATAACGGTGTGGGTCAGATGAAGGCGCGTGTGCTTAACATCGAGTGTCCTTATTACGAGGGTAGCTTCACTGTAAACACTCTTGATTTCACCAACGAGTATATTCCTCCTCAGGATATCAGCGTTGAGCTTCGTGTACACAAGACCGTGGTTAATAAGAGCACGGGCAAAATAGGTCCAGAAAACTTTGAGTTTATTCTCGAAAACGCGGATGATCCCTCGCAAAAGCTGTCTGTCAAGTCGGACAAGGACGGAAATGCTTCCTTCAAGCTTCCTTATACCTTTGCCGATGCAGGCAAAACCTACACCTATAAGCTTTACGAGGTTGACGGCGGTAACTCGAGAATCAAGTACAGCGATGCGGAATATACCGTTTTGGTAGCCCTTTCGCTGAACTCGGCAAACGAGCTTGAAGCCGAGCTTAAGCTTGACGGCAACGATGTTGAAGAGGTAGTGGCGGAGTTTGAAAACGAATACGATTTCACTCCCGTAAGACCTAAGCCCGATCCTAAGCCCGATCCTGATCCCGATCCCGATCCCGAGCCCGATTCCGAGCCTGAGCCCGATCCTGATCCCGATCCCGATCCTGAGCCCGATCCCGAGCCCGATCCCGAGCCTGAGCCCGAACCCGAGCCTGAGCCCGAGCCTGAACCCGAGCCCGAGCCTGAGCCCGAGCCCGTTGAAACTGATGAGCCTACGGGTGAGGATAAACCCGGTCCTAAGTCTCCCGCTACAAGCGACAGCGCAAGACTCGGTACCTGGCTTGCTCTTCTCTGCCTCAGCGTTTGCGGTATCATTACCACAACCGTTTTGAGACTTAAGAGAAAGCTTGAGGAATAATTAAAATAGCAGACACTCCAATTGCGGAGTGTCTGCTTTGCTTTGCATATACTGATTTTGTGTTTTTTCTTAATCTATCTGCTTTTTGTACTGAGAAGGGGAGAGGGATGTGATTTTTTTGAATTGCTTGCTGAAGTGGTACTCATCGTAAAAGCCGAGGTTGAAGGCTATCTCCTTTATTGACATTTCGGGAAAGCCCTTAAGATATGACACGGCTTGCTCGATTTTGAATTGCAGAATATACTGATGTATCGAAATGCCGAAAAGCTCCTTGAACTTCGTTTCGGCACTCTTCACGGATACTCCTGCCATTTGCGCAAGCTCAGAGTTTGTAAAAAAGCGTTCGGGATTCTGTTGGATAATTCCTTTGATACGCTCACCCGTTGCACCCTTGTCGGTTTGATGCTTGCTCTCGCGAATCTCACACAGAAGCAGGTCGAAGAGGATGCTTGCCCGACGGTCGTTGTCCGAGAGCTTTGCCTTTACTATTTCGTGAAATATCCTTTTGATGCTTTTGTTTGCGGAGGCATCGGTGAAGCAATCAATCGGCTCACCGTCCGTCACCTCGTCGCCGTTTTCAAGGCTGACGTGAAAATACATGGTCTTGGTATTCTTTCGGCAGGGGGATATACCGTAGTGACGGTGACCCGCTCCAAGTATCAGAAGAGAGTTGCTTTTCAGGGTGTATTCCTCATCGTCTTGTCCCATTTTCCATTCTCCGTCAAGCATATAAATGAAGTCGTGCTCGTTCATTTTTCTTGACGGATGTGTAAAGGGATTTGCGTAATAATTGACGTTTGCCTTTGTAATTTTGTGTCTTGCTTGGGTGTTAAAATGTATTTTCATATAAAATCCTCAAGTCTTATTTTATCCTATTTTACATCTTATATGCGTTTTTGTCAATTCTAAATAACAGGTATATGCCTTAAAATGTAAATAGCTTAATGGCGGAGGTTTTGAAATGCGTATTTTCGGAAAGGGCTTTAACTTTTCGCAGGACGGTCCGGGAAACAGACTTGTTTATCATCTGTCGGGCTGTAATATGAGGTGTCCCTGGTGCTCCAATCCCGAGGGAATGGATATGAGTGCAGGGAATGATTATACGGTTGACGAAATAGTATCGGAGTGTATCAGCGTTAAGCCCATGCTTTTTTCGGGCGGGGGTATTACCTTCACGGGAGGAGAGGCAACTCTTCAGTGGGAGGAGCTTATCAAGACCCTTTCACGCTTGAAGGAGTGCGGAATACATACCGCTATTGAAACTAACGCTACGTCGTCACGGCTTTTGTCTATTGCCGAGCACGTCGATTATCTCATAATGGATTTCAAGCATTTTGACGGCGGTATACTTGAGAGCTTCACGGGAGTCCACAACCGACAAATAAAGGAAAACCTCGAAGCCCTTTTAAAAAGCGGACGTCAGGTACATATCCGCATTCCGCTCATAAACGGCTTCAACGCAGATAATCCTCATGCCTTCGCAGAATATTTTTCGGGTCTTGATACGTCCAATGCGGTATTTGAGCTTTTGCCCTATCACGAATACGGCAAGGGTAAATGGAGGACCGAGTATAAGATAAAGGACGGCTTCGTTTCTGAGGAGACCGTCAAAGAATTTCACAAAACACTTACCGCTCACGGCTTGACGGTAATAAATACTTAAGGAGAAATAATTATGAGAAGCATTTATAAAGCAGGAAGACTCACCGAGATGGCAAAGGCTCTTTATCAGGAGGAGAGACAGATAAAGAGACTTGACGGTTGGTTTATTGCCAAGGAAACCGAGATGAAGGCGGAGGAAAAATACTCCGCGCTTCCTCCTCAGATCAAAAAAGCCCAATTGCTTTGCGAGGTCTTAAGAGAAATACCCATCTCACTCAGCGACAACGCAATATTCGTCGGCACTCAGCGTGATGCCTTTGCAAGAAGCTACGCACTGATAAATCCCTCCTTTACCGTTGAGGGTTTTTCGGGTTATTGCGACCCTATGGCGATTTATAACGATATTGAGCCAAACTCGGAATTTACCGCCGAGCGTATCAACGCCGTGCGTGAATTTACCTCACGCTCAAAAATGGTGAAAATGCTGAACGAGACCTACGGCAAGGCGGAAAAGGATACGAAGGAGGTTATCTACTTCGTTGAGCAGGTAACGGGTCACGTTATTCCCGATTTCCGCACCGCGCTGAAATACGGCGTGGACTATCTTATTGAAGATGCGGAGAGCAAAAACGGTGAGTTTTACGAGGCTGCCGCTATTGCTCTCCGAGGTGTCGGAATACTTATTGACAGGTATCTTGAGCTGATTGCCACGCAGAAAACGGAAAAGAGCGTGGAGCGGGTAAAACAGCTTGAGCTTCTTGAAAAGGCACTTCTGAATATCCGTCACAACGGTGCGGAAAATCTTTATGAGGCGCTTCAGCTTTACATTCTTCTCTGGGAGGTTATGTGTCTTGAGCAGGCTCCGAATCCTTACGCCTTTTCCATCGGTAATGCCGACCGCATTTTCGAGCCTTACAGAAAGGACCTTACAAGAGAAGAGGCAGGAGAGCTTTTCCGTCATTTCCTCGTCTTTTATAACGTGGGTGACAGAAGCTGGGCTATTTCTCAAAACGTCCTTGTAGGAGGTCGTGACGTTGACGGTCGGGACTTGACTAATTTAATGACTTACGCTATAATGGATGCGTATTTCGATATGAATCTTCCTCAGCCGATCCTATCGGTCAAGCTTCACAAAAACACTCCCGACGAGCTTTATCGGGAGATGGGACGCTTCTTCTTCTCGGCGGGTGTTTTAACCCCGTCACTCTTCAACGACGATTCACTTTTTGAAATACTTTCGGCAAACGGCGTTGACCCCGTTGATATTCCCGATTGCAGTATTGCGGGATGTCAGGAGCCTCTCATTATGGGCAAGGATAACGCCAACACAACGAATAGCTGGCTCAGTCTTCCCAAGGTGCTTGAAACCGTGCTTCACGGAGGTTATTCCGCAATCACGGGTGATAAGCTTACCGACAAAAAGGACTTTGAGCTTGATAATATCCGCGAGATATTTTACGAGGCGCTTGATGAGACTATCGACCGAATGGTTGAAGCCGCTAACGGTGCGTCGGTCGCACTCTCCGAGCTTAAGGTGCCCTTCCTCAGCTGCTTTATGGGCGGTCTTGAGTACGGAGCGGATATGCGTGACCCCAAGGTGCAGGGCACGAAATATAACGGCAGCGGATGCCTTGTGCACGGTCTCAGCGTGCTTGCCGACTCCTTCGTTGCCATTGACCGCTATTGCAATGAGTATCCTCAGGGCAAGGAGAGACTTGTAGAGGCACTTAAGAATAACTTTGAGGGCTATGAGGATATACGCGAGTTTCTTCTTTCCTGCCCCAAGTTTGGAAACAATATTTCCGTTGTTGACGACGAGGCAAGAGAGATTGCCATCCGTGTCAGCGATATGCTTAAGAGCCGTCGGAATTACCTCGCCAATCCCTTCCGCCCCGACTTTTCAACTCCTTCAACCCATCTCACCTACGGCTATTGGGTAGGAGCAACGCCCGACGGACGAGGTGCGAGAGATATGCTCGGCTACGGCGTTGACCCGCTTTACGGCGAGGCTTCAAACGGTCTCGGGTTCCGTATGCTTTCCAATATGAAGCTCCCCTTTGAAAAATTCAACGGAGGCTACGCTTCTCACCTCGGTATCGACCCCAAATTCTTCAATGGCGATGACCTCGGTGAAAAGGGTATGCAGTTTTACCGTAATATCATAATGCCGCTTTTCTTCAACGAGCTTCAAGAGGGAATATCTCCCTTCTATTTGTACGTTAACGTTACCACTCCCGATACGCTTCGCAAGGTGCTTGCAAATCCCGAAAGGTACGCTCCGAGCGGTGTGTATATTATGCGTATTCACGGTACCTTCGTTAACTTCCTTGATTTGTCACCCGAAATTCAAAACGATATTATAACCCGACTTGACCTCAAGTCAACGTCAATCGGCTGTTAAGGAGAACTAAATGATTACAACCCCCATATTTTTTGAAAGAAACAGAGTAGGCCGTGTATATACGGGCGGTAAGCTTTTTCACGGACTTTTCGGAGATGCTCCCGAGGATAATTTCAAGCCTGAGGAATGGATAGCGTCAAACGTTAAGGCTATCAACAAGGGCTCAACCATATACAAGGAGGGCGTTTCAAGGCTTTTGGACAGTGACGTCTGGTTTGACGAGCTTCTTGAAAAATATCCCGACGAGCTTCTCGGCAAGGGTAATACCCTTCGCATACTCGTCAAGGCTCTTGACAGCGCAATCCGTTTGCCTGCTCAGGCTCATCCCGACAAGGCGTTTTCAAGAAAGCATTTCAACTCGAATTACGGAAAGACGGAGTGCTGGATAATTCTTGACACCCGTCCCGATGCAAAGCTTTTCTTCGGCTTCCGTGACGGAGTTGACCGAGACGCCTTTCAGAAGGCAATAGACGACAGCGAGAGTGACCTTGATGCAATGGAGCGTCTTATGGAGGAGATAACCCCAAAGGTTGGCGAGGTGTATTTCGTTCCTGCAAGAACGGTACACGCCATCGGACGAGGCTGTCTCATTTTAGAGGTGCAGGAGCCTACCGACTTTACCATTCAGCCCGAGAGATACTGCGGTGAATACCGCCTTTCCGATGAGGAAATGTATCTCGGACTTTCCCGTGACACCGCCGTTGATTGCTTTGACTTCGTCAAGGCGCCCGACTCAAAGCTTCCTCCACGTGTTGTTGAAAGGGGAGAGGGCTTTGAAACGGAGGCGCTTGTTGACAGCACCAATACCGATTGCTTTATCATAAACCGCATTAAGCTTTCGGGTGGAAGCAGGACTCTTAAGGTTGACGGAAGCTACGCTATCTATATCGTCACCGACGGCGAGGGCAGGCTTTCGGGTAAGGATTATACGAGAGATATCAAGAAGGGTGATTACTTCTTTATGCCCGCATCCCTTATGGGTGAGTTTTCGGTTTCGGGTAACGCTGAAATCGTTGAGTGCTATTGAGGAAGGCTTATGAAGGTAGTAGGAATTGACCTCGGCACGACGGGTATCTGCGGTGTTCTGATAGATGTCGAAACGGGCAGAGTGTTAAGCTCACGCACCGAGGAAAGCCACGCATTTATAAAGAGTGACAAGCCCTTTGAGAGTATTCAGTCTCCCGAAAGAATAGTCACTCTTGCAACCGATATTTTAGAGGGGCTTATTACCGAGGATACGGTTGCCATAGGCGTTACGGGACAGATGCACGGCATCGTTTACACGAATGCCGAGGGATTTGCCGTAAGCCCTCTTTACACGTGGCAGGACGGCAGAGGCAATCAGCCCTATCTTGACACAACCTACGCCGAGAAGCTTAAGAGCCACAGCGGATACGGAAACGTGACGGATTTTTATAACAGAGACAATAATCTTGTGCCGAAGGATGCCGTTGGTTATTCTACCGTACACGATTATTTCGTAATGCGTCTTTGCTCTCTGAAAAGAGCGAAAATGCATATCAGCGACGCCGCAAGTCTCGGATGCTTTGATATTGAAAAGAACGTCTTTAACTATCCCTGCGACGTTGAAGTTGTGACCGATTACGAGGTCGCGGGATATTACAAGGGCATACCCGTCAGCGTTGCGATAGGTGACAATCAGGCAAGTGTTTTTTCAGCCCTTGCCGATGAAAACGCTGTTCTTTTAAACGTGGGCACGGGCAGTCAGGTGTCGGTAATATCCGACAGAATAGTAAATGCCGACGGAATTGAGACCCGACCCTATTTTGAGGGCAGGTATTTGCTTGTCGGTGCCGCTCTTTGCGGCGGACGTGCCTATGCTCTTCTCCGTGATTTTTATTCCAAAATTTTCGGATACATTACAAGAGCTGATGATTCGGATGTATATGGAATTATGGATAAAATGCTTGAGGGTGTTGATAGCTCCACTCTCACGGTTGACACACGCTTCTCGGGAAGCCGTGTTGATGAGTCGGTGAGAGGAAGCATCGGAAATATATCAACGCAGAATTTTACTCCCGAGGAGCTGACCTGCGGTGTTCTTGAGGGAATGACAGAGGAGCTTTACGGTATGTATCTTTTAATGAATGAGAAAAGATGCGGTATCGTCGGCTCGGGTAACGGAATCCGCAAAAACCGAGCTTTACAAAGAATTATGGAAAAACGCTTCGGAGGAAAGCTGAGGATACCCGTGCATCACGAGGAGGCGGCTTACGGTGCCGCACTTTTCTCGCTTATCAGCGCGGGATACTTCAAGTCTGCCGAGGAGGTACAGAGGCTTATTCGCTTTGAATAAGGAGATAGAATGCAAGGAAGAATTTTTGATATACAGAAGTTTTGTGTAAACGACGGACCCGGTATACGCACGACAGTCTTTTTGAAGGGCTGTCCCTTGAGATGCGTTTGGTGTCACAATCCCGAAAGTCAGAAAAGGGAAAAACAACTTCTCTTCTACGCCGACAAGTGTACGGGGTGTGGAAGATGTAAAAACGCTGATTTTGAGAGCGGTGACTTTTTCTGCTATAACTCCGCGCGTGAGCTTTGCGGACGGGACGTAACCGTTGACGAGGTTATGCGTGAGGTAATGAAGGACGTTGATTTTTATCGTAATTCAAACGGCGGTATGACCTTATCGGGCGGTGAGCCTCTTGCTCAGCCCGAGTTTGCGCTTGAGCTTTTGAAGAGCGCTAAGGAAAACGGTCTTCATACCGCAATCGAGACCTGCGGATTTGCTTCTGCGGATACGCTTGAGCGTATTGCCGAGTACGTTGACCTCTTTCTCTTTGATATCAAGGAGACCGACCCCGAGCGTCACCGTGAGTATACGGGAGTTGATCTGGCTCCGATACTTGATAATCTCAGGCTTATCAACCGTCTCGGAAAGCCTACCGTTTTGAGATGCCCGATAATTCCCTCCTATAACGACCGTGAGGAGCATTATCTCGGTATAGTCTCTCTTGCGGAGTCTCTTGAGTCGGTTATCGGCGTGGATATTGAGCCTTATCACGCCTTTGGCGGCGGTAAATATAAGGCTCTCGGACTTGACGAGCCAGATATAAAAATGCCCACCGACGAGGAAATAGAGACGATAATATCATTTATACAGAGTAAAACCGAAAAAAAGGTATCAAAAGCGTAAAGGAACAGAGTCATTGACTCTGTTCCTTTACGCTTTTGGCCGTTTTATATTCTCGCGGTGATACCCCGCAATGCTTTTTGAAAATCGAGCCGAAGTTGGACAGTGACCGAAAGCCCGAGGTAAAGCAGGCGTCACTGACCGAATAGCCGTTTGTAAGAAGAGAGCGTGCATATCCAACCCTGAGCTTGTTGAGGGACTCAATATACGATTCTCCCGTAAGTCTTTTGAAAAGCTCGCTGAAGTAGGCGGGGTTATATCCTGCCTCGTTAGCCAGTGCCGTCAGCGTGATGTTTTCTTTGAAGTGCATTTCCATATACATAATGGCTTTCTTTATACCTCTCAGATGCTCGTCGGTAGAAACACCTGAGAATTCGGCACCCGTAAATATTGAGCGTATAATATATTTTAAAAGCTCCCTTTTACAAGCGCCGTTGCTGTCAAGCTCGTATTTTAAAAGCTCGCAAGCGGTTATAATACGCTTTAAATGCTCGCTGTCAAGGTGATACGCTCTTTTCTTCTGCGAGAATATGAGTGCCACGAGCTCGGTATCGTTCAACGCCTCCTCATCAAAGGATACGTTTATAAGCGTTGAGTCACCGTCCGAGTTAATAAGGTGAAAGTCGGTAGGAGTCAGAAAGAATACGTTGCTTTCGGAAAAGTCGTGCAGAGTGTCGTTTACCGTAACGCTTCCGTTACCCGAGGTTATTATTTCAATTTCAAAATAGCTGTGCCAGTGCCTCGGATGATATTCGGGAATGCTTCTGTGCTCTACCGTCAGATGCCGACCCTGAGATATATTCAGCCTCGAATCCTCCGCGGGAAATAACTCAATATCTTCTGCCATACGTATCCCTCCTTTATCTTATTATACATCAAAAAAATATATTTGTAAAGTCAAATCTAAAAAAACCGTGCGTTTTAACCCAAGAAACCCTTCAATACAAAAAGAACAGAGAACGTCACGTTCTCTGTCTTTTTATTGGATTATTATTTTGACGAGCTTTTATATTCACTCGGGGACATTCCGCAATGCTTTTTGAAAACGGTGCCGAAATTTGAAAGTGAGCCGAAGCCCGACGTGAAGCAAGCATCGTTGACCGAGTAGCCGCTTGCGAGCAAGGAGCGTGCATATCCAACGCGAAGCTTGTTGAGTGCCTCGATATAGGATTCTCCCGTTACCTTTTTGAACAGCTCGCTGAAATAGGTCGGATTATACCCCGCCTGCTCCGCAAGTGCCGCAAGGGTTATTTGCTCACTGAAATGCACCTTCATATATACGATTGCCTTCATTATTCCGCTATAATGCTCGGCAATAGATGATATGCTATGGTTTGAATTTTTACGGGTGATACAAGCTATTGCGTATTTGAGGAGAGCTGCCTGACAGTCTCCGTTTATTTTTACCTCGTTGTAGAGTAGCTCTACCGCCATAACAAGACGCTCAAGCTCATCGGGCTCAAATTGATACGCCTTGTCTGTCTGAGTGAATATCAACTCGACAAGATGGCTTTCGCTGATATATTCCTCGTCGAAGGAAAGGTTTAAAATTCTTACTTCATCCTCTACGTATATTGAATGAAAATCGGTCGGAGACAGTAAAAAAACATTGTATTCGGAGAAATCGTACTTAGTATCGTTCAGTATAAAGCCGCCCTTGCCGGAAAGAACTATTTCTACTTCGAAATAGCTATGCCAATGGCGCGGATGATCCTTGGTCAATAGGTTTCGGCGCACAATCAGATGCTTGCCGTCTCTTATATTATGGCGCTTATCGGATTTGTTAATCACAATACCGTCTCCTTTTGTTTTTTTCGTCTTTTATTTTATATATAAAATATGCGTTTGTAAATACAATCCGAAAAAACAGTTGATTTTTCCGTGTAAAATAATTGTTCTCACTTGCCAAAGGGGAGCAAATGATATAAAATTATATTAACTAAAAAAACGGAGGTGTATTCCTTGAAAACAATATTGCTAAACGGACAGTGGAAGCTCAGCGGTAAAAGACAGTTTGCCGAGAGCGAAAAATCAATATTTATAAACGCTACCGTACCAGGTGACGTTCAGCTTGATTTGTGTGAGGCTGGTTATCTGCCCCGTGACATCTTTATGGGAATGAACGTCAAGGAGACAGAAAAATTTGAGGATTACGAGTGGTGGTATGAGAGGACCTTTACCGCTCCAGAGGAAAAGAGCAACGTATGGCTTGTGTTTGAGGCGGTTGATTGCCTTGCCGAGTATTATCTCAACGGAGTTAAATTCGGTGAAAGCAAGAACGCATTTATCTCTCACGAATTCTGCGTTGACGAATATCTTGTTGAGGGCGAGAATACTCTGACCGTTCATCTTAGCTCAGCGGTGCTTGATTCCTTTAACCACGATTATACGATAAAGAGTCTCAAGTCTCCTACCAGTACCGAGTTAAGACACGTAAGAAAGCCGCATCACTCTTACAGCTGGGATATTATGCCCAGAGTTGTGACTGCAGGTCTTTGGAGAGGCGTCAGACTTGAGGTGCGTGACGAGGTTTACTTCTCACAGATTTTCTTCCGCAATGACGATACTACGACACGTATGTATTACGTTATGGAGTGTCCCGACCGAGACCTTAGCGACGTTGAGGTTGAGCTTGAGGCTTGGTGTGGTGATGACAGCGGTACAAAGTGCCGTGTCAGGACTCCAAAGCGTGCGGGTTATATTGAATATTACGTAAAGAATCCTAAAAGGTGGTGGCCCTACGGCTACGGTGAGCCTAACGTATACGACGGTAAGGTCAGAATTTACCGCCACGGAGAGCTTGTACACGAGGAAAAGATAAGCTTCGGTATGAGAACGGTCACGCTTGAGCGTGAGGACAGACTCGGCGGTAAGAAGGGGCAGTTCCGCATACTCGTCAACGGAGTTGAAATACTCTGCAAGGGTTCAAACTGGGTACCCCTTGACCCCTTCCACAGCCGAGATGCCGCAAAGTACGACAAGGCTTTAGCGCTTGTTTCCGACCTTCGCTGCAACATTCTTCGTTGCTGGGGAGGTAACGTGTACGAGGACCACACTTTCTTTGATTACTGCGACCGTCACGGTATTATGGTATGGCAGGATTTTGCAATGGCTTGTGTTCCTCCCGAGGATGAGGAGTTCAAGAAAAATATAGAAAACGAGGCAATCTCGGTTATACGTAAGCTCAGAAACCATCCGAGTATCGTGATTTGGGCAGGTGACAACGAGTGCGACTCCTGTGCCTTTGGATACGTTACCGACGATAATACGATTACCCGTGAGGTTTTACCGAAGTGCGTCGAGCTTAACGATTTCGGCAGACCGTATATTCCCAGCTCTCCGTATATAACGAGAGCCGAGTATAACGCAGGCGTTCGCGCTCAGGTTGAAGGCTCTATTCTCGTTGAGGATCACCTATGGGGACCGAGAGACTATTATAAGGCGAGCTTTTACACGGGCAATTCCGCTTGCTTCGTAAGTGAGACGGGCTATCACGGATGCCCCTCGCTTGAGTCTATAAAAAAATTTACTACTCCCGAAAAGGTATGGCCCTATAAGGTTGACGGAAAATACAACGACGAGTGGATTCTTCACTCGAGTGACAACTTTGGCAGAGATTACAGAGTCAAGCTTGTTGAGGAGCAGGTAAAGCAGCTCTTCGGTTATATTCCCGAAAATCCCGAGGATTATATTTTAGCCTCGCAGATTTCTCAGGCAGAGGCAGACAAATACTTTATCGAGCGTATAAGAGTAGGCAGACCCGAAAAGACGGGTATCATCTGGTGGAACGTCCTTGACGGATGGCCTCAGACCTCCGACGCCGTGGTTGACTATTATTTTGACAAGAAGCTTGCTTACGGCTATATCAAGCGCTCTCAGGCTCCCTTTATCGTTGCGGCAGGTGAAATAATAAGCTGGGGTCTTCCCATTTTTGCCTGCAACGATACGCTGACGGAAAAGAAGGTACACCTCGTTATCCGAGATATCAATGAGGACAAGATAGTTCACGAATCCACCTTCAACGCTCCTGCGAATACCTCGACCAAAATCGTAAGCCTTCCCGTATACTACTCGGATAAGAAGTTCTTCGTATTTGAGTGGGAGGTAGACGGAGTACACGGCTGGAATCACTACTTCTGCGGATATCCGCCCATTGATTTCGAGGAATACCGCAGAGTTATGAAAAAATATAATTTCGAGGAAAAATAATGTATATATTAGGCTTTGACATAGGCGGAACGAAATCCGCCGTCGTTACGGCAAGCTGGGACGGTGATAGGGTAGAGGTACTCAAAAAGGACAAATGCCCGACCGACCGCTCTATTGACCCGTATGCGATGATAGACAGACTTATCTCTATGGCGGACGCTCTGCTTGACGAAAAGCCCGATGCGATAGGTATTTCCTGCGGAGGTCCTCTTGACTCGGGTAAGGGAGTTATTATGAGCCCTCCTAACCTTCCCGAATGGGACGGGATAGAGATAGTCGATTATATCGAGGAGCATTACGGAGTAAAAGCACATTTGCAAAACGATGCCAACGCCTGCGCTCTTGCCGAATGGAAATTCGGTGCGGGCAAGGGAAGTCGGAATATGGTGTTTATGACCTTCGGTACGGGACTCGGCGCAGGGCTTATTCTCAACGGAGAGCTTTACGAGGGCACTAACGGAAATGCAGGTGAGGTCGGTCATATCCGCCTCAAGCCCGACGGTCCCGTAGGATTTGGAAAGGCAGGCTCCTTTGAGGGCTTTTGCAGTGGCGGAGGTATTGCACAGATTGGCAGGTCTCTCGGCTTTGAGGGGGACGAAAACGGTGTGATTAACGCCAAAACGATTGCTGATGCGGCGTATCTTGGAAACGAAAAGGCGCTTGAGACCTATCGTATTTCGGGTGAAATGCTGGGCTACGGTCTGTCGGTGCTTATTGATATTCTCAATCCCGAGGTCATAGTTATCGGCAGCGTGTTTGCACGAAGCCGTGACCTCTTGTGGCCTGAGGCTGAAAAAATAATTGAAAGGGAAGCGCTTTCTGTATCGAGTGGCTGTTGCAGGGTAGTCCCTGCACAGCTTGGTGAGTCAATCGGTGACTTCGGTGCTATTGCAACGGCGCTTGTATGATTATGATAAACGAGCTTATTAAAAGATATCCGATGCTTGACGCTTGCCGAGAGGATATTGAAAAAACACTTGAGGCAATCATTTCCTGCTATGAGAGAGGCGGTAAGCTTCTTCTTTGCGGAAACGGTGGCAGTGCCGCCGACTGTGACCATATAGTCGGGGAGCTTATGAAGGGCTTTTTGAAGAAAAGACCCTTGAGTGACGAGAAAAAGGCTGAGATGACAACGCTTTCTCCGAGTCTTGACACGGAGCTTCTTGCGAGGCTTCAATCGGGTCTTCCTGCGGTTTCCTTGCCCTCGCTGAGTATTCTCAACTCGGCGTTTTGCAACGACGTTGACCCGAGTCTCATTTATGCGCAGTCGGTCTTGGGACTCGGAAAAAAGGGAGATTTGCTTATTGCTATCAGTACCTCGGGTAACGCTGAAAACGTTGCCGCCGCCGTTAAGGTCGCAAGGGGTATCGGTATGACTACCGTCGGTCTTACGGGTGAGAGCGGAGGTAAGCTTCGCGCACTTGCCGATATCTGCATTTGCGCTCCTGAGAAGGAGACCTTCAAAATTCAGGAGCTTCACCTCCCGATTTACCATCTGCTTTGTGCGGCTGTTGAAAATCATTTTTTTGCTGAATAACGTTTAAAGCTCCGTCGGATTCCGACGGAGCTTTTGTTGTGGATAAAATAAATTGTATCAGATTTGATAAAAACATCATTTTGCACATTTACATATTAAGCCTCTGCATCTACAATGGAAACGAGGTGAGCGTATGTATAGTATTCTTATTAAAAACGGACGGATATGGAACGGAAGCCGTTTTTCTTACGGTGACATTTTTATTGATGGCGGTAAGGTTATTGAGCTTGCCGACCGTATCGACCGTGACGCTTATTTTACTTATGATGCCAAGGGGAACACCGTGAGCGCGGGCTTTGTTGATATCCACACTCATATGAAGGGAATTTCTCCCGACGTATACGGAATTTGCATTGATTCGGTCTGCTTACCCTTCGGTGTGACCACCGCTGCCGATGCGGGCGCGTTAACGGGGGATGACAGCCTGCTCAATTCATTTGCGGTTGACAGCTTTGCTTATGCATTTGCTGAGATAAAGAATAATTCTGTTTTGACGGATGCACTCGATAAACGGATAAAAGCCTACGGCGAGAGACTTGCAGGACTTAAAATTTCCTTTGATACGACCGGCGGTGAGATTTATGATATCAAGCCACTTCGTGAGGTATGCAAAATCTCACGCTTTCTCGGGCTTCCGATTACTGTACATACATCAGGCTCTCCTGTTTCAATGCTTGAAATAGTTAAAGAATTAAAGAGCGGAGATATTCTGACACACGCCTTTCACGGTGGCGCAAACACCTCAGTTGAGGATGACTGCGCTTCGTTGAGGCTTGCAAGGGAAAAGGGCGTGGTTATCGACGCAGGTCTTGCAGGATACGTTCACACCGATTTCGGAGTTTTCAGAAAAGCCGTCGAGTCGGGCTATTCTCCCGACGTTATAAGCACCGATATTACCTGCGCCAGCGCCTTTATACGCGGTGGCAGATACGGAATGACCATGTGTATGAGCGTTGCCCGTGAGGCAGGAATGAGCGAGGAGGCTATTTTTCGTGCGGTGACCTCGACTCCTGCGCGCGTGTTAGGGACGGAGTCGGGCAGACTTTTTGAGGGATGCGTTGCCGACCTTTGTGTGATTGGTGGCGGAGATGAGCTTTGCCTTACCGATAAAGCAGGTAACACCGTCAAGAGTGCTGACGGCTACAAATGTCTTTTAACCGTTAAAAACGGACAGATTTTATACAGATATTGAAAGGATAAGAAAATGAAAAGATTTGAGAATTTTACCGCCATGGTAACGGGTGCCGGAAGAAATATCGGAGAGGGTATTGCTCTTGCATTTGCAAGGGAGGGTGCCAACGTCATCGTTTGTGACCTTGACGAGAATAACGCCAAGGCCACCGTTGAGAAAATTGAGGCAATGGGCTCTCGTGCTATTGCGGCTGTCTTTGACGTGCGTGACAGAGACGGCGCCTTTAAGGCGGCAGCCGAGGGAATCAGGCACTTTGGCAAGATCGACTGCCTTGTGAATAATGCGGGCGGCAGCGCTTGGCTTCTCCGTAAGCTTACGAAGTTCGTTGATGCAGACCCGGAAACGCTCGACTTCGTGCTTGACATAAATATCAAGGGCACGATGAACTGCACTCAGGCAGTGCTTCCGTCGATGATTGAAAACAGATACGGCAAGATAATAAGCATTTCGTCAATTGCGGCGGTGTGCGGTATTCAGTACAGAGTCGATTATTCGGCTGCAAAGGCGGCACAGATAGGTATGACCCGTGCTCTTGCAATGGAGGTCGGAGAATACAATATCTGCGTTAACTGTATTTCTCCCGGCGCTATCGAGCGTGACGGAAATTCTTTTAAAAGGATGACCTATCTCGGTGAGGACGGTCACGGAGGCAAGCCCTCGGATATTGCCGATACCGTGCTTTTCCTTGCAGGGCAGGATTACATTACGGGACAAAATATAGTGGTTGACGGCGGACGTGTTCTCGGTCCCATCCCGAATTAAATACGGTTGAAAACAGACCCTCCAAGGTCTGTTTTCTTTATTTTATCTTTGTAGATTAAAAAATGAATTGCTCTGAGTGGCAATTCATTTTTAGGGCTATATATAAACCTAACCTAAAAAACAGCGTAGGGTTATATATAGACCTAATCTAAAAAACAATTTAGGGTTATATATAGACCTAAAAATTAAAGTAATAAGTAAGATGTAATATAAAACCCGACGAAATTCCGTCGGGGGTCAGTCTTTTTCAAATTTGATTATCTCGTCAACCTCGCAGTCAAGGGCATAACAAAGTGCATCAAGCGTTTTCGTGCTTATGGCTTCACCCTTTTTTATTCTATGCAGAGTGTTTGCCGAAAAGCCTTGCTTGAATATGAGATTATATTCTGTTATTCCTTTTTTCAAAAGTGTTTCGTAAAAGGGCTTATAGCTTATCAATTTTTCATCACCGATATGATTGTATCATACTTAACGTCTTGACAATACTCAATATATTGAGTATAATTAACACAGATTAAGTTTATGCGAGGAAAAATAATGAAGCTTAAGGAAATAGTTTACGTTAAAAAAATAGATTGTCTCGGGCGTGTAACCTTGCCAAAAATATTCCGAGAGCTGTTCGGTATGACTCCCGATAAGGACGTTGAGATAGTAGCGCTCGAGGAGGGAATACTTATACGTCGGAAGGACGATAACGAATTGACGGGAGCCCGAGTGGAAAATGAAGAATGAAGTCGCCACGCTTATGAAAAATGAAGAATTACGGAAGAAATCCACTCCCGAGGAAGTGGATTTCTTCTTTTATGTATTTGCGTTGCATAAAAAATAGGTCTATATATAAATCTAATGCAAAAAACATTTTAGGGTTATATATAGACCTAAAATATTAAAGTAATAAGTAAGATGTAATAGTGAAGAGGTGTGGTTGAAAGCTTCGCTTTCTCCATTTAATTTGATTATTATCTGATTTTTTTGAAAACCGCTTGCGGTTTTCTTCCTTTACGTTTCCCGTTTGGGAAACACATCATTTGACCACAGGTCAAACATCATTCAACATTTGCGAAGCAAACATCATTTTCTTTACGTTTCCCAAAAGGGAAACCTTTCACTTGACCGTCGGTCAAATATCACTCATTTTGCGGCAAAAGCTCGTCGATAAAATATCCTCGTGAACAGGCGTGACGGTTATGGTCGTCAATGACAGTGACTCTCATATACTTGACCTCGGGAAGAATTTCGTATTCCGCCTCGGTTATAAGACCGCCGTCCTCGTTAAAGAAGGTCTGGGCGTAACGGCTGTTGGATGAGAAGTGAATATGCTTTGCAGGAGAGCATTTAACCTTTATCTTGCCGTCCTCGACGTAAAGCTCCTTGATTTCGGGTCCCTCGGAAACGTAGCACTGACCCTCCTCAAGCGAGCGTGCAACGTTGCGGTATTCAAGATTTTCCGAAAGTATCACGGTATACGCTCCGAAGGAGTCGGGTACGAAATTGTGATTATCGTCACCCGCTACAGCAATAAGTCTTTTGCCTGAGCGGAGGAGGTCATCGTAAACCCCCGTGTTGTACTCGTTAGTACCGCACCAGAAGGAAACGTAGTTTATAAGCTCAAGAGCGTTGTGACCCTCGTAGCTCATATAAATAGGATAGTTTTCAAGTGACCAGGTGGGATGGTTGTGGGTCACGAAGAAGCCCTTTTCACGTCCACGGCGTATCATCCCGTTGATGCACTTGGAGGAGTATTCACGGACGAAGGTGGGGTTATCGTCATTTGGATGATTTTCAATATCGGGCGAGAGCGCTACGAAATTTATATGGCAAACGTAGGTCTCCCAGCTGCTTTTGTTGGGATTGGATTCGTCAAAGCCCATTTCAAAGCCGTTGAGTGCGAGAAAGCTCTCGTTTGAAAGCTCGTTGTGACGCACGAATTTTTCGTGGTCGGTATACGCAATGATGGAATAGCCCTTTTCCATATACATATCACGAAGCTCCTCGGGTGTCTTAAGACCGTCGGATACGGTTGAATGAGTGTGCATATTTGCCTTGTATTGATTGTATTTTGAATTTAAGAGGTCTCGTCTCATAGTATTCTCCTTATATGTAGTGATTAAATTCTATCATCACTGCGTTTTTTTGTCAACAAAAAAGCGGCTGGTAGCCGCCGACAATTCTCACCTATCTTAATCTATGCATACGTTCAAGCAAAGTAAAACGGTGAGGCTTAATTAAATGCAATTTCTTAGTATACAAAAAAGGCGGTAAAAATACCGCCTTAAAAATTATTTCACTCTTAATTTCATATGCATAACGTTAACGCGCGCAACGTTGTCGAAGGCATCTGAGAATTGAACGAGGAGGAAGTTACCCTTCTCATCCTTGAGGTTTAAATTGTTTGAATAGTATGCGTAAGCACCCTTCTTTCTGATAATAAACGTACCCTCGTCCCATACTGTTGCATCCTTAGAGGTGTAAAGCACGAAGCCCTCAAGGTCTCCCGCTCTTCCGTGAAGCACGTAAACGCCGTCAATATACGCGGTTTGCGGATTGCGTATGCCCTGCGCAAGATAGCAGGGGGCAAGAGTCTCCCAGGTCTTACCCTTATCGTGACTGATAAGATGGTCCATTTCAGTCTCGCAGTTGAGGTTGTAGGCGTATGCGTGAAGAATGCCCTCGGTATCCATAAGGAGTGAGCAGTAGGAACGACCGATCGCGTCAAAGGGTATAATTGAGATTTCCTCAAAGCTTTCACCGTTGTCCGAGCTCTTGAAAAGTCGGAAAAGGTCCTCGGGCTTCTGTCCTATAAATTCCTCGTTGCAGAACATCATTGAATATATCTCACCGTCATAATAAAAGGCGTCGTAAACTCTGCCCTTATAATTACACATACGGCGAGGCTCGGACCAGGTTTGACCCTCGTCATCGCTGGTGACGATGAGTGGCTCCTGCCAGGGCTCACAGCAGGTGAGACCGTCAAGAGTGTTTACAAGACAGATGGCAACGATTCGTCCGTTGCAGGCAACCGCCTTTTCAACCGATATCGTAAAAACGCCGTCGTAAAAATATTCCGTGGAAATGGGGAGAGTATATACGTCGGAGTAGGTCTTTCCCGCATCCCTTGAAATTCTGTATTCAACCCAGCCGAGCGTGGAATGTCCTACGCATCTTTTAGGTGAGCAATTCGAGTTGAAGTCAATAAAACAGCCGGGTGCAAATTCAGCCATAGCGTGAGTCATATGACCGCTTCTGCCACGCGCCTCGTTGTCAACGTAAGTTTCGGGCTCTTCGGCAATAAGCGTGTAGCCGTCTCTTTTGATTTGAATATCCATTTTCGTTCTCCTTGTGTGCTTTTATCGTATGATATGCTTGTTTGAATCAAGTATATCATACCCCGTCCGTAATTTATAGCATTACTTTGCCACAAATTAGCACACTGATGACACGTGCCTATATATAAAATTCCTCCAGCGTGTCAAGGCAGAGACAGGCAAGTCTTCCTCCGAAGGCGGCTCCGCAGTCAATAAAAAGGCTGTTATTTCCCTTGTATATTTCCGCCTTGCCGTTAATGGAGAGGGTAGGGGTATGCCCCACTATCACAAGGGCGGCATCAAAATATTCTTTTTCAGGGTCAAGAGGCGCTGCCGTCAGCTCGTCGAGAGTATACGAGTCAAGCTCGCGGTCGGGTGAAAAATTGTCAAAGCTTGCGTGAGCAAGAATAAACCGTCTGCCGTTCACCGTTATATCCTCGTATGGCAAAAATTCCTCGAAATATTCAAGAGCCCATTCTCTTTCCTCGCTTGACAGCCTTGTAAACTGGCTTGAGGTAGTACCTCCTCCGTCAAGAAGCCAATCAAAATACATATTCAAAATTTCGGGGTCAAGATGGGTTTCGGCATTCTCCTCGGTTATCTCAACCGACAGGTGACGCAATACCGAGTAAGCCATAATATCGTGGTTTCCCCAAAGATGAAAGACGTTTGGAAGGGTCATAAGATAACGGATGAGGTCAATAGGTCTCTGACCTCTGTCAACAGAGTCTCCCAATATATAAAGCGTATCCTTGCTTGAAAAGGAGATTTTTTCAAGCATTTTCAAAAGCTTTTCGTATTCTCCGTGTATATCGGATATAGCGTAGGTCATATTAAATTTCGAGATTTATAATATCTCCCGCTCCCATAATTATGAGTAGGTCACCCTCGCAAAGCTTTTCTCTGTAATACTCGGAAATAGCCTTGAAGTCACCGAGGTATTTTCCGTGAGGAATTGCATCGGCTAAGTCCTTTGATGAGATACCGAAAAGGTTCTTTTCACGCGCGGCGTAAATGTCGGCAAAAACTACCTCGTCGCACTTGTCAAAGGCGTGCCTGAAGCCTTCGAAAAGGTCGTGAGTGCGAGTGTAGGTATGAGGCTGATATACGACGTAGATATGCTTAAAGCCTGCATTCTCAATAGCCTTGAGGGTGGCGCGTATCTCATCGGGATGGTGTGCGTAATCGTCGCGTATCTCGGCTCCGTTGTAATATCCTCTGAGCTGAAAGCGTCTTGTAACGCCTGTATATTCCGAAAGAGCCTTAACCGTTGCGTCAAGGTCAACCTTGCAGAAATGAGCCGAGGCTATTGCCGCAAGAGCGTTGGACACCTGAAATTCTCCGTAAACCGAGAGGCTGATATGGGCAAGAGGCTCACCCTTGTATAAAACGTCAAAGGATGGCATACCCTTTGTATAGGTTATATTGTCTGCAAAATAGTCACAGCCTCTGTCAAGCGCCGAGAAGGAAATGACCCTTCCCTTGCATTTTTCGGCACAGTCGCGTGCGTTAGCGTTGTCAAAGTTAACGATTGCCACGCCTCCGTTGTCTGCCGAGATATCCATAAACTTTATAAAGCTTTCCTTCATCTGCTCAAGGCTCTTGAAGTAGTCGGTGTGGTCAAGCTCTACGTTGAGTATCACCGACACGGTAGGGGAGAAGGAAAGAAACGAGTCGCGGTATTCACAAGCCTCAAAGACGTAATCACGGTTAGCGCCTGCTCTGAAGCCTCCCGTAATTCCTTGAAGCCCTGCGCCTATCATAACGGTAGGGTCACGGTCTGCCTCGATAAATATCGAGGATATCATACCGCTGACGGTTGATTTTCCGTGAGTTCCTGCAACGCCTATACGACTCTCGTAAGCCTTCATAAGCTCGCCTAAAAATTCCGCACGCACGATGCACTCGATACCCTTTGCACGAAGTCCTTTGATTAGGGCTGAGTCTTCGCTTATGGCAGAGGTATACACGGCAATTTCGACACCGTTTGTGTCAACCTCCTCCTCGGTGTAGGCAATGGGGATTCCCGCCTCTTCAACGATTTTTGTGAATTGTCCGTGAGCCGAATCGTAGCCTACGACCTCACAGCCGTTTCTTTGGAGGAGAAGAGCGATTGACGACATACTTACACCGCCAACGCCTAAAACGAGAATTTTTTTGCAATTTTTATTAAAAAAACGAATTAATTTACTTTTTGTTAACATTTTGCACCTTACCGTGTAAATAATTTATGAGTATAATACCGACAACCAAATTTATGAAACAACAAAGGAGAAGGAAATGCAGATCACTGATATCAAAATCCGTAAGGCCTTCGAGGAAGGACCGATGAAGGCGGTTGTGTCTGTTACCTTTGACAATCAATTTGCTGTTCACGACATCAAGGTTATCTACGCAAACGAAAAGCACTTTATAGTAATGCCCAGCAGAAAGAATGCCGATGGAACTTACAGAGACATCGCACATCCTATCAACGCAGAATTTCGCGCGTTAATGGAAAAGGAAGTGCTTGCCCGTTATTTCGAGCAGGCAGACACTCTTCTTTCCGAGGAGAGTCAGGACGCCGAATAAGAGCAATTGAAAATCCATCACGGTAAGCCGTGATGGATTTTTCTTTTACCGCCTATTTAATTATACACAAAATTATGGAATTTGTCCATAGGTTTATACGGTTTCTTCAATCTTTTCTTCAATTTTAACCGAAGGCTTACCGTGAGTGTTGCGGATAATCTTTCTGGGACATACCTCTGCACATTTGCCGCAGGAGGTACAAAGCTCATAGTTTATCTTAGCGTGACCCTTTTCGACCTTGATTGCCTCAAATTCACAGTTCTTTTCACAAATCTTACAGCCGATACAACCGACGTCGCAGGATTTTCTGGTTACCGCGCCAAGCTCAGCCGAGGTACAGGCAACCGCGTAAACCGAATCGTAAGGAATAAGGCTTATAAGTCCCTTGGGGCAGGAGGCAACGCATACTCCGCAGGAGCGACAGAGCGAGCGGTCAACCACCGCACAGCCGTCGATTATTTTTATTGCGTCGAATTTACAGTGTGCCACGCAAGTGCCAAGACCCATACAGCCGTTGGGACAAAGCTTGTCACCGCCTGCAAGTCTGTCAGCCGCAACGCAATCGTGTACGCCCTCATAGGCGTATTTCTTGCGAGCCACCGAGCAGGTGCCCGAGCACATAACGTGGGCAACCGTTTTCTTTGCGTGTTCAACCTTTATTCCCATTATTTCGGAAATTTTTTCAACTCCGTCAGGGTCAAGCACGGCACACGCCGACGGAAGAGCCTCGCCCTTGGTAATTGCCTCGGCAAGAGCGGCACAGCCTGCGTGACCGCAGCCTCCGCAGTTGGCACCCGGAAGTGCTTCTGTGATTTCCTCGATTCTCGGGTCTTCCTTAACCGAGAGATACTTTGCCGCAAAGGAGAGGGCTACTCCGAGCACGCCTCCTATGAGCAAAAACCATAAAACAGCAGTTAAAATACCTGTCATAGTAATACCTCCTTAAAGAGAGATTCCCGAAAAGCCCGAGAAAGCCATTGCGATAAGACCTGCTGAAAGAAGCAGTATCGGGATTCCGCGGAATGCCTTGGGAGGCTCTGCAAAGCGAAGCCTTGCGCGAACGCCTGCGAATATGAGAATGGCAACGGTGAAGCCTATTGCGGCGGTGAGACCGAAGGTCACCGACTCAATGAAGGAGTAATCCTTCTGAATGTTGATGAGAGCCGAGCCGAGTACCGCGCAGTTGGTGGTGATAAGGGGAAGATATACGCCGAGCGCACGGTAAAGCACGGGGACGAATTTTTTGAGAAACATTTCGATTATCTGCACGAGACTCGCAATTATGAGAATAAAGGCAATGGTTTGCAGATACTCAAGCTCGTTAGGAATCAGTACAAAATGGTACACAAGCCAGGTCAGTGCGGAGGAGAGGGTCATAACGAACATTACCGCAAAGCCCATGCCAGCCGCCGTTGACGGCTTTTCGGATACGCCTAAGAAGGGGCAGATACCCATAAAGCGAGAGAAGATGAAGTTTTCGGTGACTATTGCCGCAAAGGCAATAAGCAAAAGCTCTTTAAATTCCATTACTGCTCCTCCTTCCTGTGCTTTTTGTCAAGTACTGCAAGGAGCTTGTTGACTCCCGCAACCACGAATGCGAGCGTGAAGAAAGCGCCTGCCGACATTATGAATATGAGTGCAGGCTCGTAGCTCTCGGGAAGTATTCTGTATCCGAGAAGGCTTCCCGCACCGATAAGCTCACGGATTGCCGAAACGCATATGAGCGCCGCCGTGAAGCCAAGACCCATAAAAAGTCCGTCAAGCACCGAGAAGAGCGGTGAATTCTTGGAGGCAAAGCTTTCCGCACGGGAAAGTATGATACAGTTTACGACTATAAGGGGAATGAATACTCCGAGTGACTTGTTGATTTCGGGGAGAAACGCCTTGATGAGAAGCTCTACCGCCGTAACGAAGCCTGAGATTACGACTATGTAGGAGGCAATTCTGACCTCCTTCATAATAAATTTACGAAGAAGTGATATAAAAAGGTTTGAACAAACGAGTACCGCCGTCGTGGAAAGTCCCATTGCAATTCCGTTAGTTACCGAGGTCGTGACCGCAAGGGTCGCGCAGATGCCGAGAAGCTGAACGAGAATGGGGTTTTTATAGAGTAAGCCGTCGGAGACTATCTTTTTTATGTTCGTCTTTTCCATTATTCAGCCTCCTTTACCATACTGACGGCTACACAAGCCTCGCTTACGCCGAGTCTTACCGCCTTTGAGGAAATAGTTGCACCCGTTATGGTGTCAACCGTTTTTGCACGCTCTGAGTCAAGAGAGGTGAAGCGTGTGAGATATTCGGGCGTGGTAGCCTTAGTACCGACTCCCGCAGTCTCGGATGAGGAAAGACATACTACCTCTGTAACACTGCCGTTTATATCGGTACCTACTATCATATTGATGCTGTCCTTAAAGCCGACGGGCGCTATTTCGGCGTAATAGCCGATTGTACTGCCGTCGGAGTCCTTTACCGTGCCTACCTCCTTGACGGTGGTGGGAAGGTCGGATATTTCCGCCGTCTCAAAAACGTCTACCTCGGGGAAGATACGCGCGATTGCTTCGCGCTTTTCACGGAGGTTGTTTTCGACTATTCTGTCGGCGGTAATGTGATTTACAAGAGAGAGAAGAAGGGCAACGCCAACGGTTATTATAAGGAGTGAGAGGGCGGGCTTTAAAAACTTAAGCTTTTGCATTCTTTCGTCCTCCTCCGAATTTCGTCGGCTTAAACGCACGGTCGAGATACCATACGAATAAGTTCATAATAAGTATTGCGAAGGAAACGCCCTCGGGATATCCACCGAAGAAGCGTATGAAAACCGTCATGAGACCGCAGCCGATACCGAAGATTATTCTGCCTCCTCGGGTAACGGGCGAGGTTACGTAATCGGTTGCCATAAATACCGCGCCGAGAATAAGACCTCCGCTGAATAATTCATAAAGCATAAAGGTGATATTCGACACACCGTCGGGCGCAAATGCGAGGGTAAGCACGGCAACGGTTGCGATAAACGATACGGGGATGTGCCAGGTGATAATTCTTCTGACCAGCAGATAAAGTCCGCCTGCAAGGAGAAGAAGTGAGGAGACCTCACCGATACAGCCCGCCGTCTTTCCGAGGATAAGGTCGAAAAGGTCTACGCTCGGGATAATTCCGTTTTTGAGGTCGGTGAGAGTGGTGGCACTTGATACTGCGTCGGGCGCTCCTATCATAAAGGAGTTGACGCTTTCAAGAGGTGCCGAGTATCTGGTCATATGAGAGGGCCAGGAGGCAAAGAGGAAAACTCTTGCCGCAAGCACGGGGTTCATAATGTTTTTACCGATACCGCCGAAGAGTGCCTTGACGATTATCATTGCGAATATACCGCCGATAACGGGAAGCCACGCAGGTGCGGTGACGGGGAGGTTGAAGGCGAGAAGAATACCGCTGACTACTGCGGACATATCGCGCACGGTCGAGGGCTTCTTCATAAGCTTGTTGTATATAGCCTCACTCAAAACGCAGGTCAAGACGGATATCAGAGTTAAAAACAGTGCGCGGAGTCCGAAGACGTAAACACCGAATATAAGTGACGGTATAAGTGCTATAACGACGTCACTCATAATTATTCTCGTGGTATCCTCGTGCCTTACGTGAGGTGAGGATGAAACCTTAAGTAATGACATTTTTACGTTTCCTTTCACATGGATTTTTTGACCTTGCCCTTAGCGGCGCGGATGTACTGTACTATCGGCACGTTACCCGGGCACTGATAGGTACAGCAGCCACACTCAACGCAGGACATAACGTCAAATTCCTTGAGGGACTCAACGTCGTCGTTTTTGGTGAAGAGGGCGAGATAGCAGGGCATTAAGTGCATGGGACAGGATGCAACACACTTTCCGCAATGTATACAAGCCTCGGGGAGAGTCTTTTTCTCTTCTTTCAGCATAAAGATGAGTGAGGAGGTGCCCTTTGCAACGGCGGTGTCCTCATTCCAGAGCGCCTGACCCATCATAGGACCTCCGCTGATTATCTTTTCAATCTCTCCCGTATAGCCTCCGCAGTATTCGGCAATCTCCGAAACGCTCGTGCCGAGAGGGACTCTCAGATTCTTGGGGTCTGCAACGGCGCCCGTCACGGTGATTATTCTCTCGATGAGAGGCATACCCGTTGTAAAGGCGCGGTATATTGCCGAGGAGGTCTCGGCGTTGATGACTATCCTTCCCACGTCTGCGGGAAGCTTACCCGTCGGTATTTCTATCTTGTCAAGGGCGTAGATGAGCTGTCTCTCGTCACCCTGTGGGTATTTAGTCTTCATGGTGCAGACTCTGATGCCGTCGCCGTCCGCAATTCTCGTCTTGAGATGCTCTATTGCATCCTTCTTGTTATCCTCGACGGCGATATCGCACGCCTTGAGCCCGAGAGCCTGCATAACGATTTTTGCACCGCCGATTATTTCGTCGCCCTTTTCAAGCATAAGGCGGTGGTTTGCGGTAATGTAGGGCTCACATTCACAGCAGTTTACGATAAGCTTGTCAACTCTGTCGCGTGCGCCTGCAATCTTAAAATGAGTAGGGAAGGTAGCACCGCCCATACCCGAGATGCCTGCATTCTTGACACACTCTACTATCTCCTCAAGCGTTGCCTCGTCAAGAGGCTTCGGAAAAGGCGCGATAGACGGGTCAAGCTCGCCCTTGTAATCGTTTTCTATAATAACGTATTGAGTCTTCTGACCCATAAAGTTAACTCTGTCCTCAATTCCCACGACCGTTCCCGATACGCTTGCGTGAACGGGGCAGGAGAGACCTGCATCGTTTTTACCGATACACTGTCCCTTATATACGTAGTCTCCCTTCTTGACTGTAGGAAGAGACGGGACGCCTATATGCTGAGACATTGCAATTGCAACTCTCGATGGCTCGGGCATTTGCTCGATAGGGACTTTTGCCGTGATTTTATTTTCCTCGGGATGAAGTCCTCCCTTAAAAGTAAAAGCCAAATTATTCACACTCCTTCAATTTTATATTATATCAATTTCCGACTGTAATTTCAACAGTTGAACGGCAGAAAAACTGAAAAAATTACTGCAAAACAGTGCTTCTTTGTGAAATGTTTATCAAAAGCGGTTAATTTTTTCACATACTTTGCCGAATTCGAACGATTTGGATAAATTCATAAAAATCGGTAAAAATGAAATAAATTGGATAAAAAATAAAAAAAGTAAAAAAAGGTATTGATTTTTTATACGGTTGTGTTGTATAATTATAAAAGTGAAATTATTATTAAATAATATCGAAAGGAAAATTATCATGAAGAAGATTATTTCACTTTTACTCATCGCAACTCTCATGCTCACCGGAATCGTTATGGTTTCCTGTGCAGACGACGACGCTAAGACTGGCGAAAACGAAGCAGTTGAAAACGCTTCAGGCGCTGACCTCAACGAGACTCCCGAGGAGCCCGAGGTAAAGCAGCTTACCGTTAACGAAGGCAAGCTCACTATGGGCACCAACGCACAGTTCCCTCCCTACGAGTACTATGAAGACGGCAAGATCGTCGGTATCGACGCTGAGATCGCTGCAGCTATCGCTGAAAAGCTCGGTCTTGAGCTCGTTATCGAGGATATGGAGTTCAACTCCATCATCACCGCTGTTGTATCCAACGGCGTTGATATGGGTCTTGCAGGTATGACTGTTACCGAGGAAAGACTTGAGTCGGTTAACTTCTCCACCTCCTACGCTACCGGCATCCAGTCCGTTATCGTAGTTGAAGGCAACGGCGTTGAGACTCTCGACGACCTCGCAGGCAAGAAGATCGGCGTACAGCTTTCCACAACAGGTGACATCTACGCTTCAGGCGACTACGGCGAAGACAACGTTATCAAGTACAACAAGGGCGCTGACGCAGTTCTCGCTCTTATCGGCGGCGACGTTCAGGCAGTTATCATCGACAACGAGCCTGCAAAGAGCTACCTTGCTGCAAATCCCGATGCAGGTCTTAAGATCCTTGACACCGAGTATGCAGTTGAGGAATACGCTGCTGCAATCAACAAGGAGAACACCGAGCTTCTCGAGGCTGTAAACAAGGCAATCGAGGAAATGATTCTCGACGGTACCATCGACGCTATCGTTGCAAAGTACATTCCTGCTGAATAATTAATTTAAAATGGAATACTACGGAAAGAAGTGGGACATTCCACTTCTTTTCGTATTTTTTCAGGGCGAAAAAATGAAGAATAAAAAATTATTAATTACGCTCGCGGTAATCCTCGTTGCAGTGATAGCCGTCGCAGCGGTCGTTATATTTACGAAAAACGAGCTTTACGCAAACGAGATAACGCTTGATGAGGCTCAGACGCTTATCGACTCGTCGGTTGAAAAGCATTTTGAAGGAACGTCAAAATCAATGCTTGCAATGGCAGAAATGCTGAAGCTTGAGGCTGTTTCCCTTGATTACGGCTCCGAAAAGAATATTTTGGTGGAATGTAATTATGAGGGTATAGACGTTGAAAAAATGTGGGCGGATATCGGAGACGAGCTTCTTGCCATTCCTACCGTTGATGAAAACGGTCGCGCACGAGTTGCTCTTAAGATCAGTCTTGACGCGGTTAATATCGTGCTTGAGGCTATCGAGAGCGGTGACTACGCTCAGTCGGGTAAGGTGACTCTTGAGCTTTTTGAGAAAGAGGACGAACTCGTTCTCTGGAAATCGCGTGATTTTATCAACACCGTTTTCAAGGGCTCGCTTGATATAACCTTCGACAGATCGGTGCAGACACCTCTTGCAAACGGAATCAAGAAGGCGCTTGTTCCCGAATACGAAAAGAGAGCGCCCGACGTTTCAACGGGTATTATGAAGCTTTGGAACAACACCAAGGCTACCTTCAAGCTTAACTTTATCGACGATGCGCGCTGGCAGTATATCGCAAAGGGTCTTCTTATCACCCTTCGCATTACCGCAATTTCGGTTATCATCGGTATCGTGCTCGGCTTCCTCGTTGCTATCGTGCGTACTACCCACGATAAGACGGGCAAGGCTAAGGCTCTCAACTGGATCTGTAAGCTTTACCTCACCGTTATCCGAGGCACTCCCGTTATAGTTCAGCTTATGATTATTTACTTCGTCGTTTTAATGCCTCTCGGCGTTGAGAAGATGATTGCGGCTTACGTCTGCTTCGGTATCAACTCGGGCGCGTACGTTGCCGAAATAATCCGAGGCGGTATTATGGCGGTTGATGCGGGACAGATGGAGGCAGGCAGATCCCTCGGCTTCAACTACGTTCAGACTATGTGGTACATAGTTATTCCTCAGACCATCAAGGCGGTGCTTCCGTCTCTTGCTAACGAGTTTATAGTTCTTTTGAAGGAAAGCTCGGTTGCATCCTATATCGGAATCGTTGACTTGACTCAGGGCGGTAACATAATCCGAGGCGTTACTTACAGTGCGTTTATGCCGCTCGTTGCGGTAGCGCTCATATATCTTGCACTCGTAATGGGACTTTCCAAGCTCGTTACCCTGCTTGAAAGGAGGCTGAACAAGAGTGATAGAGGTTAAAAATCTCGTTAAGGATTTCGGTAAGCATAACGAGATCCACGTGCTCAAGGGCATCACCACCGAGATAAAGCAAGGCGAAAAGGTGGTTGTCGTAGGTCCCTCTGGCGGAGGTAAGAGTACCTTCCTTCGCTGTCTCAACCTTCTTGAAACACCAACGAGCGGTGAAATTTGGTTTGAGGGTCAGCAGATCAACGCAAAGGGCACGGATATAAATAAGGTAAGACAGAATATGGGTATGGTTTTCCAGCACTTCAATCTGTTTCCTCACCTTTCCATAATGAAGAATATCACCATCGCTCCCGTAAAGCTCGGACTCTGCTCCAAGGAGGAGGCTGACGAGCGTGCCAATACTCTTCTCAAGAGAATCGGTCTTTCCGATAAGGCTTATGCTTATCCCTCACAGCTTTCGGGCGGTCAGAAGCAGAGAATTGCGATAATCCGCTCTCTTGCCATGAATCCCCGTGTAATGCTCTTTGACGAGCCCACCTCGGCACTTGATCCCGAAATGGTCGGAGAAGTGCTTGAGCTTATGAAGGAGCTTGCAAGCGAGGGTATGACAATGATAGTCGTTACTCACGAAATGGGCTTTGCCAAGGAGGTTGGCTCAAGAGTGTTCTTTATCGACGACGGACTTATTGCCGAGGAGGCTACTCCCGAGGAGTTCTTCTCAGCGCCCAAAAACCCCAGACTTCAGGAGTTTTTGTCAAAAGTTTTATAATTTTGCAAAAAAAGGAAGAGTTTTCTCTTCCTTTTTGCGTTTATTTGTGGTAATATTAGTTATAACGATAATCGAAAGTCGAAATTCAAGAATTTCGACAGCAAAGCTTTGTTTTGCTAACAGTTTTCTTTGAGAAAACTGTCGATTTTCGTTCAAATGAATGTAGTCCAAAAAGCAATTTGCTTTTTGGGGAGGCTGA
>JAFSID010000039.1 GCA_017439965.1 Clostridia bacterium | reverse complement strand
TCTTATCGTGTCATAGGTGAACGCTCTGTTAGAAGCCGTCTTTTCCTGATACTCCTCCGTGACGTATTCCTCAGCTGTCACAAACGGAAGCGGGTCATTCTGAACAGTGTATGGAAGCTGTGACGAGCTTTCATCCGTTTGTGTATAAAATTTTGTTGTATAAGGGTTGACAAATTGATTGTATTCGTCTATAATGTCATTGAAAGCATTAAATGCCCTCGCCTTCGGCATATCTCGCCGTTGTGAAAGAAGCGTTGAAATGCTTTTTTTATTTTTTCGACTATACGCCGATGTGATAAACGCCGTCTTTTCCCGATACTCCTCTGTGAACGGTTACTTTTATGTTGCAAATTTTAAAGAAATGTGCTAAACTGAAAATAGATAAAAAAGGAGTAAAATGCTATGAAAAGAATTTTATGTATGCTTCTGGCACTTTTGATGCTTGTGTCGAGCATGACTCTTCTCTTCTCCTGCAAAAAGGAAGAGGAAAACGATAGCAAGACCGAGCAGGGCGGTCAGGCTGTTGACGACGGCTCGATATTTTACGAAAGAAGCCTCGTATCCGACGGCCTTCCCGAGAAGGATTACGGCGGACGCAAATTCCGTATAGTCACTCACATCAAGGAAGAGGTTGAAGTAAAGGAAGAGGACAGGAATCAGGGCAAGCTTCTCGTTGACGCAAAGTTTGCAAGAAATCAGGCGGTAGAAAACCGCTACAACGTAGAGCTTGAGGTGGTTTATTCGGCAACCTATCTCGAGGTTGGCGACTACGTTTCAAAGACGGTGCTTTCGGGCAGTGACGAATTTGACCTTCTCCTCGGTATGTCCATCAACACGGGCGGTATGGTTACCAAAAAGCTCTTTCTCAACTGGTACGATATAGAGCATATCGACTTCACGAAGCCTTGGTGGGCGGATTCAACCGTAAATGAGCTGACGGTTGACGGAAAGTGTCCCGTTGCAATTTCCGACCTCAATTTTACGGCGATAACCTCCACCTACTGTATGCTCTTCAATAAGGACCTCGCAGCCTCCTACGAGCTTGGAAACATTTATCAGATCGTTCTTGACGGAAAGTGGACCTTCGACAAGCTTCAGGAAATGGTTAAGGACGTTTACATTGACGACGGAAACGATACCCGCGACGAAAACGACTTTTACGGCTTCTATCACGACCACGGCTCCTGCCTCAACACTTATCTTTGGTCGTTTGACAATCCCATCTGCAAAAAGGATGCCGAGGGCGTTCCTCAAATCGTTGTCAAGACCGACAAGATAGACTCCATCGTTTCGGGTCTCTATGACTTTTTAAACAATACCCAAGGCGTTTACTACAACACTCAGTACTATAACGAAAAGGGCATATCCTACAAGAGATTCCTTGAAAGAAAAAGTATCTTCTGCACCTCGGGACTCAGCTCTCCGACGGGCGAGGGACTCCGCAACTTCGAGGACGATTACGGCATACTTCCCTATCCGAAGTACGACGAGAGTCAGGAAAAATATATGACGATGGCTGACGGCATCCACACGGTGCTTGCAGTACCCAAGACCGTCAAGGACACCGAGTTCGTCGGAATCATCACCGAGGCTCTTTCGGCTGAAACCTGGAAGACGGTAACTCCCACTCTCTATGAGATTGCACTCAAGACGAGATATCTCCGCGACTCCGAATCAAAGGAGGTTCTGGACCTCGTCATCGACGGGCGCACCTTCGACTTCGGCTACGTCTACGGAGGCTCGCAGGGCTTCACCTTTATGCTTCAGTCTATGATGGCTGACGGCAAATCCAACTTCTCCTCCTACTACGATTCCCGCTATAAAATGGCAAGACTCCATTACAAGAGCGTTGTTAAGGCATTTGACAAAATATAATACGCCATCCTATGCTAATCGGGGTTGTAAAAGCTCTTTCCGAGCTTTTACAGCCCTCTTTTTGCCGAGCAAAGTCGAAATAGTACAAAATCCCCTCGATATATATGTTGTATTGAGCCTCTTTCTATGCTATTATGTGATATAGTGAGATAAATATCGAAAGGAGTAAACGCTATGAAAAAATTTTTGTGTATGCTTTTGGCGCTTTTAATGCTTGTATCGAGCATGACCCTTCTCTTCTCCTGCAAGGATGACGGGAACAAGAAGACCGAGGGCTCAGGCCATGAGGAAGGAAAAATGGTTGATGACGGCTCCATCTTCTACGAAAGAAGCCTCGTATCCGATGACCTTCCCGACTATGATTATAACGGACGAGAATTCAGAATCGTCACGCATATGCCCGAGGAAATAATCGTCAACGAGGACGAGAGAAACAAGGGCGATCTCATCAAGGACGCAAAATTTGCCCGTACAAAAGCCGTTGAGGACCGCTTCAACGTAAAGATCAACGTGGTTTACTCAGGTGCATTTGCCGAGGTTTCCGATTACGTTTCCAAGACCGTTCTTGCAGCATCCAACGAGTTTGACCTACTTGTAAATATGTCAATCGACACGGGAAAGCTCGTTTTAAAGAAGCTCTTTCTCAACTGGCACGACATAGAGAACGTAAACTTTGACAAGCCCTGGTGGGCTACCGCAAACAAAACCGACCTTACGATAGGAGATAACTGTCCGATTGCAATATCCGACCTTAATTACACCGCAATCACGCAAACCTACTGTATGATATTCAACAAGAATCTTGCCTCCGCCTATGAGCTTGGCGACATTTACGGTCTCGTGCTTGACGGTAAGTGGACCTTCGATAAGCTTCAGGAAATGATTAAGGACGTTTACGTTGACGACGGAAACGACAAGCGTGACGAGGGTGACTTCTACGGTCTTTCTCACGGAAACGGCTCCTGCATCAATACGTATCTCTGGGCGTTTGATAACCCCGTATGCAAAAAGGGTGAGGACGGCTTGCCCGAAATCGTATTCAAGACGGAAAAAATGAACGGTATAGTATCCGACCTCTACGATATGTTCTTTAATACCGACGGAGTGTATTTCGATCCCACCAAGGTCAATGAAAAATCTATCGCAAGCTCTCTCTTCTTTGAAAAGCGTGCAATATTCATTCCCGCCTCGCTCGGCACTCCCACTCAAGAAAAGCTCCGCAACTTTGAGGATGATTACGGTATTATCCCCTATCCCAAATATACCGAGGAGCAAGCGGAATACAAAACCATGGCTGACGGCTACCACTCGGTGCTCGCAGTACCCAAGACGGTCAAGGATACCGAATTTGTAGGAACTATAACCGAGGCTCTTTCGGCGGAATCCTGGAAGACTCTTACTCCCACCCTCTATGAAATTGCACTCAAGACCCGCTATCTCAGAGACTCCGAATCAAAGGAGATTATGGACCTTATAATTGCAGGCAGAACCTTCGACTTCGGTTATATCTACGACGGATGGCAGGGCTTCTCCTTCATACTTGAGGGTATGATGTCCGCACGCAAGAATAACTTTGAATCCGAATACTACGCACGCTACAACAGTGCATTCAGGCAGTACAAATCCGTTATTAAAACGATTGATAATATGTAAATCGAGTAGGGCGAAATTAATCGCCCTCTCACACCACCGTGCATGCCGTTCGGCACACGGCGGTTCAATTCAAAATTAAATATGTGCTACCTTTTGGTAGTAATCCGAAATACTGATTAAGCCTCGCTTAGTCAGTATT
>JAFSID010000038.1 GCA_017439965.1 Clostridia bacterium | reverse complement strand
TGCCATAACTTCTACAACCTCTTCGTTAAGACCGAGGTTAAGAATGGTATCCATCATACCGGGCATGGATGCTCTTGCGCCCGAACGAACGGATACGAGAAGGGGGTTTTCCTTGTCACCGAACTTCTTGCCGGTAACACCCTCCATCTTTACAATGTATTCGTTGATCTCAGCCTGAATGTCAGCGTTAATCTTTCTGCCATCCTCATAGTACTGAGTACAAGCTTCGGTGGTTACGGTAAAGCCCTGGGGAACGGGGTTTCTTTCAGGGAACTTTTCCTTAAAAATGTTTGTCATTTCAGCAAGGTTTGCGCCCTTACCGCCGAGAAGCTCACGCATAGATGCGTTACCCTCGGTAAAGAGATAACAATACTTCTTTGCCATTTGTGTTTCCTCCTAAAATGGTTTTTTACTTACAATTTAATTATTTCTTGTGCACACGATAGTATATCACACATATGATAAAATTTCCATTATTTTTCACTTCGTTAACAGAATGTTTACAAATTCAAGCCATTTCAAAAGCAATTTTGAACAGCTCTCGGTATCTTTGCTCGTTTTTAGTCATATAAAGATACCCAAACAGCACCTCAAGACCCGTAGCCCGACGGTATTCCTCGGGAGATGCAGAGCGAGGAATCGAATGTACCTTAGTGTTTCTTCCCCAACGGAACACCTCGTTCTCCTCCTCGGAAAGTGCGGGGAGAATCTTTTCAAGCGCCTCGCACTGAGCCCTTGCGGTAACGTAGGACAGAGCCATGGCGTTAGCCTTTTTGTTGGAGTGAGGAACAGTATTAAAAATATGCTCACGAACGAGAAGCTCCCATACGGCGTCGCCGAGATAAGAAAGCATTCCCGAATCAAAATCGGTTTTTATCATATAAAATTCTCCAGAAGCATTGATATACATTCAAAAAGATAAACTATTACGATAGGCGTCAGAAAGAGCATTATGAGCTTTGCCCAATATATGCGACGGCAAAGAGAAAGCTTGAAGGGATTGTAACGGAGATTCTGTCCCTCGTCAAGCGCCGTACCGTTTTTGAGATGAGAATAGTATTCCTTCTCATAAGCGCCGTCGGTCAGGGAGGTGGTCATACCGTTGACAAGCATAAAAAGAAAAGCCAGTAAAATGCCTACGACGGTCAGCGTGATAACCACTATTTTTTGCAAAAGCATACTCTCAAAAACCGTCGGAAGCATCCACAGTGCAAAGACCACAAGGGTGTTGACGGCAAGAATAATAAGCGTTTTTTTGGCGTTCAGGTATTTCATAGCAGCCTCCTTTTTTAACAGTGTAACAGAAATCTGTAAATTTTTCAAGTAAAACGGCGGAAAAGTTATGTCGGAATTATTGATTTTTTTGGTAATGTATGATATTATATAGAGGATGGAAAGAGGTGAAGGTATGGGAAAGATTATAATAGTTGCATCTCTCAAAGGAGGTGTAGGCAAAACCACCCTTACCGCCGCCCTCTCGTCACGACTTGCAGATATGGGCAAAAAGGTCCTTGCCGTAGATATGGATTTTGGCATACGCTCACTTGACATCGCTCTCGGCTTTGAAAATTCCGCCTTACCCGATTGCTACGACGTAATTATGGGTAGGTCGTCCCTTTCGGTCGCCTGTGAAAAAAGTGTGACGAGACCTAACCTCTATTTTCTCGCAGCACCTATGCGCGTCAACCCAAGCAGCGAAGCCTTTGAGCTTCCGCAAAAGCTTCTCAACGCATTTTTGAACGATGCCCGCCGTGATTTTGATTACGTATTTCTGGATATGAGCGCAGGAAACGGCAGAGTCCTTACTCAGACAGTAAATTCAGGACTCGTCTCAACCGCTCTCACGGTATGCACTCACAACGCCGCATCTATAAGAGCCACCGAAAAGCTTGCCTCCTCCCTATACTCCGACGGAGTTGAGGATATAAGACTCGTTATAAACAGCTTCCTCGTATGGCGTGCGGAAAAGGACGAGGAATCGGGAGTCGTCGATATTATAAACCGCTCAAGCACACCTCTTATAGGCGTTGTTCCCTTTGAGGAGCAGGTAGAGGAAATGCTCAGCCACGGTGTTGCAATCGTAGATGACAAAAAGAGTCTCGCAGGACGTGCGGCGTCAAATATCGCGCGCCGTCTTATAGGAGAGAATGTTCCGCTGTTCGAGGGTGTTTTCCCGAAAAACAGCCGTTTAAAATTATATTGATTAACAAAGAAAGGATGCCAGCTCATGCAGATCGCCATTATGTCCCACGAAGAAAAGAAAGAATTGACGACCCAGTTTTGTATTGCTTATTGCGGAATACTCAGTAAGCACTCTCTTGTCGCCGCCGGTAGTATAGGCAACGGTCTTGCAGAGGCTACGGGACTTCAGTCCGAGACGCTTCTTGCCCCCGAGCAGGGCGGTATTGAGCAGATGGCAGCCATGATAGCATACAACGAGATCGACCTTCTGTTCTTTATCCGTGACACAAACTCACGCGATCCTTACCGCGCGGAAGGTGAGGCTGAAATTCTCAGGCTTTGCGATGCCTACAACGTTCCCTTTGCAACCAACCTCGCAACCGCCGAGGCTCTCGTTATGGCTCTCGACAGAGGCGACCTCGACTTCAGAATGCTGCTCAAGTAATTGATAATTGAAAATTATGGTTGAAAACCGCTTTGGCGGTTTTCTTCCGTTGTTTTAAGACTTATTATTTCACCTTGAAAGGAATTTTTATGATACAAAAGCCCCGTGGAACTCTTGACATATTGCCCGGTGAATCGGAAATATGGCAGGAGGTTGAAAGAAAAATCAAAAAGGTTGCAAGTCTTTACGGCTTCCGTGAAATCAGACTTCCCACCTTTGAAATGTCCGAGCTTTACAAGAGAGGTGTCGGAGAAACGAGTGACGTCGTTCAAAAGGAAATGTACTCCTTCAACGACAATGACCGCCGTAACATAACCCTAAGACCCGAGGGTACTGCAGGAGTCGTACGCTCGGTTATTGAGAACAGTCTCGGCAACGGTGCGCTTCCTCTTGCTCTCTATTACCTCATTTCCTGCTTCCGCTACGAAAAGCCTGAGGCAGGCCGCAGCCGTGAATTTTATCAGTTCGGTGTTGAGCTTTTCGGAGCAAAGGACGCGTCAGCCGACGCAAACGTTATAAGCCTTGCGGCAGCGGTATTCCGCGAGCTTGGTCTTACCGACGTGCATCTTGAGATAAACTCAATCGGCTGTCCCAACTGCCGTCCCAAGTATCACAAGGCGCTCCGCGAGTATTTCGAGACAAGAAAGGACGAGCTTTGTCCTACCTGTCTTGAAAGGCTTGATAAGAATCCTTTGAGAATACTCGACTGTAAGAGTCCTATATGCAAGGAAATCGGAGAGGGCGCTCCCAAGACGGTTGACCATCTCTGTCCCGAGTGCGAGGAGCATTTCAATTCACTCAAGAAATACCTTGATGCCGCAGGCATTGAATATAAAGTAAACCCAAGAATCGTTCGAGGTCTCGACTACTATCAGAAGACGGTATTCGAGTTTATCACCGACAAGATTGGAGCGCAGAGCACCATCTGTGGCGGCGGAAGATACGACGGTATGGTCAAGGAGCTTGACGGCCCCGACCTTTGCGGTCTCGGCTTTGCTATGGGTCTTACCCGTATTATGCTGGCGCTCGAGGCTGAGGGCGTGCTTCCCGTAATCGACGAGTCCCCCGACCTTTACATTGCTTCAATGGGAGATACGGCAAGAGCAAAATCCTTCGAAATGACCGAAGCTCTCCGCTCACTCGGAAAGCGTGCGCTCTTTGACCAGGTCGGCAGAAGCGTTAAGGCGCAAATGAAATACGCCGACAAGATGGGCGCTAAGTACTCAATGGTGCTTGGCGACAGCGAGCTTGAAGGCGGTAAGGCAATACTCAAAAATATGCAGAACGGTGAGTCCTGCGAGGTTGAAATTGCAAATATTTCCACTCTTGCAGAGTGTTTAAAATAAGGAGTTAACAATGAAAAGAACTAATTATTGTGCAGACCTTTCCGCAAAGGATATCGGAAGCCGAGTTACCGTATGCGGATGGGTACAGAAGCAGAGAGACCTCGGCACTCTCATCTTTATCGACCTTCGTGACCGTACGGGCATCGTACAGCTTGCATTTGACAACGACACTGCAAGAGACGTTTTTGACACCGCCTTCAGTGCAAGAAGCGAATTCGTTCTCGAGGCATCGGGTACAGTTCGTGCAAGAGCAGAGGGCGCAGTAAATCCCAATATGAAAACGGGCGAGGTTGAAGTATACGTTGATGCACTCAAGGTACTTTCAAAGGCACTCACTCCTCCCTTTGAAATCAAAGCAGACAGCGACACCAAGGAGGAGGTAAGACTCAAGTACCGTTACCTCGACCTTCGCCGTCCCGACCTCCAGCAGAACATTCTTTTTCGTCATAAGGTAACCAAGGTTACCCGTGACTACTTCGACGAGAACGGCTTTATTGAAATCGAAACACCTATGATGATCAAGTCCACACCCGAGGGTGCCCGTGACTATCTCATCCCCAGCCGTGTACATCCCGGCTCCTTCTACGCTCTTCCCCAGTCTCCTCAGCTTTACAAGCAGCTTTCGATGGTTGCAGGCTTTGACAGATATATGCCGATTGCCCGTTGCTTCCGCGACGAAGACCTTCGTGCAGACCGTCAGCCCGAGTTTACTCAGATCGACCTTGAAATGAGCTTCGTTGAGATGGAGGACGTTCTCGCAATCGGCGAGGGCTTTATGAAGCGTATCTACAAGGAGTGTCTCGGCATTGATATCGAAACTCCCCTTCCCCGTCTCACCTATACCGAGGCTATGGAGCGTTACGGCTCCGACAAGCCCGACGTCCGCTACGGTATGGAAATCGTTGACCTCTCCGACGCAGTTAAGTCGAGTGAGTTCGTAGTATTCAAGTCGGCTCTTGAAAACGGCGGTACCGTTCGTGCAATCAAGGCTGAAAACTGCGTTAAGACCCTTACCCGTAAGGAGATAGACAAGCTCACCGAATATGCAAAGGGCTGTGGTGCAAAGGGTCTTGCCTGGATAAGAATGACGGAAGAGGGAATCGCTTCCTCCTTTGCAAAGTTTATGACCGAGGAGGAAATGGCAGCCATCATTGCAAAGTGTGATGCAAAGACGGGCGACGTTATCCTCGTTATCGCAGACACCAACAAGAACAAGGTTCTTTCTCAGCTCGGTCAGCTCAGAATTGAGACGGCTAACAAGATAGGCGTTGAAAAGAAGGGCATCGGACTTCTCTGGATCACCGAGTTCCCCTTCTTCGAGTACAACGAGGAAACGGGCAACTGGGATGCAATGCATCACCCCTTCACCTCTCCTCTCGACGAGTGTCTTGAATATCTCGAAACCGACAAGGCAAAGGTTCGCGCAAAGGCGTACGACCTCGTTCTCGGCGGTATCGAGCTTTCCAGCGGTTCAATCCGTATTACCGATCCCGAGCTTCAGAAGAGAATGTTCTCGCTTCTCGGTCTCTCGGATGAAGAGGCTCACCTCAAGTTCGGCTTCCTCACCGATGCGTTCCAGTACGGCGCGCCTCCTCACGGCGGTATGGGTATCGGTCTTGACAGACTCTGTATGCAGCTTTTAGGTGCTGAAAGCCTTCGTGACGTAGTTGCCTTCCCCAAGGTACAGAACGCCTCCGAGCTTATGACACAGTGTCCCGCAGAGGTTCCTGCAGAGGCTCTCCGTGACCTTCACATCTCCATTAACAAAACAGAAGAATAAAAGCGGCCGGCAGCCGCTGGCAATTCTCGCCTATCTAATCACTCAAACAAAGTAAAACGGCGAGGTTGTATTAAATGCAAATCCCTATATTAATAAAAAGGCGGACTTAAAAAAGTCCGCCTATCTTATTATAAATAATATAAAAGGAAGATTTATTTCCTCAAAAAGTTTTCGTTGCCGAATTTTGTATGTATCAAAACCGATGCCTTTCCATCAGGTCTGATTATTCCGAATTCCATTCCGTCCTCGGTCCTGCGATAACGGGGAGTCAGCACGTCTCCCTCGTAGCAGGAGGCTCTGTAACAAACCTCCATTTCAGTTATGTTCATCTCCTCAAGCTCGGGCGTTGAAAAGAGATTCAACAGCTCACGGATGTACATTACGTTATTCATATGACGAGCCATATCAATATCCGAGCTTCCCACGATAAAGGTCGGAAGAGCAGGACATTCCGAAAAATCCTCGTTTATTCTCATAAACGGCTCCTCGCAAACCTTTTCCTCAGAAAAGTCGAAATCCTCCGCAAAAACGCATCCGAGAGGCTGAGGCCTGCCCGTCTCAAGATTGATTACCGCCCATTCGGTCTTGCCCTCAACGGCAATTCCCTCGTCATCCGACAGCGTATAATATCTGTTGGTACGAAGCTTATTAGGTCTTTCGGGCCACGTTTTTGCAATAAGCACCTCGGAAAGCTTTGGTCGGCGGTTGAACTTCACACGGGTGCGGACGGTTATCCAGAAAAGTCCTCTCGACATCGTATAATCAAGACCGATGCCAAGCTCGGTGGCGTGCTCCATTGCGATATCCATAAAGAGTCCGAAGGTAGAATGTATTGACAAAAGTCCCGAGCCGTCACTCATACTGGGAGCAACTACGAGCTTTTTAGAATAGGTATTTTCCATAGCTTTCTCCAAAAATCATATAATACAAGAGTATACTACTTTAGTCCCCGTCTGTCAAGAAACGAAAATGCAAAAATTTTTGTTGAAATCGGGAACTTTTTCTTTTCGTCTCCGTCTAATGAAGTGAAACCCATTAAAGAAAGGAAGAAAACAATGAAAAAGAGAATTTTATCCCTTATACTCACTTCCCTTATGCTTTTGACCCTTATCTCCTGCTCGTCAAAGGAAATGGTGACAGACAACGGTGCCTACGATTACAAGGCTGAGGATTTTGAATACTCCTCATCCTCTCGCTTTGACGGAGCGTCTCTCGGCTACGTTACCAACGACGCCGTAATGGAAGAGGCTGAAATGGAAATGCCCATGGAGCCCGAGGCTCCCGCGCCCTCTCCCGAATCAACGGGCAACACGAAGGTTGACGTCACCGCAGGCAGAAAGATTATATACTCGTCCTCCTTCACTCTTGAAACCAAGGAATACGACAAGAGCGTTAACGAGCTTAACAAGATAGTTGACGAATACGGCGCATGGTTTGAAAGCTCAAAATCCTACGGCACAGCCGAAAACGGTAACAGAAGCTCATACTATACCGTCCGTGTACCCGTTGAAAATTACAAAGCGTTCATCTCCCGTCAAGGCTCTGTCGGTGTGGTTATTTCCTCCTCCGAAAATAACCGCGACGTAACCGAGCAGTATACCGACGTTGAGGCACGCCTTGCAAGTGCAACTCTCCGAGAGGAGCGTGTTTTGAAGATTCTTGAAAACGCCGACAGACTTGACGACGTTTTATCCCTTGAGCGTGAGCTTGCCGACATCCGCTACGAAATCGAATCCTACACGGGCTCACTCCGTAAGTACGATTCTCAGGTAAACTATTCTACCGTGACCATATCTCTCTCCGAGGTTACCGTCATCACTCCCACTCCTCCCAAGACTCTAACCTTCGGCGAAAGACTTTCCAAGGGCTTTACGTCGGGAATTGAAAATTTCGTTGACGGCTTCGAGGATTTCGTAATTTATGTTTCCTATAACCTTATCGGTCTTGTATTCTGGGCAATCGTTATCATCATCGTTATCGTTGTAATCGTAAAAAAGGTCAACAAGAAAAAGAAAAAGACCGCTCCCGCAATAACCGAAACCACTCCCGAAGAAAAGAAATAAACCACGAAAAACAGGCTGTAAAAAACTCAAGCAGAGTTTTTTACAGCCTGTTTTCGTCCTATTTCTTACCACAAGGAAATGCCGAGCTCATCCATAACCGCCGAGTAAAAATCCGACAGAGGAAAGCCTACGACGTTGAAAAAGTCTCCGTCAATACGCTCAACGAACACTGCCGCACGGCTTTGAGCGCCGTAGCTGCCTGCCTTATCCTTTGACTCGCCCGTTTTGATATACGCCCATATTTCCTCATCCGAAAGGCTTTTAAAGGTCACGCTTGTAACAACCGAGCGTGTAATCCTTTTTCCCCTATAAAAAACGGAATAGCCCGTCCAGACCTCGTGAGTCTTTCCCGAAAACGAGGAAAGCATACGGTAGGCATCCTCATCGTCACGGGGCTTTCCAAGTATTTCTCCGTTATGTGCAACCACCGTATCCGCCGACACGACGAGTGAATCGGGTTTTCCGACGGCAACCGCCTCTCCCTTTATCCGAGAAAGGTATTCAACCGTCTCCCGAGGAGTCAATGCGTCCTCAACCGTCTCGTCAGCCTGCGAAACGCAAACGACGGGGTCAAGTCCGAACATTTTAAGTATTTCAAGTCTTCTCGGCGATGCCGAGGCAAGAATAATTTCAGGCTTCATTTCAAGGCTCACTTTCTTGTAAATTTAAAATCGGGAGTGTATCCGTCCGTCACCGTATCAACTACCGATAAAGCAGACTTCTCGTCGGTAATATATATTACTCGGAAGGATATGCCGTCGGTTATCGGCTTATCAGCGTTGTAGGTCGGACGGGAATTATATATCACCGAGCGGTGAAACGCATCGGGAATAACGGGAAAACGCTCTCCCGTTCTGTCAACCAGCTCTCCGCGCTTACGACAGGTCCCCGTACATCCAAAACACCCGTCACGAGCTCCCATCACGCAGTTTTCAATGAGCATAAGCGAGGCTCTTCCCCATACCGTTTCACCTACGGGTATTGAGCCTGTAAGTCCCCTTTTATACGCATCGGTCACCTCACCCGACAGTGCCACGGCACGAAAGCCGAGAGAATCAAGCACACCGAGAGTAAAGGAGTTGACTGCATTGAGTCCCGCACCGCCGTAAAGCTCAAGGCCAAAGCGTCGGGCTGTCATTGCCACACCTAAATTCTCTGCAAGCACCGAGGTATATCCAAGTCTCTTCAAACGCAAAAGCCCGTCCTCAAAGCTCTTCAGGTCCTTGTCAAAAACCGCTCTCGGAAGAAGAATACCGCAACGCTCATCGGGTCTCTCAAGCTCGGTAGAATAGGGCAAAAACACCCTTTCAACGCCCCTCTCAAAAAGGGCTTCAAGCTCTCCCCCGTCAACCTGACGGTTGCCCTGATAAACTACCCACAAGCCTCCGTTTTCAACTGTTTTTTCACACGGCCTTCGGTAAGCCCTTTCGGGAATGACTCTGCCTGAGCCTATCATTTTTTCTTCAAGCGCCTCACAAGCCTCACGCCTTACGGCGTTCAAGGTCGAACGGCGGAAAAACACGGGAGAATCAAGAGAAATTTTTATATCACTGCAAGTAAAATTCGTATCTCCGAGCTTGAGCAAGGAATCGCGGATGACCTCCTCGCCCGTACCGTTGCCCGTCGGCTCAAGAGCCTCACATTCCGCAAAGGCTGAAATACCGTCACACGCAAGAGTCAGTCCTGCTCTGTCACCGTTTTTTACAAATTCTGCCGTAATTTCACGCTTGGGCAAGGAAAACTCAGTGATTTTTTCAGCCTCTCGGGTCTTTTCCTTATCCTTCTCGGAGCGTGTCCCCAGCATATTCTTACCCTTTTCAAGAGTATAGTAGCCGTCGGTAAAGCCTCCCCGTGAAAAGATGTCCTCAAGCTCCTGCATCTCCTTGAGGGTTGCATCCCGATTTTCGTCAACAAGCCTTCTCCACACCTTAACCGTTCTGTAAACGTATTCGGCGCTCTTCATTCTTCCCTCAAGCTTGAAGGAATCAATTCCCATTTCGCAAAGCTCTCTCACGTGATTTGCAAGAGACAGATCCCGAAGGCTGAGCGGATAAGACTCGTTATAGGGCAAACGGCAGGGTTGAGCACACTCACCTCTGTTACCGCTTCTGCCTCCCATATATGCGCTCATAAGACAGGTACCGCTGTGCGACATACACAGAGCGCCGTGAACGAACGCCTCTATCTCAACGGGAGTCTCACGCATTATTGCTTCAAGGTCGTATTTTGAAAGCTCTCTTGCCACGACTACTCTTTCAACTCCAAGCTCCGCAAGTGCCTTGACCTGCTCAAGACTGTGGGTCGCACACTGAGTGCTTGCGTGAATCGGCACCTCAGGAAGAATTTCCCTCAACAGCCGTATTAGTCCGAGGTCTTGAACGATAAAGGCGTCAACGCCTGTCTCGGCGCAAAAGCGTGCCTCACCGAGCACCTCGGATATCTCACGGTCAAAAACGAGAGTGTTCAGCGTAATATAAAGCTTTTTATTATAAAATTTACATAGCCTGACAGCCTCAACAAGCTCTTCCCTGCCGAAATTGTCGGCATTCTGTCTCGCATTGAACTTAGAAAGACCCATATACACGGCGTCAGCGCCTGCTGATATTGCCGCCTTGAGAGACTCGGGCGAGCCTGCGGGAGCTAAAAGCTCGGGTTTCTTCATACTGTTTCCTCTATCCTTTATCTACTGTCTAATTAGTATAATATAAATCCCTCGACTTGAAAAGTATTTTTTTGAAAATTTACCTTATTTTTTCAAAAAAGCGTGGTTTACGCCTTTTATTGCCTTGAATTCCACTTTCCGTTCCTTTATCTTTTTTAAAAAAGGATTATAATTTATTTACAAAAAGAATAAAGGAGTCATACCGTGGAGCTTATAAAAATTTCAGACACAAAAGCAAGGCTTTATCTCGATGCCGAGGAGCGTGAGGATTACGGATTATGCCGTGAAAAAAAGGAAAATATCAAGGCTATTGCAAAAATTTTCAGTAGGCTGAAGGAGGTCTCGGGAATTGACCTTGCGGATTCCTCGTTTCGTGTAAGAATTATTTTTCTCGCAAGCGGCAATTGTGAAATAACGCTTGAAGCCATTGAGGATACCTTGAAAATACATACCTTTCTGTTTAACCGAGCTTCGCTTGAAAGGGCTTTTCACGCTCTTGAAAAAAGCGAAGCGATGAAAAGCTCCGCACTTTACGAATACAAAAACGGCATTTACATATGGGAATATCTCGGAAAGGACTCCTCCCCTTTTCCTCAACGGCTTTCGGATTTCGGTCAAAAAATATTTCTTCGTGACAGACGTGATTTCTTGACGGTGCTCTGCCGACGTCTCCCCTTTTTTGAAAAAAATTTCCGCTCATAAAAAAAGACCCGTCGCAAACAATAACATTGCACACAAAAAGGTGTGCACCGAATTATTTTTTCAAGGACTGCAATATGAAAAAATTTTCCGTATTATTCGTTTTGATATGTCTTTTAACGGGAAGTATTGCACTCGCAGGTATATCACGCACGTCAGTTTCCTGGTATACCCGTCCGACGTCTGACAATTCAAGACCTCCTGCACCCGCAGAAGCACCCTTTCTTGAAGAAAACGACGCTTTTTATCTGGGAAAGGATGAAAAAAAGGTTTATCTCACCTTTGACCTCGGTTATGAAAATGAAAACGTTTTCACGATTCTTGACGCTTTGAAAAAGCATAACGCTCCCGCCGCCTTTTTCGTCCTCGCGCACGAGGTTGAAAACGGCAAGGCAATCGAGCGTCTTATAAACGAGGGTCACCTTATATGTAACCACACCTCTCATCATCCCGATATGTCAAAGCTTTTGGACAAGGAAGCTTTCCGCATAGAGCTTGAAAGCCTCGAGGAGAAATACACCTCAAAGACGGGAGAGAAAATGGCAAAATACTACCGTCCTCCGCAGGGTATTTTCTCCGAGCAAAATCTCGTTTGGGCAAAGGAGCTTGGATACAAGACGGTCTTCTGGAGTCTGACCTGGGCAGATTGGGACAACTCAAACCAATTACCGCCCGAAAAGGCAATGGACAAGCTTATGTCAAGACTTCACAACGGTGCAATAATTCTTTTACACCCGATATCCGACACGAATGCAAAAATGATGGACGAATTTCTTACAAGGCTTGAAAAGGAGGGCTATTCCTTCGGCTCTCTCGACGAGCTTTAAAAAGGGACGCGTAACCACTCGCCTCTTTATTTTTCAGCTTTAACAAAAGATTATCACAAAAAAGCATATCAACTCCTCCTTTGATATGCTGCGTTTCACCACTAAATGAAAAAGCTTTTAGTTCTTTTCTTTGTTATCGCTCTTGCGACAACCGTAGCAAATGCTGAAGGTGAAAAGTATATCGCGCTGACCTTTGACGACGGTCCTCATATAAAATACACCCTTGAAATACTTGATATTCTCAAGGAAAACAACGCCACGGCAACCTTCTTTGTAATAGGAGAAAACGCCCGTGACCATCCCGAGCTTGTAAAAAGCCTGGTTGATGCAGGCTGTGAGATAGGTAATCACACCTGGTCTCACGCATTTCTTGACAAGCTAAGCGAGGATGATATACGAGAGGAGCTTGATAAGGCTCACACTCTTATTACCGAGCTTGTCGGTAAGCCTCCGACCGTTTTCAGAGCGCCGGGAGGCAGAATCAACGACACTGTATTGAAGGTTGCCGACGAATTTGGCTACACCTCGGTTTTGTGGTCAAAGGACACACGGGACTGGTCCTGTCCGTCGGTTGATTACGTCATATCGACAGCCACCGAAAATTCCAAAAACGGCGATATTATACTCTTTCACGACTACAACGCTAAAAACAGTCCCACGCCCGAGGCGTTGAGGATACTGTTACCGAAGCTGATACGGGACGGATATACTCCCGTCACTGTATCCGAGCTTCTGAAATAAATTAATGGCAAGGTTTTCCTTGCCATTAATTTATTTTAATATATCAATATTACGAAGCAAAACGCCCTCACCTCTCCAGGCAAAAGCTCGGGCTTGAAACTCTCCGCTCTCAACAAGTCCCTCGACCGTCTCTCTGTCAAGGGATAAAATCCGATTGTTGCGGAAAAATTCTATCGGTGTTTCCTCTCCGTGATTCATAGGACAGATTTCCTGACACTCGTCACAACCCCAAGCAAGCCCCGAGGCTTTGATTATTTCAGCCTCCGCGTCGGTTATTTTTTTCTTCTGATTAATACACGAAACACAAAGCTCTCTGTTGAAGATTCCGCCCGTTTTACAAGCCTTTACACACGCTCCGCAGGAAATACATCTCTCCCCTGCCCGTCTTTTTTCTATTCCTTCAAAAAACGGATGGTCAACGTCAAACGGAAAGAAAAACTCTCCTATAAAAACGTAAGAGCCGTAACGGCGGTTTATAATAAGCCCGTTTACTCCGACGCATCCGAGTCCCGACAGTATTGCTGCTCCCACCTCGTCAACGGGCGAGGTATCCGCAAAGCAGAAAAAATCGCAGTCAAGCACCTTTTCTGCCCTTGCCGAAAGCTCCTTTATATATAAATGATAATCACGCGAGCGAGCGTAACGCGAAAGGTTTGTTTTCTCCTCCTCAACATAATAGGGCATTAAAAAAACGACTGCGCTTTTTACCTCAAAGCGCTCCTTCATTCTCTCATTCCGTCTTAAGTCGGTTATCTTGAGAGAGGAATAAGGCAGAAGAGCAAACTCAAATATATTCTCACTTTTTAAAAATTCCGCTATTTTCAAAGCTACTCCCCCTTTAGAAAAGATTTTAACATATTTTTATTTTCTTGACAAGAGTAATTTTATTATTTATAATTAGTATGATTAATCATTGTAAAGAGAAAATAATATGGAATACAGATGTCAAAAACGCCTCACGGCAATAAGAAGTAAAAAAGCAAGAGCTTTACTTGTTTCAAGCGTACTTGAACGCCTTTATCCCGATGCCGAGTGCTCGCTCGACCACGAAAACGACCCGTTTCGTCTGCTTGTAATGGCAAGGCTTTCAGCACAGTGTACCGACAAAAGAGTCAACGAGGTTTCACGGGAGCTTTTTAAAAGGCTTCCGAATCCCGAAGCCTTTGCGAAAGCGGAGCTTGGGGAGATCGAGGAGCTTATAAAGTCCTGCGGTCTTTACAGAATGAAGGCAAAAAACCTTCGCGATATGTCACGCGAGCTGATTGAAAGACACGGCGGAGAGGTGCCTCGCACCAAGGAAGAGCTTCTCGCTTTGTCGGGAGTCGGAATTAAGATTGCAAATCTTATGATGGGTGACCTTTTCGGTGACCCGTATATCGTGCCCGATACACACTGCATAAGAATAACCCACCGTACAAAGCTTATATCAAAGCCCGAGCCGACGGTGTGTATAAACGAGCTGTCACGCATTATACCCAAGGCCGAGCAATCGGATTTCTGTCACAGAATAGTTTTATTCGGCAGAGACGTATGCTCCGCTCAAGCTCCGAAATGTGAATACTGTCCCCTTGCGACAGAGCTGGAAAAGGAAAATATATGAAAAAGCTACTTATACTTGATGCAAACAGTATACTGAACCGTGCGTTTTACGGAGTCCGTCCTCTCACGACTAAGGAAGGGCTTCACACGAATGCCGTATTCGGCTATCTTAATATACTGACCAAGCACCTTGACGCTATATCCCCCGATTACGTTGCGGCAGCCTTCGACCTTAAAGCTCCCACCTTCCGTCACAAAATGTACGAGGGCTACAAGGCGGGCAGACACGCTATGCCCGAAGAGCTCGCCGAGCAGGTTCCGTATATAAAGGCTGTAACCGAGGCTCTCGGTATAAAGCTTTTAAGCCTTGAGGGATATGAGGCCGACGATATACTCGGCACTATGGCAAACCGTTTTCGTGAAATGGGTCACTCCTACGTTGTAACAGGAGACCGCGACAGCCTTCAGCTCGTTTCGGATACCACCACAGTAATTCTTGCCACAACGGGCAAGGACGAGGAATACACTCCCGACAAGGTGCAGGAAAGATATCTCACCTCCCCCGAGCATCTTATTGATATAAAGGCTCTTATGGGAGACTCCTCGGATAATATTCCCGGTGTTGCGGGAATCGGTGAAAAGGGCGCTATAAAGCTTATATCCGAAAACGGAGATATAGACACGCTTTATTCAAGACTTGACAGCGGTGATATCAAGCTTACGCCAAGCCTTGAGAAAAAGCTTGTTGAAGGTCGTGAAAGCGCCTTCTTCAGCAGGACTCTTGCCACCATATGCCGAGAGGTTCCTCTTGCGGAGAATATCGAGGATATAAGACGCGGAGAGCTTGACCGCGATAAACTCGCTTCCCTTTTCCGCGAGCTTGAATTTACCAAAATGTCCGAAAAGCTCGGTCTTAATACAGCGCCTCAAATTACAGATACGGGAATGCAGATATCCCTTGATTCAGCAGAAGCGTTACCCCCCGAGGCAAAGAAGGTTACTTGCGACACTTTTGTCCTGTGTGACAAAATGCTGTTTATAGATTTCGACCCCGTATCAAAACGCTTTTACAGGTGCGTTGACGGTGAAACGGTTTACACTGAATCCACCCCTGAGCTTTTTGATTTATTCAAGGACAAAAGCCTTTGCGTATGGGACTCCAAGGCATTCTGGCACGAGGCAATAAGACAAGGGCGTCTGCTTCCCGAGAAGACCGTCGCTTTCGACGTAAGGATTGCCTCCTACGTTGAAAACGCCGACCTTCACGGAGACTTTTCCCACACGCTTATGAGACATCTGTCTCAGTCAATCCCCTCCGTGCTTTCGGAAAGTGCCGAGCACAGAGTAAGGTTTATTGAGCCGTTATACAAGGAGCTTTCGGACTATCTTAAAAAAATAGATTCGTACGATTTGTTCCTGTCCACAGAGCTTCCTCTCACCCGTGTGCTTGCGAGAATGGAAAGCCTCGGCTTCTCTCTCGACTCGGAAAGCCTTGCCCGTCACGGTGAGGGTATCCTTGAAAGAATGAAGTCTCTCGAGGAGGAAATATATCTGCTCTGCGGAGAAAAATTCAATATAAACTCTCCCAAGCAATTGGGTCATATTCTCTTTGAAAAGATGGGACTTCCCGTCCTTAAAAAGAAAAAGACGGGCTATTCAACCGATGCCGAAACTCTTGAAAAGCTTCGCTTCCACTCCCCCGTTATCGACTATATTTTAGATTACCGTAAGCTTGCGAAGCTTCACGGCACATACGTTGAGGGACTTCTTCGCGTGGTTGACTCGGACGGACGTATCCGTACCGACTTCAAGCAGACGGGCACCGTCACGGGAAGACTCTCGTCGGCAGAGCCGAATCTCCAGAATATACCCGTCAGAACCGAGGACGGAAGTGTCCTACGTAGATTCTTCGTTGCAGGTGACGGCAGGGTGCTTGTAGACGCCGACTATTCGCAGATTGAATTGAGAATACTTGCTCATATGGCAGACGATGAAGCAATGATTTCTGCCTTCAATTCGGGCGAGGATATTCATACCGTTACCGCGTCAAAGGTTTTCAAAACCCCCATTGACAAGGTAACTCCTCAGCTTCGTAGCAGAGCCAAGGCGGTAAACTTCGGTATAGTTTACGGAATAGGTGAATTTTCTCTTTCCGAGGATCTGCACGTAAGTCTTAAGGAAGCCAAGAGCTATATAAACGGATATTTTGAGACCTATAAAAAGGTTAAGGAATATCTCGATGCAACGGTTGAGAGTGCCTTAGCAAACGGATACGTTGAAACCCTCTTTAAAAGACGCCGTTATATCCCCGAGCTTACGGCGACCAACAAAAACGTTCAAGCCTTTGGAAAGCGTGTCGCAATGAATACACCTATTCAAGGAACGGCGGCAGACGGTATTAAAAAGGCTATGGTTGCGGTAGACAGAAGACTGGAGCGCGAGGGACTTGAAACGAGACTCGTTTTGCAGGTACACGACGAGCTTATTCTTGAAGCACCCGTAAATGAAGTCGAGCGCGCCTCCGAGATACTCAAGGAGGAAATGGAAAACGCCGTTTCCTTATCGCTGACACTTCAGGCTGACGTAGGAGTCGGTGAAAACTGGTTTGAAGCAAAAAAATAACCCCTTCACTTTTGGCAATATCTGGTAAATTAAATATGCAATGTTTCACGTGAAACATTGCATATTTTTTTACCTTCAGCAAATACTATAATGAATGTAGGATGTCGAAAAGGCAAAAAGCCTTTTTGAAGCTGATATATCAGCCTCCCCAAAAAGCAAATTGCTTTTTGGACTACATTCATTTGAACGAAAATCGACAGTTTTCTCAAAGAAAACTGTTAGCAAAACAAAGCTTTGCTGTCGAAATTCTTGAATTTCGACTTTCGATTATCGTTAT
>JAFSID010000037.1 GCA_017439965.1 Clostridia bacterium | reverse complement strand
GATGCCACTTGTTTTTAATAACGATAAGTATTCTTCCGATTCTGTTCTGCTTTTAAATATTATAATGTTCTTTGTAGAATACTTTTCCAATAAGCTAATAACTTTCGGTCTGCTTTCCAAGTTATAACTATTTACAAAAGAGATAAACTCTTCATCCGTATTATCGTTTTCAATCCAAGGCATATCAGAGCGAGGTTTTCCTTTCCTCTCCTTAATCCCATCTATACAAATTTCGGTGGGATAATCCAAAAAGAAAACAGTATCACACTCTTTGATACGCATTTCCATACTACTACCATAGTTTCCGTCAATAATCCATTTAGGATTACTCATAACCTCGTGTAACCGTTCAATAAAAATCTCTTTAGAAACAGTTGTCTTATCCTCATTCCAAAACATCATATCCAAGTGATATAATGGTAACCCTGTAATATGTTTGAGTTTCCGTCCAAAAGTGCTTTTTCCACTTCCAGGACATCCAATTATTATTACTCTTTCCATTCTATCACTCCTTTCGACAATATTCGACAATCTTTATATAAAGACTGTATATTCTGGATGCCGGTCTTTTTTGACATTAATTCGTGTCCTGTTGTGAGTACAAAAATTATAATTCTGTTTCCCACAAAGGAATATTCTTAAGCTTACTCCAAACAAAATTACCCATATTTAATCCCCCCAACTTGTTGAGATGAATTTTATCAAGTTGATAATCTCTGTTTTTCACTCTTGCATAGCCAAATCCTGATTCGCAAAAGACATTTATAACGGGAACTGAGTTAAGTTTTGCAACAAGCTCTATTTTTTGTGCAAACTCAAATTGAGTGATTTTTCTCGTTTCAGTTTCTTTTTCAGGTGGATTTTCATTTCCGCCAATCATTATTATCAATACAATCTGTGCCTTTGTATTTTCCTGCAGAAATCTTAAACACTGATTAAGACATCCACAGAATGATTCATCATCTGTATCATAAATTTCACCAACAGTTTTTCCTTCATTCGGCAATACATCTATAGTGATAAGGTCAGCTTTATCTTTGCCGTCCTCCAAATTCATAATTGCTGTTTTAGTATTACCTTTTCCGTATCCGTCAGGCGTCAATGAACCACCGGGAATTCCCTTGTTGACAACCTTTAGTCCGGAAAGTTTTTCAACAATCGGTACATACTCCCCCTGTTGTACGCTTGTCATAGATGTTCCGTATGCGTACCACAATTTATCTTTCCAATGATTTTTAATCATATTACCATACCTCCTACTCAAGGTAAAAACCAAACTATTTTTTCGCTAAAATTCTACAATCTTATTATGATTTTGTCAAGTTAGGGACAAAAATCACTTTTCTATAAAAGATTTATTTTCGTCAAATTCATACAATTCTACAATTGTACCCCGTGTACCATCTTCGTTAGCAAAATCTTTCGAAAAATAAAAATAACCATCGCCTAAAGATATCATCCCTGTGGCACCATAAGGAAAGTTAATTCCTTTTATTCCTGTATTTTCATCAAGTTCTCCTACTTCAGCAAGAAAAAGCACATCACCTTTTTCACCTACACCTTTAATATCCGACCTTTCACTTTTCTTATTAAGATCAATTACAAACATCGGAAAGTTTGGAAATTTTTCTTTTTTCCCTTTATAAACAGCAGCAAAAATATATCCTGTTTTTTCATCATATTCAAGGTTTTGTATGCCGTAAGTCGTGTTTCCGGTATAAACAAAATATTTATCATCCGGCTTTGCAGGTCCTTCTTTGCATATATTCTCCTGAGAAAGCGTTTTTTCGTATTTATTCCAATCTTTTACATCATATCGCAGGATAACCTGATTATCATTGTCATTTCTATCTAAATCACTGTATATACCATAGGAAATATAAAGATACTTGTAATCATCATTTCTCCCCGGTGCAGGTGCAAAGGTAATTCCATCTATACCGCTGCATCCATAACGATGTCCTTCTGCCTGATAATCCTTTAGAACTTCATTTAAATGCACCACTTTCATAACTCCGTCTTTTTCGGCATCCATGTCCATTCTGTCAATTTTATCTACATCAAATATCGCTACATAAAAAGCATCAGAAATCTTTGTTTCTTTATTTTCAAGTTTTCTTATTCCATTCAAAATATGAGTACCGATAATGTCGCATTTATATTCTAAAGAGCCGTATACTTTTCCATTTTCATAATTATATGCAATACATCCAAGATGCCCCTCAAGACCTTTTACCGTTCCTATTACGTTTCCTTCCATATCTGTTTTTGCAAGAAAAGTAGTACAGGAATAATACATAAATTCTCTTTTTTTGTCCGTTGCTATTCCCTGCACATGAGATATTTTTATGTTATCTATGCCCATCCCTTTTTTATACATAACAAATCTCCTCCTAATATTGTTCGACACAATCTCTATATAAAGACTGTATAATCTGGATACCGCTCTTTTTTAGTATAATTCATATTAAGTTAGGAACAAAAAATCATTTATACTTAATATCTGTACCAACAAATCCTACTGTCTTAAAGTCGTCCGGATTATGTCGTACGATATAGTCTATATATGAATCAATCATTCTTGCTGTCAAAATATATCCGCTTGGACTCATATGACCGTACAAGAAAAACTTTTCATAAAATTCCGCATCATAAACAGGTCCGTATTTATATAAATCTATAACATATGAATTATCAAAATGTTCAGCAAAAGAATACAAAAGATTTATCATCCCGTGTGTTTTATCATCTCTTTCCGGTGTGTTTGAATTTGGAAATGTTACAAAGAAAAACTTTGCATCAGGAGAGATTTGTTTGTATCTTTGTATGATTGCAGCATAATAACCGGCAAAAGTAGGTTTATTATTCAAAAAGTTTTGGTCATCCACATCTTCTATGCTACCTATTTCCATATTCCTGTTGTATATATCATTAACACCCAAAGCTATGACATATGCTTGACAAGCCTTGTCTTCATCCCACATACCGTTTTTCTCAGCAAAACTCTCCACGTATGCTTTAGCAGTCATTCCGCCACATGAAAAATTATATGCTTTAAAACCGTTTTTTCTGGCAATATACTGCCCCCACGAATATTCATACAAATCATGATATCCCGGATTGTTGTTTTCATCACGAGTCTCAAACTCTCCTGAAGAAAGGCTGTCACCAATAAATGCCACCGTTCGAAAAACGGATGTATGACTATACCCGTCAACTAATTTATCAAGAGGTTTTTCATTTTCATTAAAAAGTTCATTTTTCCAATTCATATCAATTTTCTCCTTTTTTCTACAAAATCTTTATAGGGTTATATATAGACCTAATCTAAAAACAGCGTAGGGCTATATATAGACCTAAGCTATAAAAAATAACTCAGGTTCATATATAGCCCTAATCTATTATTACAATTAATTTTTGAAAAACGCTTGCTTTTTTTCTTATCGTTTCACAAAGTGAAACATATCAAATATTTACTCGGAGTAGAGTAAATATATATCGCCGTCGAAGGCAACCTCACTTCTTCACTCTGTCCACGTACACAAGCCGACCTCCACGGAAGACCCAATGCACGCCGTGATCTGAAACAAAGCTTATCTTCGCCGTATCAAAATCGGGAATAATTCTCTGCTCGGTATGTCCCCTTTCAACGTAATACTTCAAAAGCCCCGAAGCCGAAAAGCGCAAAAAATCAACGTATTTATTAAGCCCCTTGACCAAGACACCGCCCGTCGAGTGCATATTCGAGCCGTAAATCACCAAGGGATTTGAGCCGTTGGTCCAGCCGATACAAAGCCCACGGTAAAACTTGGGCACGAGATTTGATTCCTGCGAGAAGGTATACTGTCCGATAGCTCTGTCGCAAAGAGGCTTACCGTGATGAATATTTTCAATAACCCACTCGTCCGACGGATTTACGTACGACCTGCCGTTGACTGTCTTGTTGTCAAAATCAATAGAGATAAAGCACTTATCGGGGATATACATACCCGGATTGTGAGCGTTTTCGGGAATAGACTCGTTAGAGCCGTTCGTTGGAAACGCCTGCATATAAATTTTAGTATTCGACGAGCCCTCCTCACCGTCGTAATCCGAGAGTGACACGGCACATTTCACGCTGTTGTGAATATGACCGCAGAAGCAACCGATGACGTTGTTTGAGGTCTTGTCGGAATAGTCGTAGACCTTACCTCCCAGCTCGACCTTGCCCTTCTCCTGAAAGGCGGTCAGCACGCGCATAAGCATTCTCGGACTATTGAAATAGTTTGAGGCTGGCTCATTCTCGGCATTACGCAGACTCTCGTCCACTCTGTCCCAACGCTTATAGCAGGAGCCTGCATTCTCGTGTATCGGATAGAGAGGTGGATGTGTCAGCACGATAACGTCCCAGTCCTCCTCAAGAGTCAGAAGCCTCTCGGCAATCTCCAAAATCTGCTTTTTCGGAATTATATAATAGTGAAAGGTCTTCGCGCTGTCGGTGCCGAAAACGTATACGCGATGCTTATGGTCGGCATACTCCTGAAGCCTGCGCCACTCCTTATCATCGGGCATCGTAACGGGCGCCTCGTCATTCTTTTCAATCTGAAGCCCCGATTCAACGAGGAGCTGAGCGATATCGTGATTTCCGAGTATTGCAAGCTTACGGGCTCGCGGAGCCATAATAGGCTCAAAGGACACGGGATTTGGATAGGTGTTCGTATTGTCACCGAGGTCAAAATCAGCCTCCTGAGTACCCCACGGATAGCCGTGAGTATCACAGATAACGCTATAACTCACCTTGCCTCTTTTACTCTTATAATCTGCCATTTCAACCCCTCCTTACAGTACCATTGTACCACAGAGGCGGGTATATTTGCAATATGTTTTTGTACTATATTTTTGTAAATTATATCATATTTCTATTACGCCATACGGGAAAGCATATCAAGAGTGACCTCGTTCTTCTCGGGGTTTTCAAAGGAATCGAGCATATATTCCGCCATACGCTCGACCTCCCGTCCAAAGCTTCCCGCAATGTGAGGCGTGAGAATACAGTTGTCAAGGCTGTAAAACGGGCTATCCTCCGTCGGAGGCTCGGGATAGGTCACGTCGAGAATTGCGGTAATATCCTCTCTCGCCCGAAGCACCCGGCAAAGCCCCTCCTCGTCCACCTGAGCACCTCTACCCGTGTTGATAAAGGTGGAATAAGGAGACATTTTTTCAAAATGCTCTTTTTTAAGCATTTTCACGGTCTCGGGCTTGTTGGCAAGGTGATTTGAAACCACCATGCAGGTAGAGAATATCTCCTCAAGGCTTGCCCGTTCAATCCCCAACTCATCAGCACGCGCGTCCGACAAAAACGGGTCGAAAAACTTAACGCTCAAATTGTAATCGGCAAGCCTTTCACATACCATTGAGCCTATCATACCAACGCCGATTATACCGACGGAGCATCCGTAATTGCCGTTGTACCTTTGATATACGTCAACCGCCCTTGCCCTCTCTCCTCGGCTTGCAAGAGCTGAGGACCTGAAAAAGCCCTTATTTGCAAGAATTATCTGCGCCACCGTATACTCGGCAACGGGCACTGCATTCGCCCCCCACGCCGAATAAATGCGCACACCTGACTCAAGAAACTCACGGGCAAAGCCCTGCACGGTGCCTGCGGCGTAATATACCGCGCGAAGCCTCGGAAAATATCGGGCTATCTCCTCAGCGGTAAAATGAGGCATACCCCAGGTTGAAAAGATGCACTCTGCATCCATATTCTCCGAAAGGGTCTCCTTCGTGTAAACCTTATCCTCAACGTCGGCAATATCAAAAAGCCTCTCCTTTATCCACGTGGGATAAACTCTGCCTATCTGAAAGGCATCTCCTAAAAATATTCCCTTCATATTCCCTCCGTTATTTTAAAAAGCGCCTCTGCCTCTCTCTCAAGACCTTCAAGTCTGCCGTCGGGCATAAACTCAAGAAGAAGAGTGCCTGACTCAAAAAACTCAAGATATCGTCTCCAGGTATCCACCGCCTCGGCAAGAGGATACTTATTATTCCCCTCCCAATTGAAAACGTGAATATTCTTCACAAACGGCGCAATAGTCCTTGCGGATGCAATATTCTCCTCGACCGTGCGATACTGATTCGGCTGCCAGTACATACGGAAATTATCCGAATCCACCTCACGCATAAGCTCAAGTGTAGACTCAACCGTGTCGGTATAGGTACCCTGATGACACTCCATGCATAGAGTGACCCCCTCACGCTCGGCAAATTCAGCAGCCTCTCGGCAGGTATTGAAGAGCGCCGTCCTATCCGAGCACTCCGCACTTCCACAGCCTCCGCACCAAAGCCTTAAGGTATCCGTACCAAGCGCACGCGCCGTATTAATATACGCCTCAAGCTCATAAGTCGGCGTTACTCCAAGCTTAAAATAAGTTCCGTAGGACGAGCATTTCACCCCGTCTATCCTACCTCTACCCACGGGAGCGTGTACGTCACTCCCCCATTCAACCGCGTCAAGTGACGCCCTGTTCACCGCCTCCACGATATCCGAAACGCTTCTGTCCCTGAAGGATATCGAGCAAAGTCCCGTATTAAATCTCATCTTTTCTTCCCATTTCCAAACGTATTTTTCGGCACTCCGCCCTCACGAAGCGGTAGCGTCCGTTTCTGTTACAGAAAACGCCCTCGTCACCGACGACACTTTCGTCATATGTGTAACGGCATACGCACCCCTTGTACTCAACCGTTGCACCCGTAGTCGAGAAGGAGTGAGCCACCTTATTTTTTCCGTCAAACTCAAAGAGCGGAATAACGAGACCGACCCGTCCCTCTCCCTCAAGAGTGATATCCACACCGTCCTCGCTCAAGAAGTAGCGAGCCTTTACGGTCACGCCCTTCATATCGCAAAGGTATTCAACAAAATTATCACCGCTTGAAAGGAGGGTATATTTTGCATATTTTTCACTACCGTACAGAATTTCCCCGTCATTCTCACACCATACCGCAAGAGACATACCGCGCGGATTATCCCACTCAAGCCTGATGCTTTCGGTTTTCGGAGGACATGGCAAGGAGAGACAGAGCTGAGACGGGCATCCGTTTTTGTGAACTCTGCCAAGACCGTTGGCATCGTAATGGAAATCCGCCTCCGTGTCAAATTCAAGGAAATATCCGCTTGAATTAAGAAAGGTCTTATGGAAAAAGTCACTCGTTGACACGCAGTAGCCACCCTTATCGCAAACGGCAACGGACGGCTTTATATCCTCCCTTGCAAAGAAGTAGGCAAAGGAAAGATTTGATGCCAGCGTTATCATATATTTGTCAAAATAGCCGTATGGCTCACTGCCGATAAAGGAATCCTTATCGTAATAATTCTTGATGTGAGTAAACTCTCCGTCAAAAATGCAGGAGCGTGTATATTCAGCCGATTTTATCGCAGCAGCACGGCAAACGGACGCCCTCTCAAAATCTCCCCTCTCGGCAAGACGGCAAGCCTCCATCTCGAAAATCGAGGTTAATAACGGCTCGTTGTGGTAAAACTGCGAGCTCCGTCCGCCGTAGGCTATCTCACCGTTAACCGACTGCATTTTCAATTCAAGGTCAAGCCCCTTGTCCAGAATTTCCTCAATAGCCCTCTTGTGTACTCCGTCATAGCCGAAGCACAAAATAGAGTTGAAAAGCATACGGGGTACGAGGTCGTAAACCATCGGACAGTTAGGGTCCATATACATTCCGTTTTCGTCAACGAAGCGTATCTGATTTGCAAGCTGTGACTCCACGAAATCGTTAATTTCAAGTCCGCACCAGCGAAGGCGCACGTATTCACTCACCGCGCCGAAGAGCGCCCAGTTTCCGATATGCGTTTCAAGGTCACGCGCTATCATCAGATAGCAATCCCACGGATTGATTTTCGCAATGCGCTCACGCCACTTTTCTATAAGCTCCTTCGGGCATCTGCCACGCTTTTCAAGGAGCGCAAGTGAGCAGACCACCTCACGCACGCTGAACTCGTTTGCCGCCTTCACCTTGAGAAAATACTCGGTGCAAAGGTCCATTATCTCGCAGAATACGGGGAAATATCTCTCGCATCTGCCGTTTGCCATAAGTATACCGATATTTGCGGCAATTCTCGGAAAGCCGTGCTCGGTCAAGCCGTCACGCTTAACACGGTCTATAAAATCCGCAATGCGCTCATCGTCATACGCCGACAAGGCACGCTCCATTATGTCAAGATATAGCTCTCTCATTTTTACCTCACGTTTTTGTCAATTCTGTATTCACGCCATACCGTCTCAAAGGGAATATCCTCCGAGGGTATCTCACGGACGGGTCTCCACTTTATCTCAACCCCTCCGTCACAAAGCCTCACCTCTTGAATTTTATCCCTGAAGGCTCTGTTTTCAGGCTTGTGATTTTCCAAGCCTCCCTTGAAATAGAGCGCTGAGCCACGGCTTGTACCTACGGTTTTATAAAAGTCGAGCATTGCCGAAAGCATAACCCTCTGCACCGTCACGGTGTCCCGAAGCCGTCTGTCAGAGGACGGCAAAAGAGTGTTGAGGTATTCAAGGTATTCAGTCATCCCGTCAACGTCACGCAGAGCGGCGGCAACCTCACTCATACGGCGTCGAAGGGTATTGATATCAACCCCCGTATCACATCCGTCAAGGCTGAAAATATAATCAACGGGCTTGATTTCACGGGGATGGGCAAGGATATATTGAGAAGCGCGCAACGCTCCCACCTGACCCGAATTGAGAGCCGAGCCACCGGGACGGGTAACGCCGTGAGTACCTGCGCACTCACCCACCGCAAAGAGCCCCTCAACGCTCGTCTGCCACCACTCGTTTACCGAAATACCGCCGTTGCAATGCTGAGCCGAGAGTGCAATCTCAAGCATCTCACGCTCAAGGTCAACACCCTTGTCAAGATAAAGCTCGTATGCGGGCATATTCATTTTTTTGAGTCTGTCAATAGGTCTGCCGAAGCAAGCCCCCACTCCCTCAAGATAGGAGTATGCCTCCTCCGACAAGCCCTTGAAATCAAAGTCAAAGGGATTCTCTCTCCAATCGAGATAGACCCGTCTTTTCAAAACCGTCCTCTCTCGCCACACGGCAACGTCAAGCCTTGACGAGCCGTCAAGCCTTGCCGTGTCAAAGGGCCACTGATATCCCTTCATAAAAAGAGAGTTAAGCGCATCGTACCTATCCTCAAAATACTCTTCGAGGATATTATGCTCCCCTCCCGACTCATCCACCGAGACCACTCTCGGAAGGGTCTGCATATATGTTCCCGATACGTTCCAACGGGGATTTATTGAGGCAAGTCCGTACTGCCACTCGGTGATATTCTGCACCGAAGCCCCTGCCCACAAGGCAAGCCCCGTAGAGCCCGTGTGACCCACGGGATAAACGCTGTCAGCGTACACGCCTGCGGGACCGCCCGTCGCAAGCACTACCTCACCGCAGGCTATCACGACCTCCCCGTCACCGTCACGGCACAGAACACCCGTGACACTATTGTCCTCTGTCAAAATTTCCTCGGCATAATATTCGTATACCTTAGCCCCCAGCCTCTCGGCGTAGGACTCAAGCGCCTCGGTCATATCCCTTGAGGTAAGAGGACCTGCGCTCGTTGCCCTCGCATACGGGTCGTGATCGGTCTTGTAGCCGATATACTCGCCGTAGCGGTTAACGGGAAACTCAACTCCCAATTCAACGAGTCTCATAAAGCATCTCGTTGAAAGAGAGGCTTCAGCGAGAGCGTTATCACCGTCAACACAGCCTCCGTTAAAGAGGTCACGCGCCATAAGTCGCGTGCTGTCGGGCATATCACCGCCCAAGCCCAATTTATAATAGGTCTGCTTGTCACTTCCTGCATTTCTTGAAGTACCCAGAGTCTTTTTCTCGGTTACCATAACCGCGTCTCTGCCACCCTCAAGAAGTCTTGTAAGCACGGCGTAGCCCGAGGCACCCGAGCCGATGACCACCGTGCCGTGAGATAAGCGTCTCATCACAGCCTCCTTATCAGAAATCCGCCGTCAACGCTTATCGACTCGCCCGTAGTATAAGGAAGTGAGCCGTTGACCAGCATCCATACCGCCTCTGCCACGTCCTCGGGAGTACCCCAACGCTTAATGGGAAGAAGCCCGTTTTCTATAAGTCGGTCATACTTTTCCACGACTCCCTCGGTCATATCCGTTCTGATGATACCGGGTCTTACCTCGTTGACGGTAATGCCGTACTCGGCAAGTCTGTCGGCAAAAAGCTGTGTTATCATTGAAACGCCCGCCTTTGAAATGCAATATTCTGCACGGGATGTCGAGCTTGTATAGGCGGATATCGAGGATATATTGACGATTGCACCGCCACCTCTCTTTATCATTCCACGGGCAACGCCCTGAGTCAAGAAGAGCGTCCCCTTCGTGTTGACGTTCATCACCTCGTCATAGCTCTCCTCGGTCATTTCAAGTATGTCACGTCTTTCACGGGGAGCTATTCCCGCAACGTTCACAAGCGCGTCAACCTCACCTGCACACTCCACCAGCCTTAAACGGTCAGCGTCTTTGGAAACGTCTCCCTGAACGTAGGTGAAATTCTCACGCTCTGCAAGGTCTCCGAGTCTTTCAAGCGATCTTCTGCTCATTCCGAAAACCTGCCATCCCTCACGAAGAAGCCTTTCGGCCACTGCACGACCTATTCCGCTTGACGCTCCCGTCACTATCGCCTTTTTCATTTTACACCTCCGCAAGGCTCCTTGTATATCGGCAGATATACCTCTTTATCTCTTACCACACAGCCGGGAGTACCTCCCGGCTTTCTCATTATCTCGGTACATTTCGAACAGCAGATACAAAGCTTATCTCTCTTCATTTCACCGCACCTTAAAATATCCTGAGCAAAGTCGGGATAGGCAAGAATAGTACGCCCGAAGCCTGCAAGGTCAAAGCCTCCGTTTTGAATATAGCCCGAGGCAACGAAGGGCGCTGCCACTCCGAGATAGGTCAGCGCCGAGGAAATAATCTTCATATCGAGTACACCTCTTTTTATCTCGGCAATGCCGTCAAGCATTCTCAAAACTCCCTCAAGCGGATGCTCCTCGGCAGTATACCCTCCGCTTGCAAAGGGACGGTTGACGTGAGGATTGAAATAAGGATTTCCCATAGTTATATTGATAAGCCTCATACCCTCACGGTAAAGCTCGGAAACGAGTCGGATGCCCTCGCTCCAATCGGGAGCAATTCCCTCCTTACCCACGCCGAAGCCGTAAGGGTACTCGAAGCCGTCGTACACGTTAAGCCTTGAGGTCACCGCAAAGTCGGAGGAGCAGGAGGCAACAGCCCCTCTCACGCTCTCACGCAGAAGCCTCGTGCGGTTTTCAAACGAGCCTCCGTATCTGCCATCACGGTTGTAGGCTGACAAAAGCTCGGAATTTAAATATCTGTGACAGCACTTTATATCAACTCCGTCAAAGCCTGCCCTTTCCGCTAAAACGGCACCCTTTACAAGAGCCTCGCCCACTCGGTCAAGGTACTCGTCGGTGACTATTCTGTCACTTGAAATGGGACTTTCCTTTTCAAAAATCGGATTGTTGTAGGCAATGAGAGGCACAGGTGTACCGTTCGGCTTTGAGTACCGTCCCGAGTGAGTCGCCTGCATTATTACGACGGGCGCGTAGCCGTTGGCACTCATTCCGTCCTCCTTGATTTTCTCCACCTGACGCTTGAAGGAGTCGAGGTTGCCCTCGTTTATCCAAAGCTGACGGGGATTTGCCCGTCCCTCCTCCATAACGGCGGTAGCCTCAAACCATATAAGACCCGAGCCACCCTCCGAAAGCCTCTTGTAGCGCCTTTCGGTAAGAGTGTCGGGACTGCCGTCCGCCTTACCGTCACAGCCCTCCATAGCCTGACACACAAGGCGGTTGGGTATGTCAAGACACCCTGCCTTGACCCTCTCACCGAGTATTGCCACATCCTCGGCAAACGGCATTTTTATTCCAAGCTCGTCGCATTGCTTTTGAAAATCCAAGGTATTCGTATAAACCGACCTTTTGATAATAACATCCCCCTCCGTTTTATTCTCTTTGCTTTTATTTTAATGTAAAAATTGCATTTTATCAATATATATCCTGCATATTTTTATGTAAATCTTGCAAAAATGCTAACCGCGTGTTATAATCGTCAAAAAAGGAGGCATATATGAACGAGCTACAAGAGGTTTATTTTTCAAGCGAGCCTAACCGCAAAAGCACCCACTATCACGACTCGCACCAGATAATACTGATACTTAAAGGAAAAGTGAGAGTTACCCTTGACAAGACCACCCTTGAGGCAGGAGAAAAAAGCCTGCTCATATTCAGCCGATACGAAAATCACTCGGTCGAGGTTTTGAGCAAGGAGTACGAAAGGTACGTGCTTAGCATCTCTCCCGTCTCCGACAGCCTCTTTTCTCTCCTGTCCTACCGTCCTCAAGGCTTTTCAAACTGCATAACCCCAAAAAGCTTTGACTCTCTTGTGTCTGTTTTTGAGGAGCTTTGCCTCGAATACGGCTCAAATAAGCCTCACCGCGAGGAAATGCTTGACCTTCTCTGTCGCAGGCTTATGATAACCGTCAAGCGCGAAGCTCCATCGTATGAGGAAAACGCACTCGTCTTGTCGGTACAAAAACGACTTGAGACCGACTACGCTCAGCCTCTAACTCTGACCGAGCTTGCCCTTGAGCACTCGGTCAGCCCGTCAAAGCTCTCTCACGAGTTTAAAAGAGTCACGGGACGGGCTGTTATGGAATACCTCACCTCCTGCCGAATTGCCTCGGCTAAGGCTATGCTCACCCACTCCCCTCTCCCCGTCGGTGAAATAGTCTCCCTCTGCGGCTTTTCCGACTCCTCAAACTTCAGCCGTACCTTTAAAGCTCATACGGGTCTCACGCCTCTTGAGTTCAGAAAAAAGTTTAAATAATTAATAGCGGATAATACGGAAGAAAAGCTTTATCAGTAAAAGGAGAAAGCGGACTCGTTGGAGTCCGCTTTCGATTTCATTAATAAAAGGGGGCTTTTTGAAAAAAGCCCCCTTTACCCTCAAAAACTTTTGTGGCTTTGAAAAATTAATTGCCCTGAGTGGCAATTAATTTTTAGGTTATACAATTAATTTTTAGGTTATATATAATGGAGATGTAAAAAAACTCTAACCAAGTTTTTTTACAGCCCCTTTCGACCATAATTATAAATTTTCAATTATCAACTATTTTAACGACGTATCAGATGAATTATGACACAACCAAATTGCTAAATAAATTCCGTTCAAGACAAGGCGTCGAGGGTAGGAATGCCGAAGGAATACTTATGTATTTCGAGGCTTTCATATCCCGATGACAACGACGTATTGGACGAATTTATGACACAACCAAATTGCTAAATAAATTCCGTTCAAGACAAGGCAAAAGTAAGTGGGAGTACCGATGGAATACTTACGTATTTCGAGGTACTCCCATCTTGCTTTTAACGACGTATTGGACGAATTTATGACGCAATTTTTTATGACGCAATTTATATTACATATTTTCGGTTATGTACAGAAATGCTCTACTCTGTATAATCTTACAGGTCTCGTCAAGTGATTTAACGCCGTCGAAATAGGAGGCGGACTCCTCAACGACGATATTTATAACCTCGTGGTCGTAAGGAGCCTGACGACGAGAAACGCTCTTCACGAATTCGTAGAAGCGGTCGGCATCCTCCTGGGTCACCTTATTTTCCTCAACGGGACGAATCATAGAGCCACCGATCATACTGTCGTCCAAGATAACGCTATCCTCGGCTGTCTCCTCCAAGGGCATAACCTCAACAACGGGCATATCAACTGCATCGTCATCGTAAATCTCTTCACCGACAACCTCAGCAAGTCCCTTTTCAAAGAGCTTCTTGTTGGAGGAAAAGCCGTATCTGTCCTCGTTCTCCTCATCAAAGAGGCTCTTCAAGAAGTCAAAAGCCTGCTCCTTAAAGGGAGATGCTTCTGCAATTGCCCACTCACTGTTAGGATAGATAACAGAGCCCGACGAGGTGGTCGAGGTGGTCGGATAGCCGATATTTGAGGTCTCCTCCTCAAAGGGATTGTCACCCGCATAGGTGAGAACCCAGAACGAGCCATAGTATTTGGTCTGGAGAAGTATCTTATTGTCACGGTAGCCCTGACGCTGAAGCTCCCAGTCGTAATCCTCGTAATACTCATCCCAGTCAATCGTTGCGGGATAGGGCTTACAGAACTCAAGAATCGCGCGGAACTCCTCGCTGTCAAAGCTCGTCGTACCCGTGGAATAATCAATAAAGTCATAGAGACAAACGCGCATTATGCTTCTGAGCATATTCTCACGCTCCATCTCGGCAAACGCAACCGAATCGGGATAACGCGCGAGAGTGTCCATAAGGTCAGCCCAGGTCCAAGAAAACCTGTCGCCGACAACGGATTTCTTACCGATAACGGTTTCAACCGAGAAATCACCGATAAGTGAGTAAAGCTTGCCGTTGAGACTTCCGAACTCAAGAATATTGGGAAGAAAATCTTCACGGGAGATATCCTCGTCGGCATCAATCAATGCACCGAGGTCGGTAAGCACGCCCTTCGAAGCGTACTTCTTGAAGTCGAGCTGGTCAAGACTGATAATATCGGGGATATTGCCCTTGATTATCTCGTTGTCAATTGCGGTTGAACCAAGCTGGTTACCCTCGTCGTCAACGTCGTTATAGGTGGTAACGACGACTCGGTAATCCTCGTTTGCGCGGTTAAACTTGATTATCTTCTCGGTCATATTGTAATCGAGATATATGCAGGCAAGGTCGATTATGTACTTTTCAATCACGTCATCGCAGGGAGTAAGCTTCATAAGCTTGGGCTTTTCCCAATCGGACTGGTCGATATTGTAAAAATATCCGTCCAGATAGGCTATATTATAAACGTAATTCGGGTTTATATCCGAGTTGAGCCAGTTGATTTCAGTACCTATCTTCTCACCCGTTTCAATATTATACTCAACAAGCTCGGTCTGAGTAGCCATATAAAGCTTACCCTCGGGAGTAACGACGGGACTGCCAACGTTACCGCCTCCGAGACTTGCGTACTTGGTGAAGATACCGCTTGAAAGATCGTACTCACCCGTTGCATAATTCCATTCCTCATCATAATAGATGAAAATGAGTCTGCCGTCGTTTAACTGATGCATACCCACAAGGTTTTCAACCGCATCGCACTTCTTTTCAAGCTTGCCCTCTGCGGTCATTATGTAGGCATCCATATCGGTCATAACGAGGTACTTTCCGTTTTCCATAAGGAGAATATCGGAAACGTAGATCCAATCGATGTCAAGGCTTGAAAAGTCAAGGTCGGTCGCAGAAAGCACAGTACCGTCGGGAGCTATACGCTCAAGACTCCAGCTCTGCTCGTAAATGTACTCATCGGGGTCAGACCAATCCTCGTACCACTTGTTATATACTATGATAACGTCGCCGTCACCCGTCGGATAAGCGTTGTGCACCGAAATGCCGGTTGACGTGGTATCCTCCTCCGACCAGTTGTTTTCGTTCTTGAGAACGCAAACCTCCTTATACTCGGAAAATTCCTTGTCGGTTGCGTAGAGTATTCTTGAGAAATCATAAACCTCATTGCCCTCATCGTCGGTGGTAAGCTCCTCACGACTGCAAAGCAGATAGACGTTATCACCGCTGGAAATAAACTGTGTTCCGCGAATACCCTCGGGAAGAGGATGCTCGGTGGTAAGATAAACGTTTTCAAGGCGTTGCTTCTCGGGAAGCTGCTCCTTCTGACCCGCAGGCTTGCAGGAAGCAAGAAGTCCGAGCGCCATAACGCATACTAAAATAAGGGAAATTATTCTTTTCATTTTTTCCTCCTGATGATGATATATACACCCGAAACGGCAAGAGCCGTTATGGATACAAGTGAAACGGTCAGCATAAGTGAAAGTCTGTCAAGCTCTCCTCTTGCGCTGTTTTCAAACCACGGAAACGCAACGTCACGGGTAACGTAGGAGCGGTAGGGAAGCTCGGCTATATGTGAAAACAGATTTTTGAGCGAATATCTGTTCGTCACGTCAACCGTCACGGCATTCTCACCTGCCGCCTCGCTCACGACTCCGAGAGCGTAATTATTCACGGGGTCGGGTAAAACTATTTCGTAGGTAGAATATAGATTTCCGTCGGCAATTCTGTCGGGAAGGATGACCACGGGCTCTTCACCGAATTGAAGCTCCCAAGCCTTACTGTCATCGGCTCTGAAAACGCCTGCAACGTAATACTCCTTTGAGTCAACCGTAACGGGCATATCCACCGAATCAACGCTTCCGAAGAGACGGAAGGAGCAACGCTCGTCAATGACGATTCTATCGGAATAGTTATCGTCGGAATAGAAGGGCGTGCCCGACAGAAAATCAAGCTCGTAGAGGGTGAAGAAGTCACCGCCCGCCGTGATTTTCTCCGCCATAAAGGAGGCGGACTCAAGAGCTGAAACACTCGACTTGCCGAAGGATATAAAGCCGTCGTACCAAAGGCGTCCCTCTGATGAATGAGAGTCGGATATCAGCCTTTCGTCGATATTCACCCTGAAGGCGTTTATTCCGTCGTAGGTTATAAGCTCCTCGGGATAAACCGCAATGCGCGCATAATCCTTGCCAAAGCTTGAGGCTTTGGTATCGGAGACGGTTGCCCGTGCTCCGAAAAATGCTCCGACACATATAAGAGAGAGTGCCAGAAGGCATATAAATACAACGTAACGCGCCTTCATATCAGTCAGCCAGCCTTACGTAATCACCGTCGGCAATAGGCTTCGTTGATGAGGTAATGGCAAACTCGTAAATATAGCTTATCTCGGGAGAGGTTATTGCCGCATTCACGTCGTCGCTTGCCACTATCTCAACGGGAAGTCTCGTTGCAACGTAACGGTTGCCGAGAGGCGTTGACTTGGTTTTTGTAATGTAAATAAACTTGCCGTTTGAGTCCTCACGGATAGCACTCTTGGGCACAACCGAGGAATAGGAGGTGGACTTTTCGCCTGCAATGAGGGTCAGCGTCTGTCCCGAAACCACGTCGCCCGACAAATCGAAGGTCGCAAGCTTGCTCTGTCCGCCCGGCTGAGTCTTGAGAGTGGTAAGCACTGCGCTGATACTGCTTCCCCAATAGCCTCCCGAAACGGTAGCTGTGTCACCAATCTGAAGCTTTCTTGAATCGGCGTTTGAAACCGAGAAGGAAAGCGTATAGCCGTTTTCCTCCGACTCTATTGAAATGACCGACGAGCCATCCGAAAGGGTATCACCTACACGGCAGGTGAAGGCTGTAACCGTGCCGTTGTACTTGGAAACGAACTCGGTCTCACCGCCTGCGGTGTTGCCCTGAAGCTTGTATATCTCTGCCTGAAGAGAGTCTATCTCCTCCTTCTGCTTCTTGAAGTCGTAATCCTCAAGCTCGTTTGCCTTGGCGTCCGACTCCTTCTGCTTTTCGAGGTTGTACTCCATTTCAAAGAGCGCTCTTTCTTTGGATTTGATTTCCTCGTCAAGCCCCTCTACTCCGTCAGCTTCCTCCTTATCGGCGGCGGCTTCGGTAAGATGCTTTTCAGCCGTCTTGAGCTCTGCGCGCTTGGTCTTGAGGCTGGCGGTAAGGTCCTTGGCTATGCCCTCAACCGCATCCTCAAGAGCCTTTTCGGCGCTCTCAAGATTTTTCTTTACGTTTTCAACCTCATCCTCGCAAAGCTCGACGGATGCCTTGTACTTATCGTAAAGCTTGTTTTCGCTCTTTGCGGAGGATATCTGCTTTGTAACTGCGGAATAATCGTAATTGAGGTCGGCTATCTGGTCCTCGACCGCCTCTATCTCAGCCTCGGCAGAGGCTATATCGTCCTCATTTGCTTCCCATTCGCCCTTTGCGGTCTCATAGGCTGTGTAAAGCGCCTTAACGCCCTTCCACGCCTCAAGCCTCTTGACCTCGTTCTCGTCGGGATTTTCGGGTACGGTAATCTCGGGCTGGGTCTCGGGGTCAAATGCACCGTAAAGCGCTTCATACTCTCCCCTCGCCTTGTCAAAATCGGTCTTAGCCTTATCCATTGCAGGCTTGAGCGCAAGGAGGTCTGCGTACTTCGTTTCAAGTGCCTTTTCATTATCGTAAAGCTTTCCGAGGCTTCTTGAAATGGAATCCTTCTGTGAGTTGAGAGAGGTCAAGTCGGTGTAGGACACGCCGTTGAAATCCTCCTCAGCCTTAGCAAGCTGTTCCTCTGCGTATTTCAGCACGTTTTTAACGCTTGCCACCTTTTCACGCGCGGTAACTATTGCAGGGTCGTCCGACTCCGCGGATACCTCGGCAATCTGCTCCTCGAGAGTCTCAATGGACTCCGCCAGCTCCTCAACCGCCTTTTCGGCGTTTTCGTACTCAGTCGCAATTGCAAGAAGCTTCTCCTCGGTAAACTCGCCTCTCTTTGCAATGAGAAGGTCAAGCTCCTCGCGTGCATCGGCAATATCCATCTCGGCAAGCGTATAATCCGCATCACCGTCACGGGAAAGGAGCGCTCTGTCGTAAGCGTCCTTGAGTGACTCAAGCTGTTCCTTGAGTGCCTCAAGCTCGGCGGTATTGTCGGCAACCGCACTCGGCTCAAGAGTCATAAGCACCTGACCCTCGGTAACTCTGTCACCCTCACGCACGAACACCTCAACGACACGCTGGTCACCCTTGACCGCCTGCTCGAAAACGGTGTTTGCCTGAACAGTACCCGAGCCTCGAACACCCGTGCGGATGGTTCCGTACTCGGAGTATTTTCCGTTGACCTCGGCAAGCGAGTAATTCATTATAGTATTTGAGAAAAACGTAAGCACAAGCATTATCACGAGAAATACTATGGCTATATTTTTTATTACGTCTTTTCTTGATTTAACCTTTGTCATAATAAGTCCTTTCACTTATGTATTTATGCGCTTATATCAGCCCTTAGCACTTCAATGGTACTGAGAGGGGCAAACAAGCAAGCTTCCGGGCAAATTTTCAAATCTTAAAAATCGCAGAGAAATTTGTTCAGAGCGACGCTTTGCAGTGAGGAAGCTGTACGATGGTACTGAGAGGGGCAAACAAGCGAGCGCTGGGCAAATTTATCAAGATTTTAGCCTTTGACACTGCCAGAGTAGGCTATTCCCTCAACGAGATTTTCCTCTCCGTGCAGGAACAACAGCACGGGAGGTATCATATAGACGGTAGCGGCGGCAAAGGCAATTCCGACCTCACCCGAGTTGATGGAGGAAAGGAATACGGAAAGCGGCTGCTTTTCCACGTTGTCAAGAAGGATAAGCACCTGCTCGACCATATTCCAGTTATCAATAAAGGTGAGTATTGCCACTGAATAGAGTGCCGACGAGCACATCGGCAAGCATACCTTCAAAAAAATCTTGAACTCACCCGCGCCGTCAAGCCTTGCAGACTCGATAACGGCGGCAGGAATACGGCGCATACTCTTGGTGAGTATGAACACCGACAAGGGAGTGAAGATACCCGGTAGCACAACAGCCCAGCGCGTGCCTAAAATCCCGAGAGACTCGGACACGAGGAAGTTGGGCACGAGGGTTACCTGATATGGCATAAGCATCAATATTATGTAAGAGAAGAAAATTACGCTCTTGACTTTTGAACGGGAAATATAGAAGCCGTACGCCGCAAGTGATGCTATTGCAAGCTGACCGAAAACGATCGGAAGGGTCAGTATGACCGAGTTCCAGAATTTCAAAAGATACTCGGGACTCTGGAAAAGCACCGTAATATACTGCCTGAAGGAAACTATATCGGGTATAAGCTTGAGGTTGACCTCCTCGGACATATAGGAGCTGCCGCCCGATACGTTGCCAAGCACCGCGCCGTAGTTTGAGGTAAGCTCGGTCTCGGACATAAACGAATTTGTGAGAGTCAACACCGTAGGCATCAGGAAAAGCAACGCAAAGGCAAGAAGCCATATGAAGAGCAATGCAAGACGGATACGGCGGAAATTTCGTCGAAGTTTTTTCATTCCTCCACGTCCTTTCCCAGCCTGTCCTCAAGTAAGAATATGACGAGTATTACCACAAGTATGACGACCGACATAATAATTGCCGCCGCAGAAAGCTTCTGATAATCAAGTGACTTGAAGGTGTTGTTCATAAAGTGCTGTAAGAAGTATATTGATTCGTACGGATAGCCTCCCGTCAGAAGATAGACCTCACGGAATATCTTGAAGGAGTTTATGAGGGACAAAAGTATTACGAAAAAGAGTGACGGAGAAATATATCTCAGCTTAATGACGAAGAAGCGCCTTACCGCTCCCGCTCCGTCAACCTCCGCCGCCTCAAGCTGAGCCTTGGGAATATTTGAAAGTGCCGCCATAAAAAGTATCATATTGTAGCCGAGATTTTTCCAGAGGAACATAAGCAGAATGACTATCTGACTGTATTCGCTCTTGAGCCAGTCGATAGGCTGACCTCCGAAAAGCTCAACGATTGAATTGAACGAGCCGTTGTAAGAGAATACGACTTGCCATATGAGAATGACCGATGCGGTAGGCACGACCAACGGGCTTAAAAAGAAGGTGCGCAGACGGCTTTTTGCAGGGATTTTTGCCTCAAGCATAAGTGCCAGCCCGAGAGAGAGAAGCACCGCAAGTGCTACCGCCACCACCGAAAAGGTCAGGGTATTTTTAGCCGCCATAAGAAAGGCGGGATTCTTTAAAAGGTTCTTGTAATTCTCAAATCCGACGTAGGTGTTGGAGATGGGATTGTCAACGAGGGAATATTGCACGACGGTTATAAACGGCAGAACGAAGAATACTGCAACGCCCAAAATACTCGGTGCTAAAAACGTCCAGGACATAAGGCTTTTTTTGAATTTTTTCACGCTATTCCCTCCTTTTATATATTAGACCTTAAAATCTTATTTTTGTTCCCTTACAGTATACATTTTTATTATATTTTTTGCAATACCTTTAATAGAATATTAAAAAAGTAGATGTAAAAAAAGTCCAGACCGCCAAAAACAAGAAAGCATAAGCAAATGAGACTGTTTATCAAACGGATAAATATTAAGGCAAAAACTCAAAAATGAGTTTTCTCGAATAAATCATATGTTTTTGGCGGTCTGGAGCATTTTTTCCTATCTCATAAAAGAGGCTGTAAAAAAACTCTAACTAAGTTTTTTACAGCCCCTTTTCTCGTCCCGCGAGGAACGTATCGCAAATTCCGTCAAGGAATTTATATTACTGATTTCAATTTCATTTAAATCAAATTACCTCTCCCGTAAAGCCAACGGTTGCCGTAAAGCGAGCGGGAATGCCGTCAGCGTCTGCGGTAATTTCAAGGCTACCCTCACCGCAAAGCTCGGGCAATTCTCCCAATATCTCAATAGACTCAACGTGTCCGAAGCTGTCAAGCTTGACCGCTCTTCCGTCGGGATAAAGCTCAATATACTCACCCGACCTGACCGATGCGTTGACCGTAACGTCACCGATGCGGATGCTTGATGCCTCAAGCTCCTTGTGAGCGACAGCCTCGATATCACCGAGACAAACGCCCTCAACGTCACCCACTGTGAATATCTCCACGGAATCAACGTGGTCGTAATTAACAATCGAACGGTAGTAGGAATATGCTCCGAAATCCGACGGAACGGGTGCGTTAAATTCAGGGAAATTACCGTTGTCAACCTCGGCAAGAATAATCTCACGCCACCCCTCAAAGTCGGTAAATACAGTATAGTCTGCCACGCCCTTGCCTGCATTCCAGGTAGAGCCGACACGGAGAATTACGGCAGAGCGACGTCCGTTGCCCTTGACTCTCACACGGAGAGCAAGGCGCTCGGTCATATCAACGTAATCAAAGGTATGCTTGCCCTCACTTATCTGACAAGACTCGTCAAGGTGAACGAGGGTTATTCCCTCCTCCTCACCCGTAAGCTGAGCCTCAAGGCGTATAAAGGGCTTCTGAGCCTTGAAGGGATTTTCAAAAAGCAGACGGTCAACGCCGTTTGAAGCGTAAATCTTGGACTTTTTGTAATGCTTTTCAACGAAGTATTTCTTGCCGTTTTCCTCAATAAGACGCTTCTCAAAGGGATTTGCGGTAAGACGGGGACGAAGCGCGCAAAGGCTCTCGTCACTCATTGCCTCGGAATAACGGCGGTAATTTGTAATATTTCTCTCAAAGGCAGGGAAAATATCAAAGGTCTTTTGCGTAAGGCTCAAAAATACCATACTGCTTCCGTGACAGAAGGCCTCTGTGCCGACGAAGTCGATATCCTCCTCAAACTGATAGCGCATAGCGTAATTCACGGGGTACTTCTGCGCCATTACGGGATAGGCGAGATACCAGCCGAGAGTGGTGGTATAATGACGCTTTTCCCATTCGTTGTTTGCCGCAACGTGTCTTTTCACGAAATCCTTAAAGCCACGGTAGGGAGTATCCCACGCACCCATTCTTGCACGACAGGGCCAAAGGGACGGATACATCGTCGAGTACTCGATGATGGGAGGGGTATCACAATTCTTGACGATGGTGTCAACGAACTGTCCCGCCCAATACCAAGCCTCCTCCTTGGGACAGTGATGTCCGATTCCGTCAAGGGCATCGAGATAAATCATCTCAAATCCGCCCTCGTTATAGGCTTTGGCGGTATCCCTTGCAATTTTATAGAAGAGCTCACTGCCGATAACCGGCGTGAACATACAGAAGCGCCCGAAGAAGTGCTTGATTTTAGCGCCCTTTTTGTGCGTTGTATGGGGTGTACCCGCCACACCTCTGCCGTTTATTGCAAAGCCGTTTTCGGAGGGCTTTACAAGAACTATTTCGCTGTCGATAAGAACGTACGGGAGACTGTCCGAGAAGAAGGTGTGATTGGTGGAGAAGGCGGAGGTATCCTCGACGGTCTTTATAAAGGGCTGGTCGGGAATAAAATCCTCGTCAAGCGTGTATTCGTCGTCAAGGAAGCATAACTGCTTCTGCCACTTTTCCTCGGCAAGCAAGGGGGATGCAACGTCAATGTAATAGGCGTAGGTATGGAGTCCCGAAAGAATGCCCGCATCACTCAAGGGCTTCGCAAATTCCTCCTTGAAGCGCTTGGCACTTCCGCCGTAGTTATGGAAATAGAAGTCACCCTGACGGAAGGTGTTGGGGCCCTGATGAAAGTCAAGCTGAGTAATGCCCGCACGGGTGAAAAAGTCTATGTACTCGTCAAGCCTTGACGGGGCTGTCTGAGAGAAAATAATGTAATTGCCGTGGTTTTTGTGATATTCACGGGCGTAAGGGCCTGCAATTGAGGATACTGCGCGGTCGGTCGGAGAAAGGGTGGAATGAATCTCCTTGAGCACCTCGCAAATTCTGTCAGACTCGGTCATAGCTATTGCAAGTCTTGCGCCGTCACAGCCGAATTTTTTCATAACCGTACCCCAACTCCTGCCGTTGTCGGCATCGGGATACATATGCTCGTGCACGTTGTCGGTGAGAGCGTAGGAGAATAGCGCAGGATACTCGCCTCCTGCCACAAAGCCCTTTATCTCAACGCATCCGAAATCAAGCCCGAAATATCCCTCGGGCAAATCACCGCAAAGCTTCAGCTCCAGCCACTCGTTGTGACTCTTGACCTCAACGCCTATCATTGCGTTGTCAAAGCTCGCCGTAATTCCGTTGCCGTTTTCTGAAACCGAAACGGGAGAAATAACCTCCCCGTCTCTTGATTTTACAAGAGTGATAAACGGCTTTTCTTCCACGTCTATGCTTTTTCCGTTGTAGCAAAGACCACTTACAATACCCTTTTCGTCAAGAGTAATCTCAAAGCCCTTTGCTTTTAATGTAATATTATCCATTTTATCCTCCAAGGAGCAGTTCTATATTTAGCGCTAATATAAAAAACAGTTTAGGGTTATATATAGACCTAATCTAAAAATCAGTTTAGGGCTATATATAGACCTAATCTAAAAAAACAGCGTAGGGCTATATATAGACCTAATCTAAAAATCAGCGTAGGGTTATATATAGACCTAATCTAAAAAAACAGCGTAGGGTTATATATAGACCTAAAATATTAAAGTAATAAGTAAGATGTGATAGTGAAGAGGTGTGGTTGAAAGCTTCGCTTTCTCCATTTTATTTGATTATTATCTGATTAATTTTTGAAAACCGATTTCGGTTTTCTTCCTTAACGTTTCACAAAGTGAAATACATCATTTGACCGCAGGTCAAACATCATTCATCATTTGCGAAGCAAACATCATTTCCTTAACATTTTACTCGCTCATACGAGCGAATTTCATTGCCGAAGGCTTAAATCTTCCAGCGTCTTTCCCGTCACGCGATAAACCGTCCAATCCTCCATCGGCACTGCGCCGAGTGACTTATAAAACTCAATGCTCGGGGTATTCCAATCAAGGCAGGACCATTCAAGCCTACCGCAGCCACGCTCGACGGCAATCTGCGCAAGTCTTTTAATAAGCCCCTTGCCGTAGCCTTTTCCGCGAAACTCGGGCTTAACAAAGAGGTCCTCAAGGTAAATACCCGCGCGACCGAGAAAGGTTGAAAAGTTATGAAAGAAGAGAGCAAAGCCAACCTCACGACCTTCCTCAAGCGCAAAAATCACCTCAGCCGAACGCTTTTCAAAAAGCCATTCGGATAAAAGCTCCTCGGTAGCAACCACCTCATCCGACATTTTTTCATACTCGGCAAGGTCACGGATAAACTGCAAAATCAAGCCGACGTCTGATTTTTCGGCAAATCTGAACTGAAGCCCTTCCATATCGTTTCTCCTTTACAAACACTTCATAGCATACGGCATCCTTGAAGAGCGACGCAACGCTTTTACGTAAAGCATTATTTTGCCCACAATGACGACTCAAACGTTATATATCTTGATGTTATCATAATATGGTTTTTTTGTCAACGCATTTCAAAAAAAGAGCTACTTATTTCGGAATTGGCGGTCAAAGGCATAATTAAGAGAAAAAATTCCGTCGCCGAAGCAACGGAATTTTATCTTTATTCAAGCTTATCAGCCGCAGACTCAAGCCAATCTCCTTCGAAAAGCTCAATAAGACCGTTATCACAAACGCGCGCAATCTCGGGGTCAATCGGAATCTTGGCAAGCACGTCGATGCCGTATTCAGCGGCAATCTCGTCGATATGGCTCTCGCCGAATACGTTGATTTTCTTCTTACAGTCGGGGCACTCGATGTAGCTCATATTCTCAACGAGACCAACGATAGGAATGTTCATAAGGTTAGCCATCTTGACAGCCTTGGAAACTATCATGGAAACAAGCTCCTGGGGAGATGCAACGATGATAATGCCGTCAATCGGGAAGCTCTGGAACACTGTCAGAGGCACGTCACCCGTTCCCGGAGGCATATCAATGAACATATAGTCAATGTCACTCCAGATAAAGTCTGTCCAGAACTGCTTAACGGTGCCGGCTATTACGGGGCCTCTCCATACAACAGGGTCGGTCTCGTTTTCGAGAAGAAGGTTGATGGAAGCAAGAGAAATGCCCATCTTACTTGTTGCGGGTACAAATCCCTCCTCGCAGGAGAGGATAGGCTCACGCACGCCGAACATCTTGGGAATTGAAGGACCCGTGATATCTGCGTCAATAATTCCTACACGGTACTCACGGCGCATCATAGTGGTTGCAAGAAGACCCGTAACGAGAGACTTGCCTACGCCACCCTTACCGCTGACGATACCGTAAACCTTTTTAACACTGCTTGCAGGATTGAGCTTCTCCTTGGGTATCTCGCTTGAGCAAGAGCCGTGAGAAGGACAATTCGAGCAATCGTGGGTACAATTTTCACTCATGGTATTTTCCTTTCGATAATGCTAAATGTTATGTATTAAGTATATCCCAAATCGCCAAAAAATGCAAGAGGTATTTGACGATTTGACAAAGTTATATGCCTATAATGTTTTTGAATCAACAAAAATTCTTTTTGTAACTTAGGAAATTGCACGCTAAACGTGTGCAATTGCGTGTTCAAAAAAGCGTACCTCTTTCCCTCGAGAGTGTGGAGAGGAGGTTGAAGCGTTTGAACGCTTTTTATAGCTAACCACAGCCTTAGCGGTACAGCCTATACACATTATTTCCCCAAAATGCATATTTTCAGAGCGCCACGGCAAAAAAATGAGGTCACACTTTTGTGTGACCTCAAAATTTTGTTATTGATTAAGCTGCGCGAAGCACGTCAACGTGATCGTCGTAGATAACGATCTTGTTAACGTCTTCAATCTCAACAACCTCTGCGTAATCAACGATAGCGTATGCAGGCTGAACCTCATCGTTCTCGTCAACGTAGGTCATAAATGCAACACTCATAATAGCGCCTTCCTCATCGAAGAGTTCCATGATAGCTACGAGGTCTTCGAGGGTAAGCTCGATACGGTTAAGCTCATCGTCGTATGCAACGAAGAGGAAGTCCTCAGCAAGCTTAAGACCGTCAACATAAGAACCGCCGGTGGTATAGATGATGCCTCTGGTGGTATCGATTCTATCAATGTTGGAAATCTCAACGCTTTCAAAGCCCTCGTTTACTATTACGTAATCGTCGGAATCTGCATCCCAAGCGTAGTAATAGCCCTTACCTGTATTGATAGCGCCGTCAGCAATGGAAAGCTCAGTCTGAACAACGGTCTTGGTCTCGTTGGTAAGAACGTTGGTAAGAGTGTGCTCGTAGTGAGCTGTATCATCGTACTTAACCATTGCGGAGTTAGCGGTAGCAATGTAAATTGCTCTTGCATCCTTATCAGGATCAACGCCAACGTCTTCACCTACTGCACTCTCGATTTCATCAGCGAGAATAGCGGTCTTAAGGATATAGAAGTCGGTCTCGGGATCGTATGCGAGATATACGTCGGAAGCGAACGCAACGGGATCAAACTCCTCGTTAGCAAAGCTGTCGGAGGTATAGAAGCCGATATGAACGTAATCGTCGGTAGACTTCTTGGTATAGGTGTAGTAAAGGTAGGTTTCCTCATCAATATCAACCTTGTAGGTTGCATCGGGAGTAGTGATTGCGTAGAAGCCTGTATTCTTGTTGTAGTTGAGAGTTGCGGGAGCGCTCTCGTCGTAAGGAATTACGAAGTCTACAATGTTGCCCTCTTCATCATAGGTGGTTTCATTTTCGGTGTAGAGAGTGTAGTAGCCCTTGTTATCCTGAGTATAGGTAACTACCTTGTATACGTACTCAAGATAGGTGCTTACGGGGTCAACCTTAGCTCTGAACTCAGAACCGTCGAGAGATACGTAATCACCGGACTTGCCGTCGATTGCGTTACCGCTGTTAAGGTTGACAGCCTCTTCCTTACCGTTAACGAGAATGTATGCGGGATAGAAGTCCTCAATTCTGTTGGTAGCCTTATCAAGCTGGTTCTCAACCTTCTTGTCTACGTAAAGAAGAACTGCGGTCTTGTAGGTCTCGGTGGGCTCAACGTAATCGTCAGAATAGATTGCTCTGCCGTTGTGAATCCAAATCTTAACCTGATTGTATGTGCCGTCAGCGTTCTTTTCGAGATAGTAGGAATCAGGTTTGGGGAAGTATACGCCGATACCGGTAGTGCCGTAATAACCCCAGAAGTAGGAGTTACCCGAAACGTTTCCTACACCCTCAAGTGTTCTGGAGGAACTGGAAATCTTGGTTACTCGAGCGGTTACGGGCTCAACAACGGTAGAAACGTAGAGACGGTCAGCGTAGTGGATACCTACGAATACGTCGCCTTCCTTGAGTGAGCCTGAAGGAATCTTGATATTTCTGCTGTCAATTGCTTTATCGGGAGACGCAGAGCCAACAATACTTTCAATAGTAACGAGCTGATACTTCTCCGCACCCTTGGAGGCGTTGATAACGCTTGTTACCTTGTAAGGCATAAGAGACTTATAGAAAAGGAAATCTACAATGCCGTCATCGTTGGAGTCAACACCCCAAACCTTCTTCTCGTAGCTGAAGTTGTAGCCAAGGAATGCATACTCAAGACCGAGGCCGTTCTTGTTATCGGCATCTCTGGGATCCCAAGAAATACCCTCAATTTCAGGATACTTATAGAAACGCTTGATTCCGCCTATTTCGCCGGAGGACACGTAATTAGAATCAATAACGGTGAACATACCGTTATCATCAACGGTTACTGCACGGAGGTTAGAGAAGTTCTCACCCTCGTAGAGAGTGCCGTTAACGTTCATGCGGTCAGCAAACCAATAAGTAGTAGCGGAAACGTAAGTGGGAGCATCAGTGCTCTTTGCAGAAACCCAGGAAAGAGTTACGTTGTCAAACTTTGTACCCTTGAGTCCACTTGCAGCGAAGGGCTCGTTGTCCTTGTAGATCTCAGTAATGGTAAATCCGAAGATATCATCGGTCTTACCCTCATACTCTTCAAGACCCCAATCCTCAAGGAGAACTGTCTCAGACTTTTCACCGTTCCAAAGAACGATCTTGTCAGGCTCATTGGTCTTGGTAGCTCTGATACCCTCGGTATAATAGTAAAGACCGAAGTTTTCGGTAGCAACAACCTTGTAATCGTATACAGCACAGCCCCAAACGTCAGCCGCAAGAGTCTCCTTCTCTGCAGCAGGGTCAGCGGAATACAAATTCTTGTAGAAGCAGTTGTAGATGATCTGAGCTGCCTGTGCACGGGTGATGGTAGCATCACCGTTGATTTCCTTGGTGGTTACACCGTCAAGAGTAACCTCAACAACGAGCTCGTCAAGATTTTCGTCGAGGTGAAGCTGTCTGAGAGCAACCTCGCGAACGTCTGCGGGCCAGAGGTCAGAATGGAAATCTGTATATCCAAGCATACAGCAAGCCATCTTGAGTGCTTCGTCATAAGTAATGTTAGCGTCGGGACGGAAAGTAGCATCCTCATAACCGCCAACTATATTCTTTCCGTGCGCCCAGGAAATATATCCTGCTGCCCAATGCTTAGCGGAAACGTCAGAGAAAAGCTTTACACCCTCGCCTGCATTCTCAAATGCAGTAGCCATGATGTAAATCATCTTTGCCATTTCATCGCGCTGTACGGGATCAGCGGGACGGAAAGCACCATCCTCGTATCCGTGGAGGACACCTAAGGTTGATAAAAGCTCAATAGCCTCATAATTCTTGTGCGATGCTTCGAGGTCAGAATAATCTGCCGCGTAAGATACTACGCACAATGCCATTATTACAGCGAAGAGCACTGCTAATAAGCGTACACTTGTTTTCATAATGAAAACCTCCTAAATATTTTGTGCTAAAAGTATTATTATACCTTATAAATCATACCACAAAAAATTGTGTTTGGCAAGTGTTTTTTTATTTTTGTTACATAACTGTAACACAATTTTGACTAAACTTTGTAATTTTTAACGGATTTTTTCAATTTTCAAATCAAGATATGGTATATATCGGTCGTACAAACCACAAATTTCGATAAAAAATATGTCAGGTTGCACAAATTTCAGGCCAATAATTCTACTACCGTTAAGACTAATTTAAGCGTCTCAGTCCTCCTTCGGAGAGTTTTGATAACACGCAACGCTATACAAACACTTCATCAACTATGGAATTCAGGAAGCACGACGAACATCTCTTCCCTTTTGCTAAATCTTATACATTACTTCAATATTATCTCAAAGCTTCTGCAAACACTTTATCAATTATGTAATTAAGGAGCGTAGATATACGACTCATACTTTTTACTGAATCTTATACAGTGCTTATTTATATTTACATTTAACACGCTTCATAGCTTCTGCAAACACTTCGCCAATTATGCAATTAAGGAGGGTAGAATATGACTCATACTTTTTACTGAATCTTATACAGTGCTTATTTATATTTACATTTAACACGCTTCATAGCTTCTGCAAACACTTCGCCAATTATGCAATTAAGGAGGGTCGAATATAGCTCTTCATTTTACCAAATCTTATACGCTACCATTATACGTCATTTCAATATTACATATCCACTTCAACAAACGCTTCATCAACTATGGAGCCAAGGAAGGAGGACGAACAGTTCTCCCCTTTTACCAAATCTTATATTTACAACTATACGTTGCTTCAGTTCGAGCGACATTCATTAAGCTCCACTGCCGAACTTAGCATACCAACGACCAATTTATAAACAAAATGATGGGGCTGTAAAAAAACTTGGTTAGAGTTTTTTTACAGCCTCTTTTCAGGAGATAGGAAAAAATGCTCCAGAATGGACAAACCGAAGCCCGTCGGCGTACGAGTGTACGGTAGTGGCGAGGTTTGTTCAGAGCCAAAAACATATGATTTATTCGAGAAAACTCATTTTTGAGTTTTTACCTTAATATTTATCTGTATTTGTTTTGATATACAGTCTCATTTGCTTATGCTTTCTTGTTTTTGGCGGTCTGGACTTTTTTTACATCT
>JAFSID010000002.1 GCA_017439965.1 Clostridia bacterium | reverse complement strand
GTCGAGGCCGTTGCGCAAGCCGTAATACTGCAGCTTACCGTTTTCAAGCTTCCAGCGGCTTTGAAGACAATACATACACGTCCCCCTTTCATAATCCGATTATAACAGAACCCACCTTCGTTTGCAATCCTCCTTTGCGCAAGCCCTCCGTCTCGTTCACTACAGCCTTACAACCTTCCGCACTTCAGCTTTGAGCGCACAGTTACACAAGCACCGATAAGCTTATAATGCGGTTCTGCCGATCAAGGTTCCGAATAAATATAACGACTAACATAAAAGAGTTAACAGACTTTGTAACAAAATCTGTTAACTCTTTTTTATGAATATCTGAAATGGTTGTCCGTAAAAAGCAACTTTGCCGCAAGGCAAATCATAACACGGCGGAGCCGTTCATAACTTATAACTTGCCCGAAGGGCAATCATAGTTGATAACTCGTTTCGCACTGAGTGTTTTTAGTTATGAGTTTAGAGTTATGAGAGTGCTTCGCACTCGTTATGATATGATTGCCTCGTTCATTCAACTGCACCGAAGGTGCATCATAACTTGGCGAAGCCAACCATAACTCATAACTTGCCCAACGGGCAATCATAGTTGATTTTGCTTTGCAAAATCATTCCCACTCTATCGTGCCGATAGGCTTAGGAGTAAGGTCGAGAAGTACACGGTTAATGCCTTCAACCTCGTGAGTGATACGGTCGGTGATATGATGAAGCACAGAATAAGGAATCTCCTCGATGGTTGCGCTCATAGCGTCGGTGGTATTTACGGCGCGGATAATTGCGGGCCATCCCTCGTAGCGCTTGCCGTCGCGTACGCCTACGCTCTTGAAGTCGGGAACTGCAATGAAGTACTGCCATACCTTGCCTGCAAGACCGTTCTTGTCAAACTCCTCACGGAGAATAGCGTCAGCCTCACGGAGTGCGTGGAGTCTGTCACGGGTGATAGCACCGAGACATCTTACGCCGAGACCGGGGCCGGGGAAGGGCTGACGGTCAACCATATTAGCGGGAAGACCGAGCGCACGTCCAACGACTCTGACCTCATCCTTGTAAAGAAGCTTAACGGGCTCAACGAGCTCCATTTCCATATCCTCGGGAAGACCGCCTACGTTATGGTGAGCCTTAACACCGTCACTTTCGAGAATGTCGGGGTAGATTGTACCCTGAGCGAGAAATGAAATTCCGTCGAGCTTGCTTGACTCCTCGTCGAATACCTTGATGAATTCACCGCCGATTATCTTACGCTTTTTCTCGGGCTCTGCAACACCTGCAAGAAGGTCGAGAAATCTGTCGGTGGCATCAACGTAAATAAGATTTGCATCGAGTCCCTTCTGAAAAACCTCGATAACCTGCTCACTTTCACCCTTGCGCATAAGACCGTGATTAACGTGTACGCAAACGAGCTGACGGCCGATAGCCTTGATAAGAAGTGCGGCAACGACCGAGCTGTCAACACCTCCTGAAAGCGCGAGGAGAACCTTCTTGTCTCCTACCTGCTCTCTGACTGCTTTTACCTGCTCGTCAATGAATGCATTGGCAAGCTCGGGAGTGGTTATACGTTCCATTGTTTCGGGACGAACGTTTGAATTATACATAATTTATACCTCGTAAAATAGTGTTTATTGTTCTGTTGCTTCTTCGGGATTTTCATCCGTTTTTGTTATTTCATCGTTGCTTTTCGTTTCTTCGGCTGCGTCCTCGTTGGGAGGCTTTGCGTTTTCCTCGGGGGAGTCATTTTCACTCGAAAGGTCTTCTTGCTCATCGTGATTGTCTTTCTCCTCGGAGGCTTCCAAATCCTCCTCGGGTATCTGCAATACACCGTCAACGTATTTAAGAGGTGTTGACAAATCGGAGAGGTTGGCAAGATAAGCACCGGGGAAGAAATAGGTTGCGATATCCGTCCAGATAAATCCGATGTTTGCCATATCCCGCGCTGCATACTGGCTGAGTCCAACGCCGTGTCCCCAACCCGTGCCCGATATGGTAATCGTTTCGGTAGTAGGCACAAGCTGTACCTCACCGCTTGCGGTAAGCACGGTTTTATAGGTAGGCTCATTACCGTTAGCCATTGCGTTAAATCTTATGGGGTTACCGTAAGGGTCGGTCTGGAAAAAGCTTATCGCATCAAGCTGAGACGGGGCCTCGTTTATTGCGACCTCCATTACCTTACCGATGCTCATTCGTGCGCTCTTGCAATATTTAGACAAAATCGTTCTGATATTATCACATTTCTCAAAGACGGCGACGTTGCCGTTTGAGTCTGTGATTTCCAGCTTGTAAGCGTAGCCCGCAGGCGTATATTCGGATATTCTTACGCCTGTGATTGAGCCTGTAATTTTCTTCGCAACCGTTGAGTTGCTTTCAAGGTATGAGTAAAGCTCACTCTTCGTAACGGTGTTGCTCCATTCACCGTAGGTGTGATTCTGATACTGCTCAAAGGGAAGGGCAACGGGCTTTATGTAATCGTACGAGCCGTACCATACGTTTTCGCAGGATTCGGTCATACCGCCCGATACAGCGTGATAAAAGGTCTTGCAGATTTTTGAATCGTAAGCAAGAACGGTTGATAAGGTAGAGTCAACAGCGGCATCGGTGGTTGCGGTTGAACGAAGTCTTCCGCGGTAGGCTTGACAGTGCGTTTCGTCGCACATATCAAAGTCCTCGTTCCTGTGGTTGTTTGAAAGATTGGAAAGGGTGTAGGAGCGTACTATTACCGAGAACGCCTTCAGCGTTTCAACGGGCCATGAAGCCGATATCTCATAAGGCAAAACGCTCTTTACGTAATCGTCAAGGTCAAGTATGTTTACAAGGTACAAGCCGTCAATGGTCGCTTTGTATTCAAAGGTGCCGTCAAAAATATTACCGACAGAGCTTTTGATATATGCATCCTCGACCTGACCCTCAGCACGAAGCGGACGGACGAAAAGTCTGCAATCAACGGTGTCAATTTTAAAAAGAATTTTTCCGCTTTCGGTTTCAACGATACTGATGCAGGTGTTATTTGGCACTCGTGCCATAAATTCCCGACCGAGAAGCTCCTTGAGGCTTTCGCAGTCTGCGGCGCTTGCATCCTTGTCGGAGTAAGTACCAACCGCGATATGAGGCTTACCGCTCATATAGAAGGGGAATACCGCGGTACCCTCGGGTAAAAGTGACTTGAAGCTCTCTATCGTTTCGTCAAGCTTCTCCGACTCGACTGGCTCAACGGTGAGCGCGTGATAAATTATGTGCGTATTTCCGTCTGTCGTGAAATAATACTTGTTGGAAGAATTTTTAGCGGCGGAGAAGTCTCGCATTATCGTAACGGGCTTGTCACTTGAGTGGAAGAAGGAGTATCCCTCATCACCCTCGGAATAGAACATCAAGCCGTTCTCGGAGAAGATGTTGTGACTGAAGGCGAGACAGTTATTTGAGCCGTAAATATAAAAAACGCCCACTCTGATTGGCGTTTGGCATACGTCGATATGAGGCAAAAACTCGCTGAATAAAGGAGATTGAGGCGTGACGTCATCGGCGGAGACTGTCTCTCCACCGATGTTGACGTCTTCGATCACTTCTGTAAGCTCAGGGGCAACCTCTTCAGCGGATGCAACTACCGAAATAATAATAGCTGCAGCACTGATGATCATAAGAACTGCGAGTACCCAAGCAATTATACGAGTGATCAACTGCTGTGTCTTCTTACTCAACTTCGTATACTCCTCTCACAAGAAAATAAGCTTCATCGCTGATAACTTCAATCCCTCTGCCATCCTGACCTCTCGGTATGATGCAGTAGTTGTTCTTTACCAGAGCGTCTCCGTTGTAAAGCTGTGTTGATGCAGTGAGGTCTGCAATTCCCTGATCGTGAAAGGGAGAGATTGACAGAGCCTCGCCCGCTCTCAAAACAATTTCGAGAGACTCGGTATTTTCACCGTTGGCAAAAAGCTTTTGCCCCTTGGTGAGATGCACTACTATATATTTAAGACCTGAAAGGTCAACAGAAGGAGTGGGTTCAATCGGTTCGTCGGGCTTTTCGGTGTCCTCGGGAGCTTCAGGCTCCGTGGGGGATTCCGACGGTGTTTCGGGATCGACGGGAGTCTCAATATCCTCACCCTTGAGGGCTGCAAGTACCCTTTCGGTTATCTGCGCTTCAAGCTTCGGGATAAGAGTCTCGTTAACGTAGCTCAAGGTAATAAGCGGGTCGTTGGTTACGCTGTAATCGGCATTGGCAATAAAGACAGCCGATGAAATTACGGTTATAAACAGTGCGCTGACAACGAGAAAAATAATTTTACGTCTATTCATTTGTACTCTCTCTTATTTAAAATTAAGGGTAGAGGTTTTGAACTTGTTTGAGGATTCAAAGGTAAACTCATCAACAGACGATAAAAGCTCAAAGCCTTCGGTTATAAATGTGTCAAGTGCAATATTCGTCTTGCATTCCTTTGCGGTTTTTACAAGGGTATTAAAGGTGGTAATGACATTCTTGACGCTCTTGCCCTTGATTTGAGATACAACGAGCGCCTTTATCATATCGCGTGCAACAGTTATCTGTCTCGACATTCTGTCGGAGGAGGAGTCTCCCTCGTATCTTAAAACGTTGTAAAGATCAATACCCGACGTGAGCTTGTCACCGCGCTTGAAGTCAATGTTAAAATCCTTAAGCTCCTCGTCCTCGGAATAGGTGTGAGCCATATCCTTGGGAACGGTGTAGGTATAAGCCTTCTTTCCGTTAAGCTCATCTATTGCCTTTATAAAGGATTCCGCGGTAAAGGATACGTAATAGTCGATCGGAATAGCGGTGAGGGCAGAAACCTTGTCTGTAATATAAGCCATATCCTTGTAGCGACAGATGTCACCGAGCCTTACGTTGACCGAGCCTGCGTTTCCGTAGCCTACGTATACCTTGGCATCGGGATTGACGGGAGTGAGGATAACCTTTTCGTTCTCCTTATCAACCTCAACTATCATAAGCGCGTCCAATGACTGACCCGTAACGTTATGACCTGCCACGAGCAGTGTGAAGCTTTCGCCCTCGATGACGCTGTCGGTGTTGTCATTCGGAACAACCTCGGGGTCTTCGGGGTCTTCAGGGTCAGAGTTGACGGGAAGCTCCTCGACAAGCTTGTTGGGGTCGTCTGTTACGTTAAGCTTGTCGGAAATGGTGTTGAATATAAGCCACGCCGCAAGCGCAAAAAGTATAAGTGCGACAAAAAAGGTAAGTATAAAGCTTTGTACGGAAGTTTTTGATTGCTTTGAAAATTTCATAACGTTTCCTTTTTAGATTATAATTACTCTTTATTACCGAGAAGGGTCTCAAGCTCCTTCATAAAGGTGTTGATATCCTTGAACTGTCTGTATACGGATGCAAAACGAACGTAAGCAACCTCGTCGATCTGCTTGAGCTTGTCCATAACGAGCTCGCCGATTTCGGTGGAGCTGATTTCGGACTGAAGAGAGTTGTTGAGGGTTGCTTCAATTTCACTTACTGCCGTTTCTATATCACTCATTGTAACGGGACGCTTTTCGCAAGCGCGAATCATACCGTTTATAAGCTTGGTGCGGTCAAATACCTCGCGGGATTTATCCTTTTTGATTACAACGATTGGGAGAATTTCGAGTCTCTCGTAGGTTGTGAATCTCTTCTGGCAGGAAAGACACTCGCGACGGCGACGGATAGCACCGCCCTCCTCAGTGGGACGGGAATCAAGCACCTTGCTTTCGGGAAATGAACAAACAGGACATTTCATAATAAAGTCTCCATTAATCAAAATTTAGTATGCGAAGTAATATATATTCATTATAACATACAATTTCTCGTTTGAAAAGATATTTTTTGAAAAAAACACTCACTTTTTTGAAAAAAATGAGTGTTTTAATAATCATTTAATAAAATTGGGAGAATATAGAGTTGATTTTGCACGAGCAGTCCTTGATGAATAAGGAGAAAATATCCGAATTTGTAAGTTTTATGCATATCGGATACTACTCACTCATAGATTGTAACAGAAAAAAGTACAGGAACAAAGGAGAGCGAGTACAGATGAGTATTTATCAGGATATCGCATCAAGGTGTGGCGGAGACGTTTACATAGGTGTTATAGGACCCGTGAGAACGGGTAAATCCACTCTTATAAAGAGGTTTATGGAGACCACGGTTTTACCGAACATTGAAAGCCCCGACGTGCGTGAGCGTACGCGCGACGAGATACCGCAGACGGCTTCGGGCAAAACGGTTATGACGACCGAGCCTAAATTCATTCCCGATACGGCGGTGGATATTGCGCTTGACGACAACGCTCATTTCAAGGTGAAAATGATTGACTGCGTCGGCTATATGACCGACGGTGCTCAAGGGCTTGTTGAGGAAGGGGAGACAAGGCTTGTAATGACCCCGTGGTCAAGCGAGCCTATGCCCTTTGACGAGGCGGCAGAGCTTGGCACACGTAAGGTGATACGCGAGCATTCTACGATAGGGCTTATGGTTACCTCCGACGGTACTATCGGAGATATCGGAAGAGAAGCCTACGAGGAGGCGGAAAACCGCGTGATTGCAGAGCTTCGGGCAAGCGGTAAGCCCTTCGTTATTATTCTCAATTCAGCCTATCCCGACAGCGACGGCGCAGTAGAGCTCGCCTTCGAGCTTGAAAAACGCCACCGCGTACCCGTAGCTCTCGTCAACTGTCTCGAGCTTGACGATAAGGATATCAAGCATATACTTGAGCTTGTGCTGTTTGAGTTTCCCGTGGTTGAGCTTGAGGTGGATATTCCGAAATGGATAAGCAAGCTGTCATCTGAGCACCCGATAAGAACGGGACTCGGAGAAAGACTTCGTAAGATTGCATCGCAGATACGCAAGATTGCCGACGTTAGATTTAATTTTGACGAGCTTTTCGAGTGGGATGACGTTGAGGACGTGACGGTTGATAAGACCGACCTCGGATGCGGTAAAAGTAAGGTCAGAGTTAAGCTTTCCGACTCGGCATTTTACAGAGCTCTCGGAGAGAGCATCGGTATGGAAATCGGCGGAGAGGGCGAGCTTATGGACGTCGTACGTGAGCTTGGTGAGGTTAAAAATAAGTACGGCAGAGTCATCGAGGCTATGAAGACCGTCGAGGAAAAGGGCTACGGAATCGTAGTGCCCGACGTTGACGACCTTCATCTTGAGGAGCCTGAGATTATTAAGCAGGCCGGAGGCTACGGAGTAAAGCTTCGTGCGTCGGCAGACTCAATTCATATGATTCGTGCAAAGATAAAAACCGAGGTCAATCCAATCGTCGGAAGCGAAAAGCAGTCCGAGGAAATGGTGAAGTTTTTGCTCAACGAATTTGAGGAAAACCCGTCGAAAATATGGGAATCAAATATGTTCGGAAAATCCCTTTACGAGCTTGTAAACGAGGGACTTAATACAAAGCTTGAGCATATGCCCGACGAGTCCCGTGAAAAGCTTGCGGGCGCTCTTCAGAGAATCGTCAACGAGGGAAGCAGAGGTCTTATTTGCGTTATATTGTAAACCGAAAGACTGCCTATAAAAAACGGGCAGTCTTTTCTCTTGCATTTAAAGGCTTATTATGATATACTTTTTGAAAAGAGGTGCGATATGGAACAACGAAAACTGATTGAATTTATGAATATTATTGAAAAGCTCAAGTGTAATACCCGACATTCGTGGACCTCAACGGGAAGGCAGGAGTCTGTTGCCGAGCATTCCTGGAGGACGGCGGTTATGGCGCTTCTCTGCGCCGACGAGTATCCCGAGCTTGATATCAACAAGGTCGTAAAAATGATTTTGCTACACGACATAGGTGAAGCGGTGACGGGAGATATTCCGTCCTTTTATAAAACCGACGATGACGAGGCTGCGGAAAATGATGCAATTGAGTACCTTTTAAGCCTTTTACCCGACAGCTATTCAAAAGAGTTTTCCGAGCTTTTTGCCGAAATGAACGCGCTTGAAACGTCTGAGGCGAGGCTCTACAAGGCACTTGATAATATGGAGGGCTTGATATCCCATAACGAAGCGCCGATTTCAAGCTGGCTGCCGCTCGAGTATACCGAGAATCTCGTATACGGGCAGAAAAACGTTGAGTGGTCGGAGTGGACGAGAGAGCTTAAGAATGAAATCAAAAGGGATGCCGTAAGAAAAATGCTCAAGGCGCATATAAGAGCGCCGTATCAGGTGCTTGCTATACCCTTTAAGGTTGTGGACGGCGTTGCAAAATTTGCCGTTTTCAAGAGGTCTGACAGTGACGTGTGGCAATTCATTGCAGGAGGAGGCACCGAGGGAGAGGAGCCGTTTGATGCAGTAACGAGAGAGGTCGCAGAGGAAAGCGGGCTTGACGTTATACGGTGGATAGCCCTTTCAAGCATCGGTCAAATACCCGTTGAAGCAATAAACGAGTCTTGCCGTGTGCATTGGGATAAGTCCCTTGTGCACATTCCCGAGTATGCATATGCCTTTGAAACGGAAGGGGAGGCAACTCTTTCAAGCGAGCATACCGAATATAAGTGGCTTGAATATGATGAGGCACTCGAAAGGCTTACCTTTGAGTCAAACAAAGCGGCGTTGAGAGAGCTTTTTTATAAGCCTCAGCCATTATAATATATAATAACGATAATCGAAAGTCGAAATTCAAGAATTTCGACAGCAAAGCTTTGTTTTGCTAACAGTTTTCTTTGAGAAAACTGTCGATTTTCGTTCAAATGAATGTAGTCCAAAAAGCAATTTACTTTTTGGGAGGCTGATATATCAGCTTCGAAAAGGCTTTTTGCCTTTTCGACATCCTACATTCATTATAGTTAAAGGGGCTGTAAAAAAACTTGGTTAGAGTTTTTTTACAGCC
>JAFSID010000036.1 GCA_017439965.1 Clostridia bacterium | reverse complement strand
TAATATCTATTTCTATTCTTTCTTTGATTTAAGTTTATATATAGACTTACTCTTTGTTAATCAAAGAAAGACATTATTTAAATTTAATATATATAATTTTTATTATTTAATTTTTATAATATCTATTTCTATTCTTTCTTTGATTAAGTTTATATATAGGCTAATTCTTTATTAATCAAAGAAAGACATTATTTAAATTAAATAATTATATTATTATATTATAAATTAAATATATTATTAAATTTATATACCCAGCAAAACTTTTTCAACAGTAATTCTCAATTTCATACAATGTCAGGTCTATGTCATCCTCCTGCCGTGGTAAGTCATCCGCCATCCGTGGTATAATCGAGCAAGCGAAAAACGGAGGCGTGGGTAATGATTAAAAAAACGAGCTTTGTAAAGATGGACAGAGGAATAAGGGACTGTGACTGGTATCGGGACGGTGCTACGGTAAGGGTATTCAACGAGCTTTTGATGACGGCAAACGTGACGCCCTGCGAATTTGAGGGAATAACCGTCGGCAGAGGGCAAAGAGCCGTGAGCGTTGACACCCTTTCAGAGAAGCTTGCGCTTGACACGGAGGAGGTAAGACGAGCACTCAACAAGCTTTACAAACTCGGAGAGCTGAAGGCAGAAAGGCATCCGAGCTTCAGCCTTGTCACCGTCGTTCATTACGACTACTATCAGGGCTATTACGACTCTCCCGAGCCCGTGACCTGCGAAGCGGAGCGTGAGGCAAACGAGTACGCCAACAAAATGTTTTGGGATGCTGTGAAGCGGACTCGCAGAAAGGGACGAAAAGGGAATGAAGTTTGAGAAAGCATATATTGTATCAAAAAAGAGTTACCAAATTGCTGATAGTGGGGTCCAATTCCCCGTACATCTCAACAAAACGGTAACTCCTATTGAAATTATACGTCTGTTTTCAGAAAAAGTCAATATTCTATAATAGATTTTTGCATTTTCTATTATTCATTTCGCAAATACTAAATAATTTTACAACGGCAAAAAATGGCACAAGCTTGACAAAAATGAAGAAAGCGGACTCCAAAGAGTCCACTTTCGACCATAACTGTCAACTATTTTCGTCTGAACAGTGACGTAAAAAGCACGAGGAACGGGAATATCTCAAGTCTGCCGAGTAGCATATCCGAGATAAAGACAAGCTTTGACAGAGGGCTGAAGGCTGAGAAATTACCCGTAGGACCGACAGCCGAAAGACCGGGTCCGACGTTATTGAGAGTAGCAAGCACTCCCGTCACGTTGGTGGTAAAGTCCATACGGTTAAAGGAGACGACAAGCAAAGATATTGCAAAAATCATAATGTAAATCACAACGTAAGCAAAGGTGGTCTTGACGACCTCGCTCTTGACTCTCTTTCCCTCAAGGGTTACGACGTTCACGCTGTGAGGATTGAGTGCACGCTTGACCTCGACCCCCGCAGACTTTACGGCGAGGAGCACACGGGAGACCTTAAGACCGCCTGCGGTACTACCCGCACAGCTTCCGATACACATAACACCGACGAGCACGACTCTTGCAACCTCGGGCCACTTGTCAAAGTCGGCGGTCGCAAAGCCCGTAGTTGACATTATGGAGGCAACCTGAAAGGCTGAGTGATGGAGCGACTTGCCGAAGCTCTCGTATATACCGTCAAAATAGACGTCAAGGGTAACGAAAAGCACGGCGGAGACAAAAAGTATAAGATACGCCCGAAGCTCCTCGCTCCTCAGCGCATCGCGGAAGCGACGGCAAAAAATGAGAAAATAGAGGTTGAAGTTAACTCCGAAGAGCACCATAAAAACGGTTACGACAGATTGAATATACGTGGAATAGCTTGCTATACTGCTGTTGAGAACGCCAAAGCCACCCGTACCCGCCGTCGCAAAGGTGATATTGACGGCATCGAAAATCGGCATACCTCCGATAATCAGCAAAACAAAAAGCAAAAGCGTCAGAAAAATATAAATGCCGTAAAGTATTCTTGCGGTGCTGTTGGATTTGGGCACCAGCTTTTCCACCTCGACGCCTGGGCTTTCGGCACGGAGAAGATTAAGGTTACCGCCGCCGCCCGTAACGGGAATAAGCACCATCAGAAAGGCAAGAACACCCATACCGCCTACCCAGTGGGTAAGACTGCGCCACAAAAGGCTTGCGTGACTCAAGCTCTCAACGTCAGTCAGAATACTTGCGCCCGTCGTCGTAAAGCCTGACACTGACTCAAAAACGGCATCAACAAAAAACGGAATCTCTCCGCTGAAAACAAAGGGCATAGCGCCGAAAAGACTCATTGCCGTCCAGCCTATCGAAACGATGGCAAAGCCGTCACGGTGATAAATACGCTTATCGGAAACGGGGCGCAAAACGAACACGAGTCCCACCGTTGCCACAATGAGCGCGGAGGCGATATAAGCGCCAAGCACCGTCTCACGATAGATGAGAGACGCAATGCAGGGCAAAAGCATCAAAAGTGCCTCAACGAGAAAAATCTCGCCAAGCACGTGAATTATCATTCGTCTGTTATTCATACTTATCCTCGATTATTGCATCAAGGTCGGAAAGACCCGTGAGAGTCGTAACCACTACCACCGAGTCACCGGGCATAAGTCGGTCGCTACCGTGAGGGATAAAGGGCTTACCTCCACGGGTAACCGCGCCTATCAGCACGCCCTTCTTAAGCCTCAATTCAATAAGGCTCTGACCTGCAACGAGACTGTCCTCGGCAACGTGAAACTCAAGCGCTTCAACCTTATTGTTGATTATTTTATAGAGAGTCTCAACACTGCTTCCGACGTTATTCTGATGAGCGCGCACGTGCTGAAGAATTTTATTCGCGGTGATATATTTCGGATATACCACACTGCCTATATCCAAAACGCCCGTCAGCTCCTGAAAGGCTATTTTATTGACCTTGGTAACGGTTTTTATATCACGGAAGGTATTTTGAGCGTAGAGGGACAGAAAGATATTCTCCTCGTCAAAGCCCGTCAGCGTACAAACCGCATCGGTATTCGCAAGTCCCTGCTCAAGCAGAAGGTCACGGTTAGTACCGTCTCCGCACACGATATTAGCCTGTGGGAAGCGGAAGCTTAAATTCTTTGCAGTCTCGCGGTCACGCTCAAAGACGGTCACCTTCATATTAAGGCTCAGAAGCTCGGATACAAGGTATTCGGCAATAACGCCGCCGCCGACTACCATAACCTCCTTAACGCGCTTGACGGGAATACCCGCCGCCTTGAAGAAATGGGTTATCTCGTTCGGAGGAATCATTGCGGCTACTATATCTCCCTCACGGATGATAAAATCACCCTTCGGGATATAAGCCTCGTCAAGTCTTTCAACCGCGCAGGCAAGCACGTTATAGCCGATATTTGAAAACGCCTCTCTTACCGTCTTGTCACAGAGGGTCGAGCCATGACACACCTCAAAGCTTACGAGGTCTATCATACCCTTTGAAAAGACGTCCACGTTGATGGCTGTCGGGAACTTAAGTATTCTGTAAATCTCTCGCGCCGCCTCCTGCTCGGGATTTATAGCCATGGTAAGACCGAGGCTTTCGGCGGTAATGTCAAGGTCGCGGTGATAGTCGGGATTGCGCACGCGGGCAATGGTAGCCTTAGCGCCCAGCCTCTTTGCAATAAGACAGCAGAGAAGGTTAAGCTCGTCCGAGCCAGTCAGCGCAATAACCAGTCCGCTTTCCGAAACGCCTGCCTCGATAAGAGTTTCACGGGTAGCACCGTTTCCGCTGACACCAATAGCGTCAAGCGAGCCGAGTGCATCGCGCAGAATATCCCGCGAGGTATCCACGAGCACCACGTCGTGATTTTCCATTATAAGCTGCTCGGCAACCGTGTATCCCACCTTGCCAATGCCGATAACGATTATTTTCATAATCTCTCCTTATCTGCAAAATTTTTCAATATAACGCTCGATCGCGTCCTCGATAACCCTTTCGGCAACCTCTCTCGGACTCACCTCGTCAACGGCGGTGGTCTTGTTTTCAAGGTTTTTATATACCGAGAAGAAGTGCCTCATCTCATCGAAAACGTGACGGGGAAGCATTTCCATATCGGTGTAAATGTTGTAATTAGGATCCTTGTAGGGAATGGCAATTATCTTGTCGTCCTTGCGTCCGTTGTCAATCATCGAGATAACGCCTATCGGATATGAGCGCACCAGAGTGAGTGGCTCAAGAGGCTCGGAGCACAAAAGAAGCACGTCGAGAGGGTCTCCGTCATCACCGAAGGTACGGGGAATAAAGCCGTAGTTTGCAGGGTAATGAGTGGAGGTGTAAAGGATTCGGTCAAGAATCAGAAAGCCCGTATCCTTGTCAAGCTCGTATTTCTTTTTACTGCCCTTGGAAATTTCAATAACGCTTACGAAATCCTTGGGGGTTATTCTGCTCGGCGCACAGTCGTGCCATATATTAGACATATTCGTTCTCCTTTTCCCGTCCCGTAAGAGACCATCGAGGTATTTATATCGCTGATTTAAAGCAAGGCTTTAAATCATTTTACCACTATGAAAGTTTTTTGTCAACCTATTGTAATTTGCCGAAAAAAGTGATACAATAGAAAAAAGAAAACGAGGGGAGGTCAGGGCTTGAGGTACACGGATGCGCCTTTATTCTTAAAGGGCTTTTTAATGCACAAGAAGGTAATAAACAACCGCAGTGACCTGACCGTCAACGAGTACGCGCTCGACCTCTGCAACTTTTTCAGGTTCACCTACGCCAAGGAAAAGGGCATTGAGGAGGACAAGGTTGACTTAAACTCTCTGACCCTTGACTTTGCGACAGGCATCCGCAGTGAGCACATTTACGAATATATGCTCCACGTCTCACTTGAGAGAAAAAACGGAGCCTCGGCAAGAGCACGCAAGCTCGTTGCCATCCGTGAGTTTTACAAGTACCTCACCCGTGAAAAGCTTATAAAGGAAAACCCTGCCGCCGACATATCCACCCCCAACGTAAAGCACGCACTTCCAAAATTTTTGACCCTTGAGGAGTCGGTCCGACTGCTTGAGTGCATAGCCTCCGACACGGCAAACGAAAACCGTCTGCGCGACTATGCGATGATAACGCTGTTTTTGAATTGCGGAATGAGACTTTCCGAGCTTGTTGGAATAAATATACAGTCAATCGACTGGGAAAACCGTTCTCTTCGGGTTGTCGGTAAGGGTAACAAGGAGCGCACGGTCTACTTGAACGACGCCTGCATAACGGCGGTCGGTGAATATCTGAAGCTGAGACGCACGCTCGAGTGCGAGGATAAGAACGCGCTCTTCGTCAGCCGTAACAAGAGGCGTATAAGCAACAAAACGGTACAGTGGACGGTGAAAAAATATCTTGAGCTTGCGGGTCTCGGAGGCAGACAGCTTTCGACTCACAAGCTGAGGCATACCGCCGCAACTCTTATGTATTCAACGGGCAAGGTTGACGTGCGAGTGCTCAAGGACATCCTGGGTCACGAGCAATTAAACACGACTCAGATTTACACACACGTCGTCGATAAACAAATGAAAAGCGCAATTGATGCCAATCCGCTTGCAAGCGTGAAGGTATCGGGAAAGAAGGAAGAAAATGATTAAGAGCTTTGACCAGCACTCAGCATCCTCCCTTTCGGTAAGGGTTTTCGAGGTGCTTGAGGGACAGATTTTAAACGGTGAATACTCGGTAGGCGACCAGCTCGTCGAGTCCAAGATATCCTCCGAGCTCGGTGTCAGCCGTACACCCGTGCGTGAGGCTTTAAAACAGCTTGAGCTTGATAACCTCGTTACCACAATTCCAAACAAGGGCACCTTCGTCGTAGGCGTTTCCACCGACGATATCAAGGATATCTACACCATCCGCATTGCAATCGAGGGCATAAGCGCAATGTGGGCGGCAGAGAGAATTACGGGAGATAAGGTTAAGGAGCTTGAGACCCTCGTTGAGCTTCAGGAGTTCTATTCGGCAAAGAATGAAATCTTACAGATAGTTCAGCTCGACACGAAATTCCACGAAATCATTTACGACGCATCGGGCAGCCGTACCCTTCGCAATACCCTGAAATCCTTCCACGTACACGTTAAGCGCGCCCGTGAATCCTCCTTCCTCTCCGCAGGCAGAACAAAAACCGCCGTCGAGGAGCACCGTGAGATATACGAGGCAATAGCCTCTCATAACGGCGAGAGAGCAAAAATGCTTATGGAAAACCATATCACCAACGCAAGAGACAATATATTGGGACTCATTTCAAATAAATAATTTGCTTGCTCGGAGCAATATCTTCGCCATAGATGTGACGTACACCCGTCCAGCTTTTGCATATTAAAACGAGAAAGCCGATGAGGAATCGTAAGATTTTTCATCGGCTTTTTTTATAACGATAATCGAAAGTCGAAATTCAAGAATTTCGACAGCAAAGCTTTGTTTTGCTAACAGTTTTCTTTGAGAAAACTGTCGATTTTCGTTCAAATGAATGTAGTCCAAAAAGCAATTTGCTTTTTGGGGAGGCTGAT
>JAFSID010000035.1 GCA_017439965.1 Clostridia bacterium | reverse complement strand
GCGAGCTTGTAGAATGCATAGTTACCGATTTCGGTTACGCCGTCTGCAACAACTATCTTGGTAATCTGCTTTGCATATGCTGTCCAAGGAGCGTTTGCGTTCTTGGTGTAAGCAGGAATTGCGCCTTCACCCGATACGGTGAGTACGCCGTCAGCAGATACTACCCAGTTGATAGTACCGACAGTGCCCTCTGCAATGTTTTCGGGCTCTTCGGGCTCAACAACCTTTTCGGCAACGTTTACGTAATAAACGGCGGTTTTATCCTCAAGCGTGACGGTTACGGCAACCACGCCCACAGTATCAAGCTTCGGAGCGTCAATGCTTACCTTATCGGTAACTCTTTCGGTAGTCCCGTCGGAATAGGTTGCCATAACAACGAGTCCCGTTGTGTCGAGCAGGTCACCGACGGTATAATCAACGACTCCTCTTTCGGTTACGGAAATTGAAACGAGAGTCTTTTCAACAACGGACTCAAGAGTCTTGAAGGCTATGCCGTATTCATCTGCGTATTTCTCGGCGTAGCTTCCCTTGTAGCCGTAAAGCGTAACGTATTTACAGCCTGAGAAGGCTTCCTTGTAAATCTCGGTAACGCTTGCGGGAACGGTTACGCTTTCAAGTGCCTCACACGACTCAAAGGCAAATTCTCCGATATACCGAGTGCCGTCGGGAATAACGATTTCCCTAAGCGCCTTACAGCCCGAAAAGGCTCTGTCCTCTATATACTTGAGCGTTTCGGGAAGGGCTACGCTTTCAAGTGCTTCACAGCCGCCAAAGATGTCCGTACAAATTGAGGTAATGCCGTTCTCAACGACAACCTTTTTGATATCGGCTTTATAGTCATCCCAGTCTCTGTATTGAAGCTCATATTCACCGAATACGGTAAGCGTTCCGTCCTCGTCAAGAGTCCAAACGGACCAATCACCGCAGATGCCGTAAGCAGTGTGGGGATTTTCAACGGTTATCTCAAATACCGCGGATGCATTGCGGTAAATAACCTCGACCGACATTGTTCCATCGCAGTCAAGTCTGCCGTACCATTCAATGCGCGCGTCATCGGTAACATCAACGACGATACCGTCGCTGTATACGGCTTCAACCTTGATACCCGTGGTATCAAGATATTCAAGCACAGTATAAGCTGTTCTTGTGGGAGGAGTAACGGTAAGCTCCTCAAGAGCTATACGCTCCTCGGAAACGTATTCAATTCCGTTCTCGATTGCATAAGCCTCGGCATCAGTACCCTTTTCAACGTAAAGAACTACGTTTTCGCTTCCGTTGAACGCCATCCCGTCAAGATAGCTCGAACTGTCACCGATATATACCTTTTCAAGCGAGGTACAGCCTCCAAAGGCTTCGAAGCCGATTGAGGCTTCGCCTTCAATTTCAACGCTTGTAAGAGCGGTGCAGTTCATAAATGCCTCGTCACTTATATAACAGACACTCCAGGGAATATTTACGTTCTTAAGAGAGGTACAGCCTGCAAATGCCTTGTAGCCAATATCGTTAAGCGATATAGGAAGGGTAATTTCCTCAAGCGCTTCATAGCCTTCAAACGCAGACTCATTGATATACTCAACGGTATCGGGAACGGTTATGCTCTTTGCACCGTTCGGGGAGAAATAGTAATAAAGCGTACTCTTCTTGGCATCAAAAAGCATTCCGTTTTCAAAGGAATAGCTTCTGTTACCCTCGTCGATTACAAGCTCAGCGAGACTGTCACAGCCCTCAAAGCCGTAAACGTCAATATACTCAACGCTTGCGGGAATATATATTTTCTTAAGACTTGAGCAATTGGTGAACGCATGGTTGATTTCATTAAGCTTACCCGTGAGCTTGACCTCCTCAAGAGAGGTACAGCCGTCAAAGGCATAAGTCTCAATCATATTCAAGGTAGACGGGAATGAGATATTCTTAAGGCTTTCGCAACCCTTAAAGGCTTCTATCTGAATATACTCAATACCCTCGGAAAGCTTTACCGTGTGAAGTGCCGTACAGCCTGAAAAGGCTCCGCAAGGAATATCAGACATGGAAGAGCCGACACTTACCTCCTGAAGCGATAAGCAGTCTGAGAACGAAAAGTCACCGATATACTCAACGCTGTCGGGAATGTTAACGGACTCAAGTGCCGCACAATTAAAGAATGCGTTCATTTCGATATTTTTAAGATTATTTCCAAGGTCCACCGACTTGAGTGACTCACAGTCCCTGAAGGTGTCACATCCGATAATCGCAAGCTCCTCGGGAATGGCAATAGTCTCAACTCCCGAGCCACAGAATGCCGATTCACCAAGATATACGAGTCCGTCAGGAAGGTCGATAGATTTAAGAGCGGTACAATACTCAAAGGCTCCCATACCTATCTCACGCACGCTGTATGCAATTTTAACGCTTCCGAGCATCGAGGAATATGCAAAGGCGCGGTCGGGAAGAGAGAGTATTCCGTCCTCAACCGTAACCGAGGTAAGATAAACGGGAGTCTTATCCTCTTCCTCATCGGTTGAAGCGGTCATTGTCTCGGGCTTATCAACTGCAAGCTCCCATGCGGGATTATCTACGATGCCCTTTCCGATAATTCTCAGATTTCCTGCTTCGTCAAGAGTCCATACGCTCTCGGGACCGCAGACTCCGTAAGCGTAATGATCGGACTCAACGCTTACGGCAAATTCGACTAAAACATCACGGTAATTAACAGTAACGTACTGCTCACCCTCGTTATTGAAGATTCCGTTATGCTCAACGATTGCATACTCGGTAACGTCAAGCTCGGTATACACTACCTCAGCAGCATCACCCGACGAGGTATTACCATCGTTTGATACGGGCCAGAAATATGCGGTAACCTTAAGCCCCTTTGTATCAAGCGCCTCACCGAAGTTATAAACGGTCTTAGTGGGAGGTGTAACCTTAATATGAGAGAAGGTCTCACGCTTTTCGGAGACGTAGTCAATTCCTTCTGCCTTTGCAAAATCCTCAGCGAAGGAATATTCCGCAACGTAAAGCGTAGGATTCGAGCCTGAGAAGGTATCTCCGCTTATGCCGTTAACGTCACGGTGAAGAATAACGCTCTTAAGCGACTCACAGCCGTCAAAAATTCTTGAGCTGAGATTGGTGCGACCGCTTATCTCGACGCTCTCAAGAGAGGTACAGTAGGCAAACGCCTCGGAGTAGACCATATCTACTCTCCAAGGAATATGAACGCTCTTGAGTGATTTACAGCCTGCAAAGGCACGGTCCTCAATCAACATAAGCCTTGCGGGAAGGATAATTTTTTCAAGTGAGGTAGCGTTCTCAAAAGCACACTTGGAAATTATCTCAACGCTCTGAGGAACGGTATAGGTCGTTGCGGTATTCGAGGGAAGATAACGGTAAAGCACCATCATATCACGGTCGAATAGCGCTCCGTCAACAAATACGTAATTCATATTGTTGCGTGAAAGCTGAAGGTCCGTAAGAGAGGTACAGCCGTTGAACGCGGTAAAATCAATATAACAAACGTCAGAATGAAGCTTTAAGGATTTAAGCGCGGTGCAGTTTTCAAACGTTCTGTCACCAATCTCTGACACCTGCTTGGGAAGAGTAAAGGCTTCAAGATACTTGTTACCTGCAAACGCTCCGATTGCAATACTGTAAAGCTCCTCTGCGGGAGTATACTCCTTGTCCGTCTTGCCTGCGGGATAAACAATGAGTCTTTCCTTATCCTTGCTGTACAAAACGCCGTCAACGGCTCTGAAATAGTCGTTTTTAGCGCTGACTTTAAACGCCTCAAGCGAGGTACAGCTTGCAAACGCCATCATATCAATATTGACAACGGATGCGGGAATATATACGGATTTAAGAGAGGTACAGCCTGCAAAGGCACTCTCGTATATATCCATAACGGAGGGCTTGATAACCACCTCTTCAAGAAGGGTAGCGCCCATAAATGCCGCAGAGCTTATAAACTCAACGGTGTCGGGAATGATAAACACGGTATCACTCTTGGCTGCGGGATAACAGATAACAGTCTTGTAATCGCCTGAATACAGCACTCCGTCAGCAACCGAAAGGAACTCGTTATTCTCAAAATCCGCAGTAAATTTTTCAAGAGACTTACAGCCTGCAAAGGCTCTGTCGAACACCATTTCAAGAGATTTGGGAAGGTGAAGCTCCTTGATTGAAGAGCATCCCTCGAACGCTGACATATCAATCGTTCTGAGATTTTCGGGAAGAGTTATGCTTTCAAGCTTATCACATCCGTAAAAAGCGTATGCTTCTATGTTCTCAACGGTTGACGAAAGCTCGACGCTTTCAAGATTTCTTGCGCCGTTGAAGGCGTCAAACGGAAGATTTGTAATGCCCTCTCCGAAAACCGCCTTCTTAATTTCGGGCTTGTATTTTTCCCAGTAGCACATACCGATATTAGCGTTACCCGTAACGGTAAGAACGCCGTTTTTGTCAAGCGTCCACATAAAGCTGCCGTGGTCCTCAAAGGCTATGAGGTCGGAGATGACGCTGACGGTAAAATAATCACTGTGCCAGCACTTGTCATCGGAATAAATAACCTCAACGGTCTGCTCCTTGAGCTCGTTTATAACGCTCTCCTTCGTATAAACCAGGTCGGTATAATCCTTGGTCGTGCCGTCGGAGAAGTATGCGGTAACCACCATGCCCGTAAGGTCGAGCTTGTCACCGTATTTGTACTCGGTCTTAGTGGGGAGGGTAGTAATTTTTATGTACTCAAGCTTTACGGGTGCTTCAACGACGGTAACGTCAAAGCTCGCACTTGCAGCCTTGTAGAAAAGCGTAACCGTATAAGTGCCGACCTTTTCAAAGTGGGTCACGGTTTCAGCCCCGATTACCGCCAATGCCGTAACGTCACGGGTAGTACCGTCCTCAAAATATGCAAGGAGCTTGAAATCGTATATAAGCGACTCGCCGACGTAATACTCGGTCTTGCTTGAGGGAGTTACCTTAACCGAAATAACCTCGGGCTCATATTCCGCAAAGGGAATATTGTTTTCGTCGGCATAGACGCTGACAAGACTTCCCGTCTCTGAACATATCGTCAGGTTGGGGCATCCGTAAAAACAACTGTAGCCGAAGGCGGTAACGGTGGACGGAATAACAGCCGTCTCAAGAGAGGAGCATCCGTAAAATATCATCGTAGGAAGCTCGGTTATGGGGCTGAATATCTTAACCGTCTCAAGAGCCGTACAGTTCTGGAAGGTGTTCTGTCCGAGTGTTTTAAGATATTTGTCAAGAGTTACCGACTTAAGAGCGGTACATCTTGCAAAGGCGCTGAAGCCAATCTCCTCAATACCGACGAAATTTACGGTGTTAAGCTTATCTGCGCCGTAAAACGCATACTCACCAATCCTTACCGAAAGCTTGGGGAGGGTGTAGACGGTATCGGTCTTGGCAACGGGATATCTGAAAAGCGAGTATCTCGGATTGCCGTATTCGTCCGACTCGCATATTTCAAGAAGGACTCCTTTCTCGGAGGCGTAATACTCGTTTGCCTCATCAACCACAATGGAGGCAAGACTTGAGCAATAAAGGAAGGAGGTTGCATCAATCGACTTAACGCTTGCAGGAATATCAATCGACGTAATATCCGTGTAGCTGAATGCCTCCTCACCAATGCTGTTAAGGTTGCTTGAAAGGGTGACGGACTTAATTCCTGATGCACGGAATGCATCGGCAAAAATATCCGTAACGGTATCGGGAAGAACGACCGACTCAAGCTTATAGGACTCTGCAAAAGCCTTGTTGTAAACGGTCAAAACGCCGTTGGGCACGGTGTAGGTCTTATCCGCCTTATACTCGGGATACTGAATAAGTACCTCTCCCGCCTTGTCAAAAAGAACTCCGTCAAGGGACTTATAGCTATTATTGTCTGCGTCAACGGTAATCTCCTCAATATACATTGAGGTAAGTGCCCCGTCACCTATATAGGTAACGCTTGCGGGAATATTTACCGAGGTAAACGCACAGGACTCAAACGCTTTCTTTTCAACGGTTACAACCCCCTCGGAAAGCGTAAGGCTTGTAAGAGCGCTACATCCCGAGAAGGCATATTCTCCTATAGTCTCAGCCGAAAGAGTGACAGACTCAACGCTTCTGCAATAGCTGAAGGCTTCGGAGCCTATGCTCTTAACCGACGGCGCAACCGTAATGCTCGTAACGTCGTAATAGTTATTGAATATTTCCGACGGAATACTTGTAATTCCGTTTTCAAAAACGACTGCGGTTATCTTGGACTGATATTCGTTATACCACGGAAAGTCACTTGCCCATCCGCAATCGTACATATCACCCTCACCCGTGAAGGTGATAACCCCCTCGGCGTCAATCGTCCAATTAACGTTATCACCGAGTGTGCCCTCAGCCAAATTATCCGAGGCGAGAGCGGTCAATGAAAGTGTGAGAATTAAAGCTAAAAATAATAATGCTTTTTTCATAGCGTCTCCTTTTTTCTCAATAAAGCGTTTAAGAGGGGTATCTCTCCCCTCTTATAAAATCAGTTATCCCAGTTATGCCAAACGTTCGTAACGTCCTCATTTTCCTCAAGAGCGTCAAGAAGTCTGTTCATCTTGGTAATATCGTCCTCGTCGGTAAGCTCGGAATAGGTAGACGGAATCTTATCCTGCTCTGCCGAGTTTATCTTATAGCCTGCGCTCTCAAGTGCGGTCTTAACTGCATCGAGGTCAGCGGGGTCGGTAGTAATCTCGAAGAAGCCCTCCTCAGCCGCAACGTCCTCAGCACCTGCCTCAAGAGCTGCCTCCATTATGGTATCCTCGTCGATGTCCTCGTCCTCGTTGTCAACGACTATCATACCCTTGTTGGTAAACATAAAGCCTACGCATCCTACTGCGCCGAGGTTTCCTCCGAACTTATCAAAGTAATGACGAACCTCGGATGCGGTACGGTTACGGTTGTCGGTGGTAGCCTCAACCATTACGGCAATACCCGAGGGACCGTAGCCCTCGTAATAGATAACCTCGTAATCAGCGGCATCGTTTGAAGAAGCCTTCTTGATGATACGGTCGATGTTATCGTTGGGGACGTTGAGAGATTTCGCCTTGGTAATAAGGTCACGGAGCTTGGTATTCGACGCGGGGTCGGAACCGCCCTCCTTAACCGCAACGGCAATCTCCTTGCCTACCTTTGTAAAGACCTTGGCTTTTTGCGCATCGGTCTTTTCCTTTTTGTGCATAATATTTTTCCACTTGGAATGTCCTGACATTTATAAACACCTCTTTAAATTTTTTCTGTTTTTTCCATACCGATAAGCCAAAGGCCGTTACCGATAACGTTTCTTGTGACCTGACAAATTGCAAGTCTTACGCTCTTTTCCTCATCGCTTGCGCGAAGGATGGGACAGTTGTGATAGAATCTGTTGAACGCGTGACAAACGTCAAGCAGATATCTCGAAATGACCGAGGGCTCGTGCTCCTCGAGTGCCTGACGGACTCTCTCGGAGAAGCGTGCCAGCGTGCTTATCATTTCCTTTTCATCGGCGCAAAGCTCAAGGTCTGCCGAGGGCTCGGCAAGCTCGCCTGCCTTTTCAAGAATACTGCAGGTACGCGCGTAGGTATACTGAACGTAGGGTCCCGTATTACCGTCAAAGTTGAGAGCATCCTCCCAGATAAAGTTTATATCCTTTATTCTGCCCGTTGAAAGCTGATTGAAGAGCACCGCACCGACACCTACCTTGCGCGCAATCTCCTCCTTGTTCTCGCAGTCGGGATTCTTTTCCTCAATAACTGCGCGAACACGGGAAATTGCCTCGTCAAAGAGGTCTGTCAGAAGCACCGCGTTACCTGCGCGGGTTGCAAGCTTCTGTCCGCCTACGCTTATCTTACCGTAGGGAACGTGTACAAGCTGATCCTCCCAGTCGTAGCCCATAAGACCGATAACCTTAAAGAACTGAGCAAAGTGCAGGCTCTGTCCTGCATCGGTAACGTAGATACACTTGTCAAAATTATAGGTTTTCTTGCGGTAAAGCGCCGCAGTTATATCACGGGTTGCGTAGATGGTCGAGCCGTCGCTCTTAAGAATAATGCAGGGAGGCATATTGTAATCGTCAAGAGGAACTATCTTTGCTCCGTCACTCTCAACGAGAAGTCCCTTTTCGTCAATCTCGCGGACTACCGCGTCCATTTTATCGTTGTAGAAGCTTTCACCCGAATAGCTCTCGAAATCAATTCCGAGAAGGTTGTAGGTCGCCATAAACTCCTTGAGGCTTATTTCTCTGAACCAGCGCCAGATGGCAAGAAGCTCCTCGTCGCCGTTCTCCATTTTCGTAAACGCAGCGCGAGCCTCGTCGTTGAGGGATGGGTCCTTTTCCGCCTCAATATAAAACTTCTGATAGATTCGCTCAAGCTCCTTAACACCGAGTCTCTCTACCTCCTCACGACTTCCCCATCTCTCATAGGCTACCGCAAGGCGTCCGTACTGAGTGCCCCAGTCACCGAGGTGATTGATACCGTAGCACTTATATCCCGCAAACTCGTAAATTCTCTTGATGGAATTACCTATCGCGGTAGTGCCGAGGTGTCCGATATGAAATCTCTTTGCCATATTGGGAGAGGAATAGTCAATACACATGGTCTTGCCTACTCCGTCGGTAAGTCTACCGATATTCTCGCCCTCGTCAACGAGTCCCTTGAGAGTGGAGGTTATGACGTAGCCGTCGGATATAAATGCATTGAGGTATCCCGAAACAGCTTCAATCCTTGAAGCCTCGGGAAACTCAAGCCCGTCGGCAAGTCCCGATGCTATCTGCACGGGAGAGGTGCGAAGGGTACGGGAGAGCTTGAAGCAAGGAAGTGCTACGTCTCCCATCTTTGAGTCGGGCGGATATTCGAGCATATCTGCTATCTCCTCGGGAGAAAGCTCTACCGAATACACCGCTGAAATCTTTTCTGAAAGTGCTTTTGAAAACAGGGTTGCAAATTTCTGCATATGGTCTCCTTATTCTATCGTTATACCGTTTTTGTAATTCGCATCAAAAACGGTTATATGTGTCTTACCCGGGTTAAGCTTTACGGCAGTGCCGTCGGTGTTCTTTAAAACGAGAAGCGCATCCTCATTCTCGCGTGACCAGTTAATGTTCACACTCTTACCTGCGGTAACGAGTATACCGCTTCCCTCTCCCGTAAAGGTAATGTCCAGCCTCAGATACTCGTCAACGACTCTTTGCTTTGTAAAGAGTATAACGAGGTTTTCAAAGGCAATAGTCTCACCCGTTGCCTCGTCGATATGAGGCTCTCCGTAGCTTTCCTTATAGTACTTACCGTCCTTATAGGTAAAGCGCGGGGTTATGTAGGCGCTGTGATTTATTGTAACCGTCTCGGCGGTATCTCCGTCGGGAACGGTAGTCTCACCGTAAAACTCAAAGGTAGGCTTCGGCTCGTCAAGCTCTGTCTTATATCCGAGCGACTTGAACGCCTCAAAAAGCTTTTCTCCGCTCGTTTCAAGGGAATGCTCGTATCCGCGTGAGTAACGCTTGTCGGGGTCGCGCCAGAAGGTGCCCGACGGAAGCTCATGCATCGTTATCTCGTCAACCGTATCGTAGCCCGAGGCTATATCGCGGTCATAAAAATAAGAGCTTCCACCTGCGTGAACGAGTATTGCGGAATGAATGTGGGCAACGTCAAGGAAATAGTCGCGTGCGCTTCTGACCGCACCTATCTCGCCCACCCTTGAAATATCGGAATACACTCCGACCAGTCGGGTAACACCGCCCTCGGCATTCCATTCCCACACTATGTCGGCGTCACCGACGGATACCTGCGGAAGTGCTATATTATGGTTATTCAGCACCACTGCAACGGGTCGAATCCTCGCCTGCTCGGGAGTACAAGGGAGTCCCGTGAGAGAGGAGGTTGCAGTAAGCACGGGCTCGTCGATTTCAGGCTCAGGCTCGGGCTCAGGCTTTGGCTCGGGCTTTGGAGTCTCGGGCTGTAAGACGGGAGCTATTACGTCGGTATCGGGAGGCTCCGGTGTGGGAGGCTTCTCCGCACAGGAGACAAGGAAGAGTGAAAGAATACACAACAGCAACAATACCCGTTTCATAGCTTACGTCCTTTCTTTTGTCAATCCTTCAGGTATTCACCGAGTGCCGAAACGCTGTCGGCAATGAATACCGCTTTTTTATGCTCGTCGGCTGTTCCGTAGCCGTAGGTTACACCGATTGAAGCAATACCGTTTTCAACACCTGCCTCGGTGTCAAAGAGACGGTCGCCTATCATCACCGCCTCGTCAAGCGGTGCGCCCGATACTCTGAGAGCCTCGGCAAGCACTCCGCTTTTCTCGGAGAGTCTGCCGTCAAAGGTAGCACCGACGGTATACGCAAAATATTTTCTTATATCAAAATGCTCAAGTATCCTCTCGGCATAAACGAGAGGCTTTGAGGTTGCAAGTGTCAGAATATGCTTCTTTGACAAGGTCTCAAGAAGCTCGGGGATTCCGTCGTAGAGACGGCACTCGAAAATTCCCTTTTCGGGATATCTTTTACGGTACCACACCACAGCCTCCTCGGCATCCTTCTCCGAGAGTCCGAAGCGTCTCATAAACTCATCCTTCAAGGGAGGCCCGATAAAGCTGAGCAAATCCTTCTGCTCGGCAGAAATACCGAAATGCTCAAGCGCGTATTTTACACAAGCGGTAATTCCGTCAAAGGGGTCTGTTATCGTACCGTCAAGGTCGAAAAACAAATACTTATACATATTATTCCCGGTAGGTAAGTGAATCGTCGGACATAGAGTCGATAATCGCAAGAGACTCAACTCGGATGCCCTTGTCTCTCATAGCGTCACCGCCACCCTGGAAGCCCTTCTCGATGACCGAGCCGCATCCGACAAGCGTTGCGCCTGCCTGATGAACGAGGTCGATAAGCCCCTCCATCGCACAGCCGTTTGCAAGAAAATCATCAATGATAAGTACTCTGTCCTCGGGCTTTAAAAACTCCTTGGAGACGATAACCGTATAGGTGCGAGAATGGGTGTAGGAAACGATTTCGGTGGAATAAACGTCGTTTGCAATATTCTTGGTTTTATTCTTTTTTGCAAAAAGGACGGGAGCTTTGAAATACTGCGCCGTAATGCAGGCAATACCAATGCCAGATGCCTCAATGGTCAGAATTTTCGTAACGTTGTCCTTCTCGAAACGGCGGTAAAATTCCCGACCTATCTCATTAAGCAATTCAACGTCGATCTGGTGGTTCAAAAAGCAGTCCACCTTAAGAATGTTACCAGGGAAAACCTTTCCCTTGGAGTCAATCATTTCACGAAGCTTTTTCATAAATACATCCTTTTTATTTTAAATATTGCATAATTATTAAATATTATACTATATTTTATCCGTTTTGGCAAGACCTTCCCGTCTTTTTTGCCTGCTGTTTTTCAACAATTTTCAAAAGAATTTTTCTCGGAATAAAGCGTGATGCGAAAACGAGCAGACGGGTCTGAAAATTCGGATATATTATGCGCTTGCCCTTAAGCGCTCCGTCAACGGCACGTTTTGAGGCAAGCTTGGACGAAATCGCTCCTTTGCCGTCGGATATGCCGTCGGCAAGTCCGAACTCGGTTGATACGGGCCCCGGGCAAAATACCGAAACGGTAACACCGCTTTTCCGAAGCTCGTAGGAAATTGCCTCGGACAAATGCAAAACGTACGCCTTTGAGGCGTAATAGGAGGAAAACAAGGGCCCTGAAAAAAAGCCCGCAGAGGAGGAAATATTGAGTATTCTCCCCTCTCCTCTTTTTACAAAGGCTTTAGCGTAAAGCTTGGTCAGTATATGAAGCGCCGTAATATTAAGTGAAAGCATTTGTCTTTCTCGCTCAAGGTCGGTTTTACAAAACTCTCCGAAAACTCCGCAGCCTGCGGAATTTACAAGCAGGTCTATATCCGAGTGCTTTTCAAAAAGCCTCTCACACTCACCCTCTGCGGTAAGGTCACATACCTCAAAGGCAGAGCCGTCAAGCTCCCTTGAAAGCGCCTTGAGTCTGTCCTCTCTGCGAGCGACCAGCACCGTCTCCCATCCGAGAGAGGATAAATACCTTGCAATATCGCGTCCTATTCCCGAGGACGCTCCCGTAATCAAAGCCTTCATAAATCCACCTCCGAATAGAATTATATGAGTAATATTATCTTTTGTCAAGCAAAGTTTTTTCTTAGTCAGATATTGATTTTTTTCAATATTTATGATAATATATAGCCAAGAAACGAGGTGTAATATATGGCAATTAAATCAAGAAACGATAAAATATTCAAATTAGTAATGACAGCTCTGCTGTTTGCTATCATTATTGTTTTACAGCTCATCGGAGGCTCTGTAAAAATAGGAGGAACAAGCTTCTCCTTCGTGCTTCTGCCAATCGTTGTAGGCGCACTTACTCTCGGGCCTTCGATCGGTGCCTTTCTCGGCTTGACCTTCGGTGTTATGACCGTGCTTGCAGGTGTAACGGCTCAGGACTTCTTCACCGCAACGCTTATTCAGTACGAGCCCGTATTCACGGTTCTCGTATGTCTTGTCAAGGCAACGCTTGCGGGCTACGTTCCGGGTATCGTATGGAAGGCTCTCAGGAATAAAAACGAGCTTGTAGCCGTATTTCTTGCGGCTGCCTCCGCTCCTGTTGTAAACACGGGTATTTTCATTGCAGGCGGTCTGCTCTTTTTCGGAGAGGCGCTTACCGAGGCAGGCTTCCTCGGTGGTCAAAGCCTTGTATATTTCCTTGTAATCGGATGCGCGGGAATCAACTTTATCGCTGAGCTTGCGGTAAATCTACTTCTTGCTCCCGCTATTCACAGCCTTATCAGAGCCTTCGGAAGTATGTTTAAGAAATAAAAGCGTTAAACCAAATCGAGTAGGGCGAAATTAATCGCCCTCTCACACCACCGTGCATGCCGTTCGGCACACGGCGGTTCAATTCAAAATTAAATATGTGCTACCTTTTGGTAGTAATCCGAAATACTGATTAAG
>JAFSID010000034.1 GCA_017439965.1 Clostridia bacterium | reverse complement strand
CTCACAACGAATCCGATAGAATTGTTTCACCCAATCGGGCAGTTTTTCTACATCGTCCTTAATTTTAATAAGCGTTCTCTTTCCAACTCGTCTATCCATATATGCGAACACACGCAGCAAATAATTGTCAGAGTTCAAGGATGTTGCGATATCTGTTTTGAGATAAATGGTCAGGGAGTTAATGAAATCAGCATCACACAGTTTACACTCAGGCATCCATTTTCCTTTTTCCAATTCCCCGTAGGAAACCTTTTTTCCCTCTTGGTAAAGTTGAGATACTTCTTGTTCTTGTTTGTACATTTCAACCCAAGAAAACGCTACCATTTCTTTTTTACAGTAATTGATGGTTGCTCTGCCGTAGGCGTTATGCACCTCGTGGTAACTGGTGTAGAAATAGGAAATTTTATCCTTGAGAGAATCGCAAAGCAAATCATTCATGTGCTTCTTTAGATTGCTCCAAGACTTGTATCTGCTTCTTTCATCAGAAATCATTTTCTATTCCTTTCTATAATCGTCGGCCTTTTCCCTACTCAAGCAAACAACCGTTTCGAGTGTTGTTTCTTTAGGTAGGAAATCTACCATGAGTTCGACATGCTGGAATTTAACAAACTACAGGCTCCCAAGCGAACGGCAGCAAATCGCGAGCTCTAACCTTAATAAGGTTTCCGTTTTCATCATTGACAATCACTTTAATGTCAGGACAATATTTAAATAGCATTTGTCTACAGTTTCCGCAAGGTGGAATAACGCAGTTAAGATGCTTCTCGTGAACAGCGACGATTGTATCGAATTCTCGCTCTCCATTTGAAATCGCAATACCGATGGTAACGTATTCAGCACAAGAACCGTGAATGCCGTCGCAGTTTACACCTTTGTAGACATTCCCATTCTTGCACAAAATCGCGCACCCAACAGTGTGGTTGTAAATGCCGTCGTCAAAATTATTTGCCAAAACGTGCAAGCCAATTTCGATTAGTTCTTTATCTTTTTCTGTAATAGGATATCTTTCCACGAAAATACCTCCAGTCAAATTCAAGATTGCGGTCAGTTCATACTCGTTTTCAAATCTTTTGTATGAACAGAAATGCGAACATAATCGTCGGCCTTTTCCCTACTCAAAAGAACAACCGTCTCAACGTGAGAGGTGCGAGGAAAAAGATTTACGGGGACAACGAAGCTGGCTGAATAGCCGAGTGAATAAAGATAGGACATATCACGGGCGAGGGTGGTAGGATTGCAGGAGATATAAAGAATATCCGAAACGCCCTTATCCGAAAGATATTTCAAAAGTCTTTCGGTAGTGCCCTTACGCGGAGGGTCGAGAATGACGAGTGACGGCGGATATTTATCAAACCAATCCATTTCGGTAATATCCGACGAATCGGCGGCGGCAAAATCACAGTCCTCTATTCCGTTAGCCTCTGCATTACGTCTTGCCCATTCAGCCGCCTTTTCAACGATTTCAATACCGAAAAGCCTTTCGGCTGACACGTTAAGATTTCCGTTTTTAATCTCGGAAAACAGCGAAAGACCGATTGAGCCGACACCGCAATAAAGGTCGTAAACGTTTTCAAAGCTTTTGCCCTCGAGGAGTGAAAAGGCGGTTTTATAAACCGTCTCGGCACCCTCTCGGTTGACCTGAAAGAAGGAATCGGGAGACATACGGAGTCTTATGCCGAGAAGCTCGTCCTCAAGGTAATCCTGACCGAAAATAAGCCTGAAGCTATCTCCGAGCACAGCGTTGGTGACCCTTGAATTTTCATTAACGAAGACCGAAACGATTTCGGGAAAGGCGGAGGTAATATAATCAGCAAAGCGTTTTTCGGTCTCACGGCTGACAAGCGCTTTACCGTTTACAACGAGACAGAGCATCACTCTTCCCTCTTTGTTAATTCTCATATACAGATGTCTTACAAGACCCGTGTGCTTTTCCTCACAATAGCCCGAAATACGCTCCTTCCTCATAAAGTCGAGGGTCATACGGGCAATATCCGAAAAGATTTCGGGAGTTGCAAGGCAGTCAAGGGTTTTATCAACTATTCTGTGTGAATAGGGCGCAAAAAATCCGCATTTGAGCCCCTTTTCATCCTCAGCAACGGGAAGCTGAGCCTTATTGCGATAGGCGGTGTACGGGGTAAGTATGGCATCCTTGACCTCGACGTCAATTCCACCGATACGGCGCATTGCGTCCTTAACGCTTTGAGTCTTGATTCTCTGCTCCTCGTCAAGCGTCAGATGACGGAAGGCACAGCCTCCGCATTTCAAAAAAGCCTCACAGTCAATATCAACACGGCAGGAGGACGGGGTCAAAAGCTTCTGCACCTTACCCACGGCGTAGGTTTTAGTAACCTTTATAATAACGATTTCAACCTCGTCATTCACCGCGGTATATGGCACGAAAACGACCTGACCGTCAACGCGCGCAACACCCTGACCGTCACCTGAAACTGATTCTATTTTAACCTTTAAAACCGAATTTTTAGAAAGCATAATATTACATCCTTTTAATACTTGATTAAAATTATATACCAATATCGAAAATTTTGCAATATTCAGGAATAAAAAATCTCGTCTTGTGCAAAATAAAGGTATCAAACAAAAGGAGGTAACAGTATGGCAAATCTCACAACCAAGGAGCTTCAGGCGGTTGAGGACCAGCTCAGCGCCGAGCAGCTCGCAATCGCAAAGAACAAAATGTACGCAGAGGCTTCCTCGGACGCTCAGCTCAAGGCAAGCTTCAATTCAATTGCATCAAAGCATCAGGAGCATTACAACAAGCTCCTCTCTCTCTTAAACTAAAGGAGGCGTAAAAATGGCAGATTGTGTAAAGAATTACAGCGACAAGGATATGATCGGTGACGTGCTTTCCACTCAGAAGATGATGACGGGAGGCTACAACACCGTAGCAAACGAAGCGGCAAGTCCTCTTGTAAAAAATGCATTTATGGACATTCTCAACGACGAGCATTGTATTCAGCACGAGGTGTTTGACACGATGTCTCAGCGCGGATGGTATCCCACCGAATCGGCACCTCAGAATAAAATCGACACGGTAAAGCAGAAATATTGCTGTATGTAACGGATTTCGGCACGGTTTTTTATAAGCCGTGCCGATTTTTCTCTTTACAATCCGAGAAAAGCGTTGTATAATAGCAAAACAACCGTTAAGGAGAGCAAAATGAATTTTTTAGATATGAGGTCGCTTGAAACCGACAGATTGATACTTCGAAGAATAAAAAAGCAGGATGCCGAGGGAATGTATGCCTACGCAAAGAATCCCGAGGTGTCAAAATATCTCACCTGGTCGGCGCACGACAGCATTGCATACACACGCGGATACATAAGATTTTTGCAAAGAAAATACCGTAGCGGAGAGTTTTTTGATTGGGGACTTGAGGAAAAGGCAACGGGAAAATTTATCGGCACCTGCGGTTATTCTGTCTTTGACCCCGAAAATAAAAAGGTCGAAATAGGCTACGTTTTAAATCCCGAGCATCAGGGCAAGGGCTACGCTACCGAGGCGGTAAAGGAAATCATCCGTTACGCAACGCACGACCTTGAAATGCATAGAGTTGAAGCGCGTGTCATTGACGGAAATACAGCCTCGGAAAAGGTAATAAAAAAATGCGGTCTCAGCTTCGAGGGAACGGGTATTGACGAAATGCTTATCAAGGGTGAATACAAGACGATTCACCATTATGCGCTGATAGTATGAAGCGCCCTCTTATTTTAGCGGTAATCGCATTCGTTTTAGCTGACATTATATGCATCACGCTTCCGCTGAAGGTCAGCACGGTCTTATTCGTCGTAGCACTATCACTGTTTACACTCTCGGTGGCGGTATGGATAATCACCCGACGCCGAGTATTTTTCTATCCTGCGTTAATTATCGGCTTGACGGCGCTCTCCTTCTCTTTATTTCTTTTCGTACATAAGGTCAACGTTGATACCGCAAGGTCATTTAGCGGATACGAAGGGGAAATCACCGCAAAAATCACAAGAATCGAAGAAAAGACCAATTACACCACAGTTCATATGAAAACGGTAAGAATAGGTCGTGATGAGGCAAGGGTCAAGCTAATCAGCTACGTTGGAGCCTTTGACCGAGAATTGCGCGAGGGTGACTATATAACGCTTTACGGAAAAATCAGCTCAACCTTCAGAGATTCTGTTATGAGTGACACGGGAAGCAAGCTTGCCGCTCAGGGAATATTTGCAAAGGTAACTGCGGAAGGCATAGAAAAAGCAAATATTAAGCCTGATCACATAAAGCTTGCCATATATAAATTCAGACAGAAAGCGCTTGACGGAATAAACCGTCTCGACAATTCGGGCTTTGTTTCAGCGCTCGTTATAGGAACGGGCACCGTTGACACCGAGCTGTACGAAGACTTCGAAAGGCTTGGGCTGTTGCATACGATTTCCGTTTCGGGAATGCATTTGTCAATCATCGTTATGACTCTGTACACCACACTCAGTCAACGCTCGTTCAATAAGTATTTTCTTTCGGTCTTATGTATTGCGGTAACGCTTTTTTATATGGCGCTCACGGGATTTTCCTATCCGATAACGAGAGCGGGAATTATGATGATAGGATACTTCCTATCAATGCTGATACGGAGGAGAAACGATTCTCTCACAATTCTTTTCGCCTCTCTTTTATTCATCGTATCCTGCAATCCGTGGTCGGTTACAAGCGTCGGCTTACAGCTCTCGTTTTTCTCGACTCTCGGTATACTCTCCTTCTGCTCTCCAATCGTCAAAAAGGTAAAGAAAACACGCTATTTCACCGAAAAGCTTCCGACGGAAAGACGAAAGAAAATACTCATAAAGCTTAAGCGTGAGATCCTACTCGCCTTGATACTCGCTATAACGAATACGCTTTCGGCAACAACCGCAACCTTCCCTCTCGTGCTTATCTATTACGGATGTATATCGGCGTTTTCCTTCGTGGGTAATATAACCGTTATATTTATCATCAACGCCTTGCTCACGACGTCTGCAATATACACACTTCTGTATGTAATGCACGTTTTACCCACAGCAAGCGTTATCAAGCCTCTTTGCAATCTTCTGTCAAACGCCGTAGTATTTTTCTCGGGATTGCTTGCAAAAATCATTCCCGACCCTTATTCGTTTTCTCCCGAAACGGCTTATATCATTGCAGGAATAACAGCCGTTATACTGCTTTTGTGTTTTATATTCTACCGCAACTCAAGGGGACTTTTCGTATTGATGTTAACGCTGAGCGCGATAACCCTTATAATAACGAACGGCATTGCGTTTGCAGAAAGGAACACTGCGTATATAACCGTATCAACCTCGGAAACCTGCCGAGATACGCTTATAGAAAAGGGCAAACACAAGACACTTTTGTCATATGTGACCGACGATTTTTCCACAATGGCAACCGAAAGCATTTTAATATGGCGTAACGTTAACCGCCTTGATACCGCAGTATTTTTCGTTAACGGGGATTTACCGAGCAAGAAGCTTCGTGCTATCTGTAACGCTTGTCGGGTCAAGCAAATAATCCTTCTGCCTATCGACACCTATCTCCCCTATGACGAGCTTGAGGAATTAAAGACCGAGCTTAAGGGCACCGAAATTGAAATCGCAGAATATTACGGCGTTGAGGTTGAGGGTGTAGACGTAGAATTGAGCGACGGTTACATCTCTTATTCGGTGAACGAAACTGCAATAATTCAAGCGCTTGGCGGTACTCCCTCCGCGGATATGCTTTCCGAATACGAAAACGCAATAATAATCGGTGACAGTGATTATTATCCTGCAAAAAGCTTTGACGGATTTTATCTTGTAAGCACCTTTGACGCAATATGCTATACGGAGGATGCCAAGGATACATTTACAGATTATATCTTCGCAAGGCTCGGAAGGAATACTGCCGTCAGGACGTTTAATTAAATCAAATCCTTTGGTTATACTATTAAAAAAGTATAGTCAAAGGATTTTTTTATGAATAAAATACTGTATGACGGATTTGATAAAAACCTTGAGGTGCTTTGCAAAATATTTCCGAGCGATACCTCTGCGGATATAATTAAAAGCCGATTGGCGATAGGCAATAAAAATGCCTGCATTTGCCATATCAACGGAATGCTTGACACGGAGAATATGGTAAAAATACATTCGTCTCTTTTGAAAATTACAGACGGAGAAATAAAGGAATGTAAGACGATTCGGATGCTTGCCGAAAAATACATTCCTTTTACCGATTATAAAGCGTCCAATAATTTTGATACGCTTATCACGGCAATTCTGTCGGCGCAAAGCGTTTTAATAATTGACGGCTTCGGAGAGGCGCTTATACTCGATACTAAAAAATACCCGACGAGAAGTATTGAGGAGCCCGAGAAAAACAAGACTATGCGAGGTCCCCGTGACGGCTTTTCAGAAAGCCTGCTCGTAAACACGGCGCTCGTCAGACGGCGTATAAAATCGACCGCTCTCGCATTTGAACGCTTTGAAATAGGCAGTGAAACGAAAACTCAGGTAATGCTCGGATATATGCGTGACAAGGCGGATGAAAAATGCGTTGAGATGATAAGAGACCGCCTTTCAAAAATGACCTTGAGGTCGCTGACTCTGACACAGCAAACGCTGTCCGAGGAGCTATTCGGAAGAACTAAGCTTCGACGGTTAAACCCTTTCCCGAAGGTGAGGTTTATTGAAAGACCCGACACGGCGGCATCAATGTTGATTGAAGGAAAAATAATGATTTTGTGTGACACGACTCCGACTGCAATATTTCTTCCAATCACGGTATACGATTTTATCGAGGAAACCGACGATTACTATTTCCCGCCTCTTACGGGCTCTTATCTTCGTATAATCAGAATATCAATCTCGCTTCTTTCGGTATTCCTGTCACCCGTATGGCTGCTGTTAACGATGGGCAAAATACCGCTTCCCGAAGCTCTCGGCTTTATAACAGACCTACCCGAGTGCAGTGTGCCGATATGGATACAGCTCATAATGATTGAAATAACGGTTGACGCCCTTAAGATTGCATCACTCAATACCCCCAACACCATTGCCAATTCTCTCGGTGTAGTCAGCGGTTTACTCCTTGGTGACTTTGCAATACAGTCGGGATGGTTTGTACCGCAAGCAATTCTCTACTCGTCAATCTGCGCTATCGCAAACTTTATACCGACAAATTACGAAATAGGCTACTGCTACAAATTCTGGAGAATGTCAATGATAATCTGCGTAAGGCTTGCAGGACTCAAGGGGCTGATTATAAATACTGCGGCGTTCGTTCTTATCCTCGCCCTGAACAAAACCGCCGACCAAAGAAGCTACCTTTTCCCTTTCCTTCCGTTCAATAAGAATGGATTTAAAAAGTTTTTTATAAGAACCAATCACGGAAAGGAAAATAATTATTGAAAAGTACTTGACAAAAGTTTAACTGTATGATATATTTGTCTCAAATGAGACACTTTCAAGAATGGATGTGAAAAAAATTTCAAGGTCAGTCGTTGAATATCTTAAGCTAACTCCTTTATTTTCAGGAGTTGAAGAAAACAATCTCAAAGCACTTGTATCCCTCGGGGAGCATTCAATCAAAAAGCTTATCTCGGGTGAAGAGCTTGAGGTCAACAACGCTCTCGTCATAGTTATATCGGGAGCGCTTGAGGCCTACAAGAGCGAAAGTGGGAAAAGAGTATTTCTCAAAAACATTCTCTCTGGTGAGATTACGGGAATCGCAACGCTCTTTGATACAAGCGGTCAGTACATTTCTACCCTTCTTGCAAAAAAGGACTCTGAAATTTTACTGCTCACGGAAGACTTCGTATTAAACGCTCTTCGTACGTCTCCGATTTTTGCCGAGCGTTTTTCAAGGCTACTCTGCGAAAAGCTGAGATATCTCAACTCGAGAATCGACACATACACTCAGCCGAGCGCGGAAAACAAGCTTTTTGAATATATCAAAAGCTCGGCAAAAGTCGGCGATGAACACCCCTTTATTGAAATGTCCATGTCCTCCCTCTCCTCCGCCCTCGGAGTCGGAAGAGCCTCTCTTTACAGAGCGCTCGGCTCTCTTGAGGAAAGCGGTGTGATATCGAAGGACGGCAAAAAAATATATCTGTTGAAATGAGGTAATATTATGAAAAAGCTGATCGCAATCACTCTCACACTTTTACTTCTTGTTTTTGCATTTGCTTCCTGCACGGAAAATGCAACCGAAAACGACCCCGTTGAAAAAGAAAACGATGTTGTGGAAAACGAGCCCGAAAGACTCGTTGCGGAAAAGACCCGTGTAACCGCGCTCAAGGGTCCGACGGGTATGGGTATGGCAAAGCTTATAAGTGACGCCGACGCAAAGTATGAGCTTGAAATCTCCTCCGCTCCCGCTGACGTTCAGGCAGCCCTTATCTCCAACAACGTTGACATTGCCGCAATCCCCACCAACGTTGCATCGGTTCTTTACAACAAGACTCAGGGCGCTATAAAGGTGCTTGCAATCAACACCGAGGGCGTTCTTTACATCCTCGACTCCACCGACACAGTAAAGTCGGTTGAGGACCTCAGAGGTAAGACAATCGGCGCAACGGGTCAGGGCTCAACTCCCGAATACATTCTCCGTTATATCCTTACTGAAAACGGCATTGATCCCGATAAGGACGTAACCCTCAATTTCTACACCGAGCACGCAGAGCTTGCAACTCTTATGGCAACGGGTGAGATTGAAATCGGTATGCTCCCCGAGCCCAACGTAACCACAACTATGACCAAGAACGACAAGCTTGTAAAGGCGCTCGACCTCACGGAAGAATGGAAGAAGATTGCGCCCGACAGCGCACTCGTTCAGGGCTGTATCGTAGCAAGAACCGAGTTTATCGAAAAGTATCCCGACAGTGTAAAGGACTTCCTCAAGGAGTACAGTGAATCGGTTGAATATATCACCACCGCCGAGGATGCTCCCGACGTAATCGCATCCCTCGGAATCGTTCCTGCGGCGGCTGTTGCAAAGAAGGCTCTCCCTAACTGTCACATCTGCTACTACGATTCAAATCTCGGACTTTCCGAAAAGCTTTCGGGCTTCCTCGAGGTGCTTCATTCCTTCAATCCCGCAGCGGTAGGCGGAACGCTTCCCGATGCAGACTTCTACTATGAAAACAAATAAAACCAAACACGCATTTTTCATACTGCTATCCGTACTTTTCTGGATAGCAGTATGGCATATTGCGGCAGTTAAAATTGATTCCGCACTCGTATTTCCCTCTCCTCTCGACACCCTTGAAACCCTTGCCCTGCTTATTCGGGAAACGGAGTTTTTAAAGATTTGCTTAGGCTCGGTCGGCAGAATATTTTTAGGCGCTGTCATCGGCATTGCGATAGGTACGCTTCTTGCAATCGGAGGACACTTTCTTCCGTTTTTAAAGTACCTTACCGCACCGATAATGACGGTTGTCAAAACGACTCCCGTTGCCTCCTTCATAGTCCTTTTATTAATACTTATAGGCAAGGGTCCCGTACCGTCGGTCACCTCGGCGCTCATTGCCGTTCCGATACTTTACGCAAACGTTTCGCGCGCTATTGACGGAATTGACAAAAATTTATCCGAGGTATGCACGGTATACTCACTCAGCCTTGCAAAAAGGTGGAGGGTGCTTTGGTTACCGTCTCTTATGCCGAGCTTTATATCGGGTATGAAAAGCTGTATAGGACTTTCCTGGAAGGCGGGAATCGCGGCAGAGGTGCTCTGTACACCGCCCGAGTCCATAGGGCTTAAAATTCACGAGACGAGAATCTACCTTGAAACGCCGTCGCTTTTTGCGTGGACGGCGGTGGTAATCGTTTTAAGTCTTATTTTTGAAAAAGGAGCTCTGTTGCTTCTTAAGGAAAGGAGAAGAAAATGAGCATTATAATTCGCGACCTTCATTTCTCCTATCCCGACAAGGTTATATTCAACGGCTTTTCCCAAGAGTTTTCCGACGGCGTTTTTTATTCGGTCTCCTCTCCGTCGGGGAAGGGAAAAACAACTCTGTTCCGACTTATTGCAGGTCTTGAAAAAGCTGAAAGCGGTACCGTTCAGGTAAACGGAAGGCTTGCGTATATGTTTCAGGAGGACAGACTTTTTCCAAATCTTACGGTGCTGGAAAACGTTCGGCTTGCGGAAAGCGGTGAGTATTCGGCAGAGGAAATACTTTCAAGACTTGGCTTAAAGGGTGAAAATAACGCTTATCCCGATGAATTATCGGGAGGTATGAAGCGCCGTGCTGCACTTGCACGCACCTTGCTTGCACCGTCACAAAACGTAATTCTTGACGAGCCCTTCACGGGGCTTGACGAGGACGCACGGCGTAATGCGATCGAGCTTGTGGGAGAGCTTTGCCAAAGCAAGACCCTGCTCATCGCAACTCACGACGAGACCGAGCGTGAATTTTGCACACAACACGTAACATTAAATTAAGAGGCTCAGACGAGCCTCTTAATTTTTTTAAAATTTAATTGTAAAACCGTATTCACCGTTTTCAACGGGATTGAACGTAAGGGTGGCAATATTTCCGTTTACACAAAGAACTCCGTCAGTACATTCGGTTGGCATATATCCGCTCGGGAGATATAAGGTAAGCTTATATTCATCTCCTTTTACAAGCTCAGCCTTTACGTTCAGGCTGTTGTTATTCCATTCAACCGCTAAAAGCTCGGCAACGCCCTGAGACATATGTCTTGAGGTGCTTACTATCTGCGGACGGTCGAGAAGCGGTCTGAAGCACAAAACTCTCGTTTCATAAGGCTCAAGAGTAATCTCCATACCTTCGCTTGCAATTCCGAGAAATTCATCCCTGAAATAATCGTAAACAAGGTATTTGCCATCCTCAAGCCTGAGTCCGTCTCTGAAGCTTATATCCCTGACCGTTGTATCTTCGGCAAGATTCATAATGCCTGCAACGAGATATTCTTCAAACGGCATTGCAATCTTTTGGCATATAAGTTGGGTTTTGCCGTCGCAGGTAGCTTTATTAAAGTCGGTAGGATGCACGTCCATTATAGGCAAGGCTCTCTTCAACAAATCAAGTCTCTCCTCGGGAAGCTTTGGAAGGTCATCCCCGAAGGTTACGGGGAGTCCGAGAAGCGAAACGACGCTTATTCTCGAAAGCGCTTGATTATAGTCGCTGTATTCATCGCGAAGAACTACGTTATCTGGGTCGTTTATAAGTGCTATGTTGTGAAGCGGATAGTAAAGACGGATACGCCCTATCGTCATCACAAATTTTTCCCAGGTAAACAAATCGGGACCGATACGGGAGGCGTCAAATACACCTGCGCTCCACAGAATCGACGATATATATCCGCCGCAAGCGAGCATATAGAAATCCTCACCGAGAAGCTCTCTGGTCCTTTTTACAAGACCTCGGAATGCTTCGTAGGTAGTCATATCGGGATTGAGCATATTTTCGTGAAAGCGCTCGTGAGTAAAAATACAATTGGGAAGCGTATCAAACTTTATTGCCTCGTATCCCCAATCCTTGACCTGCTGTACAGCCTTGGGCAAATATCCGTTGAGATATTCGGGATGAGTCACATCGTAATAATACTTACCGCTCCACGTATCACAATGAGCAAGGCTTATTTCGGGATGCTCCTTTTCATACTCTGTAAAGCACTGGTCGTTGGTAAAGCCAAGCCAAAGCGCAGGAGTCATTCCGCACTTCTTGATTTCATCGGCAACAAAGCCGAGTCCGTGAGGATACTTTTGAGGGTCGGGGTTGAAGTTATCCACTCCGTCAAAGCGTTCCTTCTCATACTTTTTATGGCACCATTCCCAATCTACCCATACTGTATTTGCGCCAAAATCCTTAAGGTGCTCAGCTTGAAAGCGAGCGTTTTCAAGCACCTTATCCTCGCAGGCGTCGAACTTTACGGAATACCAGGTCATCCAACCTGCAGGAAGGGTTTTATAATTACCGCGCTTTTTCAACGGAACAAAATCAATATCGTATTTGTCAGCAAGAATGTTTTCTTTAACCTTAAAAAGAATTATTTCGGCAATACCCTCGGTGATTGTGCTCATTTTGAATTTATAGAGCTTTTCTTCCCAATCGTAATAAAGCTTAAAATCCTTACAACCAATGATTGAGCATGCGCTGTCGGTGGTCTTGTTGTATATTCCGTTGTCGTAAAGAGACACCGCAGGACCTATGGCACATCTTATTGCCTCGGTGGGAGTATCCTTTAAATTCATAGCAAAGCAATCATCCGAATTACCGTTAAGAATTTTCCCGTTAACTATAATTCTGTACTGACGAAGCTCGTGAAACTGTACTCTTATCTGCTTTGAGGATACGGTGACACCAATCTGAAAGGTCGGCATATCCTTTTCCGTCTCACCGGGTACAAAGGTCAGCATCATATCTCTCACGGCATTCTCCGAGTCAAAGGTGTGACTCACACCGCATCGGGAAAACTCGCTCATCTCAATCGTTTTTTCACCGTCGAGATACAAGCCGTCGATTACAAGCTCGGAGGTTGCTCCCGTAGGTGTATGAACAAGCGTCAAGGTGTTAGCTGAATCATCGTATTTTGCAAGATAATTTTTATAAGTGCAATAGCTTATCATAAATTTCTCCTTATCTGTTGCAATATCGCTATAAATATACTATAATATAAATTATAAACAGTAAATAGAAATTTCGTCATAAAATTTTATATTTTAGTCATTTGGGAGAATAAATGAAAATAATTAATTATTACCGTCTCCGACACCTTGTTCAAGACTCGGATTTTCGCTTTGAGGGTCACCGTCACGGTAAATCCGAAGCAAATATATTGCTTGAAGGCAAAATTGAGCTTACCTGTGGAGATAACGTTTACAACGTAGAGAGCGGTCAATTTGCAATATGGCGGTCGGGGGTTTTCCATACCAGCCGTGTCATATCACCGAGCGGTGCAAGGCTTTTGTCACTTGAATTTGACCTCGACTCAGATACGTTCCCGTCAGGAGACAGTGCCGTATACACCTTGAACGAAGACGACCTTTCTCTCGCGAGACTGATTATGACCTCTGACGGTGAGGCACTTACAAGACTTACAGAAGCTTTTTTTATAAGGCTTTCCGAACGGGAAGGAAATACCGAAAGCTCAAGTGTCGGATTATCGGAAGTTTATAAGAGCGCCGTCAATTTTATGGCTGAAAATTTAAGCCGTGATATCAACGTTCCCGAGCTGGCAAAGCATTGCGGAGTTTGTCTCACAACCCTAAAAAAAGCCTTTTCGGAATATGCGGACAAGGGTGTCCGCGCCTACTATATTGATATGAAGCTTCATTACGCAAAGCAAATGCTGGCAAGCGGAAGGAGTGTCTCCGAGGTGTCTGACTCCCTCGGCTTTTCCTCACCTGCCTACTTTTCACAATGCTTCAAGCAAAAGGTGGGCGTTCCACCGCAGAAATACAAAAAAGGAGATGTAAAAAAAGTCCAGACCGCCAAAAACAAGAAAGCATAAGCAAATGAGACTGTTTATCAAACAGATAAATATTAAGGTAAAAACTCAAAAATGAGTTTTCTCGAATAAATCATATGTTTTTGGCTCTGAACAAACCTCGCCACTACCGTACGCTCGTACGCTGACGGGCTTCGGTTTGTCCATTCTGGAGCATTTTTTCCT